>CALRVT010000036.1:0-34448 GCA_943371675.1 Chitinophaga pinensis | reverse complement strand
TTTTCAAACCAATCTCTCTCAGTCTTTCATCCAGGTATTCACCTGCAGTTGCATCAGGATACGCTTTAGGATGGTTGCTGTTTATGCAAGATTCTAAGCAGGCCAGGCTCATCCCACTTTTGGGATGCAGGAAGAAGGGCATAGAAAACCTGCTGGTATGCCATAAGGATTGGGGTGGATTTACTACCCGGTGTGTGGTACTCCTAAGCTTATTATTGCTCAGTCTTTGCAGCATGTCGCCCACATTTACCACAATTTGTTCGGGCAGGGAAGTAACATTAACCCATTCGCCCTGTTTGGTTAGAATTTGTAATCCATCAGCTGAAGCACCTACCAATAAGGTGATCAAATTGATGTCTTCGTGCTGTTCTGCCCTTATGGCCGATTTGGGTTCCTGGGTAATAGGAGGATAATGAATACATCGTAAAATGGAATTGCCTTTTTGTACAAAATCATCAAAATAATGTTCATCCAGTTTTAAGTATAGCGCAATAGCTTGTAACAATGATGTGCCGCTTTTTTCAAAATGACGGTATGCCTGAAAAATGGTTTCATTAAATGATTCAATCTCATTCACTTGTACATTATCGGGGTATTCTGCCTTAAGTGGGTCATCAGCTGCAACTGTTTGTCCGTACTGAAAAAACTCTTTCAGATCCGGTGCCTCACTGCCTTTGGCATGCTCCCGCCCAAAACTGGTATAGCCTCGCTGTCCTGCCAGTCCCTTGATTTCATAAGCCAGCTTTTTTTCCAATGGCAGCGAAAAAAACTGTTGCACATATTCATATTGATGGGCAATTAAAGCATCCGGAACCCCGTGATTCTTTACCGCCACAAATCCTACATCTTCATAGGCTTCTCCCAAAGCCTGTACAAATGCCGCTTTTTTGGCAGGATCACCGCTTAGGAAATCAGCTAAATCTACAACAGGTATTGACATATACTTTTATTTAAGGTTGTGCAAAGGGTTCCAATAGGGAAATTACAAAACACAAAGCATTCCACATATGATGTAGATAAGATGGATAAATGAAACTTATTTATCAACTTTGAAGCATGCGCGTAAAAACAGCCCATTTCATATACTTAATATGTTTCTTTTGCCTATCCTGTTCCAGCAGCTATCAAAAGCATGTTGCAGAATATAGTTTCAGAAGTCCAACAGGTATCCCTGACTATAGCAATCTGGATTACTGGGCAGCTCATCCTGCTAAAACAGATCCATCAGACAGCGTGCCTTTACCCCTGAAAGTTAATTACCATCCCGATACTGCATCCGATGTATTTTTTATTCATCCCACCACCTATACAGAAAAAGAACGAAGTTTTGGATGGAATGCCTCCATTGATAATCCGTCATTGAACGCCAAAACAGATTATTCCACTATTCTCTTTCAAGCCAGTATCTTTAATGAAGTAGGGAGGGTTTATTCGCCTCGATATCGACAGGCCAGTCTTTCCTGCTATTATCCTTCAACATCCGATGATACTTTACAAGCATTAGCAGCTTTTGAGTTAGCTTATCAAGACATAAAATCTGCATTCAATTATTACTTGCAAAACTATCACAAGGGAAGACCCATCATTATCGCTTCGCATAGCCAGGGAACCACCCATGCCAAAAGATTATTAAAAGAATTTTTTGATGGAAAGGATTTGGAAAAGAAACTAATAGCAGGTTATCTGGTAGGAATGGCGGTTGAGCCTGAATATTTAAAATCAATAAAACCTTGTAAAACACCCGAACAAACAGGATGCATTTGCAGCTGGAGAACTTTTAAGGAAGGATATATACCTAGTTTCGTGCAACAAGAAAAGTTTACATCCATTGTAACCAATCCACTTACCTGGTCAGATTCCGTTCCAACTGCAGATCGTAGTTTTAACAAAGGAGGTGTATTACTAAATTATAATCAAACCATTGAAAAATTAGTGAATGCCCGTGTTAACAACGGCATTTTATGGACAGATAAGCCGCATTTTTTTGGCAGTATCTTTTATACAACCAAGAACTACCATATAGCAGATATGAACTTTTTTTACAAAAATATCAGGGAAAATGCAGCATTACGTACCACCAGTTTTCTAAAAAAATAAGGTTCTGCCAATGGCAGAACCCCGTATGCACATCCTTGCTAAAAAAACCAGATTATTGCTTGATAAAACGGATTGATTTGATGAAGTTTCCACCGGAAAAAGCATTCATGATATAAGGACCTTTAACTAGGTCGTTCATGTCCAGTGCCAGTTGGTGCCTTCCTTCATTTACAAATGTTTCCATTGTTTTAGCTATTTTTCCTTCCACATCCAAAACCTTTACTACTAATTTGCTACTTTGATCGGTTAAAACTGTAAGGTATTTGTTACTGGAAACCAAACCGGGTTGAAGATTCTTAATGTTCATTTTT
Source organism: Chitinophaga pinensis (assembly GCA_943371675.1). Taxonomy (GTDB): domain Bacteria; phylum Bacteroidota; class Bacteroidia; order Chitinophagales; family Chitinophagaceae; genus Sediminibacterium; species Sediminibacterium pinensis_I. Next base: position 32,040 of record CALRVT010000036.1, on the reverse strand, counting down.
TTGACTTTTCAGGTTGATTAATTTGACTTTAGTGTCTTTTTTAAAAATTGATGGTATGCTTTTCAGATTTGCGATGCAAAAATGCATACAGGATGACTCAATTTTTAGCCAAATCTGCTAATAGTATCCTTTGCTCTATGAAAGTGTTGAAATGGTCGATAAAAATGTATGGGGCTTTTCTTTGCGCCTTACTTTAAGCTGGAATTAACTACAAATCCACAGCCTGAAGGCTATAGCAAGGTCATATCAAAAAAATTGCCCCATCTTTTAAGATGGGGATTATATACAAATACATAGAATCAATTTTGGTCTTTAGACCGGATTGTGCAACAGGCGCTAAAGCACCAAAAGAAGAGATTATTTCATTTTCAAATCCACAGCCCGAAGGCCGTGACAAGATTTAACTCATTTGCATCATTAAGATTAAATTAAAAATAATTGCCCCATCTTTCAAGATGGGGGTTAAATACAAACACAAAGAATCAATTCTGGGCTTTAGCCCGGATTGTGCAAAATAAAAATGTGAGATAATTATGTTTATTAATTTTTTTATCCAGTATTAAGCCTAAATCGATCAGAACTATTTTCGAGTTCAATATTCATCAAGTAATTTTTCAGGAATTCATTATATTCCTCTTCAAATGTTTTTGTCCTATGATGTGTTTCCTGATTATCAATATATGCACGAACTTTTTCTAGTCCCGCCAAGTTAACAGAAACAGCAAAATAATTTTTCTGCCATTGCAATTTCAATCCCTTAAATCCTACATGATGGTTATACCAATGAGCAGATTCACCTTTTAGTAAATGTGCAACCTGATCAATAGTTTGCATTGGTTTCAGCCATACAAGACAATGGACATGATCAAGATACCCATTAATCCTATCCAGATAAATATCTTTAAGCAACGCGTTTTGTTTAATATGATCAAAGAGCAATTGCCTATATGGCATTACCAGTGTAGATTCTCGGTTTTTGGTAGACCATACATAATGGATGAATATTTTTGTATATGACATAGTGCATCAAAGCAAAGAAAACTTAGGAAAGTTGTGTAGCGTATTAGTAACAGGTATTTACACCTGAAGAATTTTATTCAATTGGAAACATAGTTTCAAACAAGCTAATAACAATAGGCGCAAAAGCACAAAAAAATAAGAGGATTTAATTTTGTAATCCACAGCCTGAAGGCTGTGGCAAAGTTTAATCAATTCTGAATTATCTAGATCAATTCAAAAACATTGCCCCATCTTTCAAGATGGGGATGAAATACAAATGCAAAGAATCATTGTTGGGTTTCAACCCAGATTGTTCAATGCGCGCTAAAGCACCAAAGAAGGAAATTGATTTATTTCCAAATCCACAGCCTGTAGGCTGTGGCAAGGTTAAATAAATACTGAATTATCAAGATTAATTCCCAAACACACTCAAAAACTTGATCCGCATGATTTTCAACTGTTCCCAGGAATAATTATTTTCACTCAATTCCTCCTGTGCTACCTGCAGGGATGATGTTTGACAACTTTTAAAATACTCAATGATCTCTTCCTGATCATATTCATCCAGCCATTCATCAATAGCGTAATCCAGGTTAAGTTTGGTGCCACTGGCTGCAATGGTTTCCATCTCTTCCAGTAACTGGTCTAATGCCAGACTTTTATTCTTGGCAATGGTTTCCAATGGAATTTTTTTGTCAACATTCTGGATGATATAGATCTTGTTATTGGCCTTATTGGCAACACTCTTCATTACAAAATCATCCGGTTTTTCTATATCATTCTCGGCTACATATTTGGCAATCAGCTCTACAAATGGTTTACCATATTTAATAGATTTACCCTTGCTTACACCCTGACATTTTTCCATTTCTTCCAGCGTAGTTGGATAAATGGTGGCCATATCCTGCAATGAGTTTTCAAGAAAAATCACAAAAGGAGGCAGACTTTTTTTCTTGGCTTCTTTCTGCCTTAAATCTTTCAGCATCTCAAACAACTTCTCATCGGCAGCAGCTCCTGTTTGTGAAGCATTCTCTCCCTCATCTTCATCAAACTGGGCATCTTCATACAGATTATTCAATACTATTTTAAAGGAAGAAGGTTTCTTGATAAACTTCTCACCTTTATCTGTAAGCTTCAACAAGCCATATTCTTCTATGTCTTTTTTGATGAGGTTTTCCAGAAGCATTTGTCTTACCAAGCTATTCCATAAATGGCTGTCCTTATCATTGCCAATACCAAAAACAGGAAGTGCATCATGGCGATAAATATTGATCTGTGGCGTAAGTTTACCCATTACCACATTTACCACATAATCGGTTACAAATCTTTCATCAAGTGCTTTGATCACTTTCAGCATCTTAACCACTTCCTCTTTTGCTTCAATTCTTTCTTTGGGATGCAGACAATTATCACAATTGCCACAATTAGGTGTTTCCCAGTCTTCTCCAAAATAATGCAGCAATATTTTTCTTCTGCAAACAGCACTTTCAGCGTATGCCACCGTTTCATCTATCAATTGGGCACCCACTTCTCTTTCACTCAATGGCTTATCGCGCATAAAATGTTCCAGTTTGGAAACATCTTTGTGCGAATAGTATAATACACAGAGACCTTCCATCCCGTCTCTGCCGGCGCGACCGGTTTCCTGGTAATAATTTTCGATGGATTTGGGGATATTAAAATGGATCACATAGCGGATATCCGGTTTGTCGATACCCATTCCAAAAGCAATGGTAGCAACGATTACCTGCACGTCTTCATTCAAAAACTGATCCTGTCTTTCGGCCCTTAATTTTTGATCAAGCCCTGCATGATAGGCAACGGCCTTTATCTTATTGGCCATTAATATTTCGGCAAGTTCTTCAGTTGTTTTGCGGTTAAGGGTATAAATGATCCCGCTCTTTCCTTTATGACCTGTTATGAACCGCACAATACTTTTGATGGTCTGGTCCTTTTCAATTTTGGGCTGGATCTCGTAGTATAGATTAGCCCTGTTGAAAGAGGAGAGAAAAATATTCGGATCACGTAAACCCAGGTTTTTTACAATATCACTTTTTACTTTAGGCGTGGCTGTTGCCGTTAAAGCAACAACGGGAATATCCGGATTGATGATATCCATCATCTCACGAAGCCTTCTGTACTCGGGCCTGAAATCGTGCCCCCATTCAGATATACAATGTGCTTCATCCACTGCAAAAAATGAGATAGGCAGGTCGCTGAAAAATTCCAGGTTTTCCTGCTTGGTCAATGTTTCCGGAGCTACATATAAAAGTTTGGTTTTACCACTGGTGAGGTCATCCTTAACTATTTTGATCTGTCCTTTATTGAGGGATGAATTCAGAAAATGCGCTACCTCATCATTTTCACTATAGCCCCTTACCAGGTCTACCTGGTTCTTCATCAACGCTATTAATGGGGAAACGATGATGGCACAACCAGGCATGATCATGGCTGGCAATTGGTAACAAAGACTCTTGCCACCACCAGTAGGCATGATTACAAATGTGTCATTGCCGTTTAAAAGGCTGTTTATGGCTAATTCCTGTGTTCCCTTAAATTCCCTGAAACCGAAATATTGCTCTAATGCGCCATAAATGTCATATGTGTGCTGCTGAAGCTTCTTTCCGGCAGGCTTTTTTTCAATCGTAACTGTTTTTGCTTTTGCCGCTTTTGCAGGTGCGGCTTTTTTCTTTGTACTTGTTGCCATGTATCGAGATCTGTTTTCATCCCGCTTTCGGCAGGATAGCTATTAATGCACCTATAATTTACTCCATTTACCGGAATTATTCGCTTAAAATTTTTAAACGGTTTTCGGGGAACAGGTTCGGTATTATTTTTTGTTTCCGATGATTTTCGCAGGAACTGTTGTAAAAAGGGTGACGAAGTTACTGAACTATGGCTGCAATACCTTCAGTTTGCTGTTAAACTTTACCTTTGCAGGGTATGAAACCATCCATCCAACAAACTGCGCTACATACTTTAGAACTGGAAGCCGCTTCCGTTGCAGGTTTGGCAGCATTTATCAATGCCGATTTTAGTCTTACAATCGAAACCATTCATCAATCAACAGGCAGACTGGTCATCAGTGGAATTGGCAAAAGCGCCATCGTTGCACAGAAGATCGTTTCCACCCTGAATTCTACGGGAACACCTTCTTTGTTTATGCATGCTGCAGATGCTATTCATGGCGACCTGGGTATGATTAGGCAGGAAGATATTGTGATGATCATCAGCAAAAGCGGCGAAAGCCCCGAAATAAAAGTACTGGTGCCCCTGATTAAAAACTTTGGCAATACTATCATCAGCATGGTAGGTAATACCGAAAGTTTTTTAGCCAAAGAAGGTAACCTGGTTTTGAATACTACCGTAAGCCAGGAAGCTTGCCCTAATAACCTTGCCCCAACCAGCAGCACTACCGCACAAATGGTGATGGGTGATGTATTGGCTGTTTGCCTGATGCAACTAAACGGCTTTACCGGTCAGGATTTCGCCAAATTTCATCCGGGCGGTAACCTGGGTAAAAGATTGTACCTGCGTGTTGCCGACCTGTATCTGCATAATGCAAAACCACAGGTTGCACCCGATGCTACTTTAAAAGAAGTGATTGTGGAAATGACAGAAAAACGCATGGGTGTTACCGCTGTTACCAATACTGCCCAACAATTACTGGGTATCATTACAGATGGCGACCTTAGAAGGATGCTGGAAAAAACGGATGATATCAGTACCATTACGGCAAAAGATATCTTATCCAAAAACCCAAAAACCGTAGAAAGTTCCTTACTGGCTGTAGAAGCCCTCGATATTTTTAGGATGAACGATATCAGTCAGCTGATAGTAGCTGATCAGGGCATTTATTTGGGCATTTTACACATCCACGACCTCGTGAAAGAAGGAATTGTGTAAAACAGGATTTATTATCATAAAGCCACAAAATTGACTGTAATTTTGCTTCGCGATTTAACAACCTAACATTGTAACACCTATGAATAAACACCATTATGTAGCCATCATGGCCGGGGGAATAGGCAGCAGATTCTGGCCCAGCAGCAGAACAAGTTATCCCAAGCAGTTCCTCGATATTTTAAATACCGGTAAATCACTGATCCGATGGACCTATGAGCGTTATGCCGCTTTTATCCCTGCCGAAAATATATTTGTAGTTACTTCTGCCGAATACAGCCAGATCGTTAAAGAACAGATCCCGGAAATGTCGATGGATAATATCCTATCGGAGCCCAGTAGAAAAAACACGGCGCCCTGTGTGGCTTATATCTCTTTTAAATTATTGCAAAAAGATCCGGAAGCTTCATTAATAGTAGCGCCAAGTGATCATATGATATTGGACACGGAAAATTTCCGGAACACAACTTTAAAGGCACTTGATTTTGTAGGGCATATCAAGTCACTGGTTACATTGGGTATCAAACCAACACATCCCAATACTGGCTATGGGTATATTCAACATTCGCCCATGGCTGTGGCCGAAGGTATTTTTCAGGTAAAAACTTTTACTGAAAAACCCGATCTGGAATTGGCAAAAACATTTTTAGCCAGCGGTGATTTCTTATGGAATGCCGGCATTTTTGTTTGGCAGGTAAAAAATGTTGTGAAGGCATTCGAATTGTTTCAACCTGAAATGTTTGAATTGTTTGATACTGAGAAAGAGCATTTCAATACCCCCAAAGAAACAGAAGCTATCAACAGAATCTACCCATTGTGTACCAATGTATCCATCGATATTGCTATCATGGAGAAAGCAGACAATGTTTATGTTATCCCTTCTTCCTTTGGCTGGAGTGATCTGGGTACCTGGAACAGTGCTTATGATAACCTGGAAAAAGACTACCTGGGAAATGCCGTTGCCGGAGAAAATGTGATAGTGATTGATGCTACCAAATGCATGGTTTCTGCTGCCAATGATAAATTATTGGTATTACAGGGCCTGGATGATTTCATTATCGTTGATACCAAAGATGTTTTACTGATCTGTAAGAAGGAAAAAGAACAGGCCATTAAAGAATATGTGGCTGAAGTGAAAAGAAATAAGGGTGATAAGTTTCTCTGATAAGCCATGTTACCAAGTTCTGTTAGATCAAAATCCTGGCAACTATAAAATATAAAAGCGACCAATAACTAACAGTTGGTCGCTTTTTTTATCTGTATTTTATGTGCCAATCAGTTTAAACACTGAATAATTAATTAAATTTGTTCTATTGCAAATGCTAGCTTTTATAGTAACAACTCATTGCTCATGCCCCAGATCAATACGGTAATCACAGGTGTTGGAAGTTATATTCCGCCGAATATCAAAACCAATCTTGAATTTGCACAACAGGATTTTTATAGTGAAGACCATGAAAAAATCATGGCACCTCCCAATGAGATCGTAGAAAAATTCAAAGACATCACAGGCATTGAAGAACGTAGGTATGCAGATGCGGATATGACAACATCCGATATGGCTGTGATTGCTGCAAAGCTTGCCATTGAAGATGCTGGCATTGATCCAGAAACCTTAGACCAGATCATTCTGGCACATAATTTCGGCAATGTTTTAAAAAATACCATTCAAACAGATGTATTACCTGCATTGGCTTCCAGGGTAAAAAAAGCTTTGGGCATCCGTAACCCCAATTGTGTTGCTTACGATATTTTATTCGGTTGCCCGGGATGGATCCAGGGTGTTATTCAGGCAGATGCTTATATAAAAGCAGGTATCGCCAAAAAATGTTTGGTGATTGGTGCTGAAACCTTGAGCAGGGTAATAGATATCTATGACCGCGACAGTATGATCTTCAGTGATGGTGCTGGTGCTACCATTATTGAAGCCATTCCTTCCCATGAAACCAACAGTGGCATACTGGCAACCAGTGTGCAAAGTCATTGTGTAGATGAAGCTTTTTACCTGCATTATGGCAAATCCAATCTGCCCGGAGCCGACCCGGATGTGCGTTTTATGAAAATGAAGGGCCGTAAAGTGTATGAATACGCGATCAAAAATGTGCCTGCTGCTATGAAAGCCTGTTTGGATAAATGCGGACTGCATGTTACAGATGTAAAAAAATTCTTCCTGCACCAGGCAAATGAAAAAATGGATGAGGGATTTGTAAAAGTCCTGTATAAACTATACGGCCTAAAGGATATACCCACAGACATCATGCCCATGAGTATTCATAAGCTCGGCAATAGTTCTGTAGCCACTATTCCTACATTGTTTGATATGGTAAAACACGGCAGGATGAATGAACACCAATTAACCACAGGCGATGTTGTGATGTTCGCATCAGTAGGCGCGGGTATGAATATTAATGCGATCTGTTACAGGGTCTGAGACCCCCCAGCCCCCTGAAGGGGGAGCCATATTTTTCCTCAATAAGAAAAGCAGTTCAACTAATGAACTGCTTTTCTTATTGAGCTACTTATCTATCTCCCCCTTCAGGGGGCTGGGGGGTTAATACCCTCTCACATTTTTCCCTTCTATATAATTTAAAAAGGCTTTGTTCACTACTTTATTCCCTCCCGGTGTTGGATAATTGCCGGTGAAATACCAGTCGCCGGTATTTGTGGGACAGCAATCGTGCAGGTCTTCGATTGTTTGATAGATCACTTCTACATTCAGATCAACTTCCGGTGGCGTGATCAGTTGCGCGATCTTGGCAGATATTTCTAAGGTAGAAAATGGCTTATAAATATGACGCACCATATTTTCTACTTGCAACTGATTATTGCGTTGCATCTCTTTTATTTTCTCATGCAGATCAGTAAGCACATACTCCATATTGCGCTCTTTCAATAAGGCTATAGCAGCACGGAAAGCAATAAAATCGCCCAGCTTACTCATATCAATACCATAACAGTCGGGGTAACGAATTTGCGGAGCGGAGGATACCACAATTATTTTTTTCGGATGCAGTCTGGCCAACATTCTAACAATACTTTCTTTCAAGGTGGTCCCCCTCACAATACTGTCATCAATCACCACCAAAGTATCTTCATTCTTTCTTACCGTACCATAAGTGATATCATATACGTGCTGCACCATTTCGTTCCTGTTGGCATCTTCTGTAATAAAAGTGCGCAGTTTTACATCTTTGATGGCGATCTTCTCCTGACGGATCTTTCTATTCACCATCTCTTCCAGTTTCTCCGGCGTAAAATTATTGCCCCAGCTAAGGATCCGATCTACTTTGATCTTGTTGAGGTATTCTTCCATGCCTTTCACCAGACCAAAAAAAGCAACTTCTGCCGTATTGGGGATATAAGAAAAAATAGTGTTCTTCAAATCATAGCTGATACTTTCCAGTACACGCTCACTCAAGTGGTGACCCAGTGCAATTCTTTCGCGGTAAATCTTTTCATCACTACCCCTTGAAAAATAAATGCGCTCAAAACTACAGGCCCTTCTTTCCTTGGGTTCCAATACTTGTTCTATTACATAATTACCTTTGTCGTCTACTATCAAAGCCATACCAGGCATCAGTTCCAGCACTTCATTTTCGCCTACATTAAAAGTGGTACGGATAGCAGCTCTTTCACTGGCTGCAACAATTACTTCGTCATCAATATAATAATAGGCAGGTCTGATACCATGCGCATCACGCAAGATAAAACTGTAGCCATTACCTAATAAAGCACCAATCGTGTAGCCGCCATCAAAAAGTGGTGTAGCTTTTTTGAGTACTGTTGAAACATCTGCCGCATTGGGATGTAGTTCATCTTCCTTGGTTAGAAAATGATGCAATACTTCCATCATGGCTGCCAGATCACTCTGCTTTTGAAAATCTCCCGGATCCATATTGATCAGGTCGAATAATTCATCCGTATTCACCAGGTTAAAATTACCCGCCAATGCGAGGTTCTTACCAGGCATCAGATCGCGCTTAATGAAGGGGTGACAAAATTCTACATTATTCTTACCCTGGGTACCATAACGTAAATGTCCCAGCAATACTTCACCCAAAAAAGGCAGATGACCTTTCATTAAACCGGGGTGTTGCTTAATATCGGGCTGGTATTTTTCCAGTTCGGTTATTTCCTGCCCTATTCTAAAAAAAAGATCGGCAATGGGTTGTTGTGCATTACTGCGCATTCGGTGCAGGAAAGGATTTCCAGGCTCCGTATTCAGTTTAACTGCAGCAATACCGGCACCATCCTGACCACGATTATGCTGCTTTTCCATCAACAGGTAGAGCTTATTGAGGCCATAGGTAACTGCTCCATGTTTCTGGAGATAATAGGAGAAAGGCTTTCTCAAACGAATATAGGCGAGGCCGCATTCGTGTTTGATGTTATCGCTCATGATGGTGTTTAAAAGAAAGTGGCGAAGTTACAACTCCGCCACCTTTTTTTGTATTAATTATAAACAGTTTCTACTTCTTTATGCAGGGTGCTGGCCAACCACAGAAATTCGTTCACAAAAACATCCACAGACTTCTGAAAATTAGGGTCGGTAAGGTTACCCTCTTCGTCAAATTTCTTGTCAATTTGCGGTGTTATCAGCATATAAGGTGAAGCTATACCAAAGAGAGCAGGCACTAATAGCAGTAACTGCTGACTGGACCGCATCCCTCCCATGACCCCTTTGGAAGCTGTTACCAGGCCAAAAGCTTTGTGTCCCTGTTTGGGAAAATGATCGAGCAGGTTTTGAAGAGCTGGTGAATAGCTGCCATTGTATTCAGGTGTTACCAGGATAAAAGCATCTGCTGCAAACATTCTTTCCGAAAGCAATTTGTACTTATCTGGCGTAGCATCTACACTGGTGAATACGCCTTGCAATAGGGGCAGATTCCATTCCCGCACATCAATGATACCTACTGTATGTGAAGTTGTTGCACTTAGGTATTTCTCTAAAAATAGCGCCAGCCTGTAAGTAACACTTTCTGTTCTGGGGCTTCCTGTAATAATTTCAATTCTCATAACTACACTGCTGTTTAATGATTATACTATTTAGTTAGCATAACACTTTTTGCCTGTTCTTGTTCATTTCGCCTTCCTAAACTAGGTATGCAGGGCTGTTTAAGCCAGGATACTAATGTATTTTTCTTTTCGCTGGTAGATGGCAATTGCATTGATGATCACCAATAAAATACCTGTTGCGGGCTGTTGCGCTACCAATAATTCAAATAATAGAATATTGATAGAAATTGGTGCAATCATTATCAAGGATAAGACCCTGGTTTTTGGCACCAGCATACCCACTACCAGCAATACTTCCAGAACTTTTACCACCAGCATGTATTTGGTTGAGGTCATCAACTCAAAATAGATTGCCACATTACCCGATAAGGGTGGCACCGGAATGTAATTCAGGAAAAAATTGGATGATGCCATCGTATATAAGAATACCAGGATGGCCAATGGAATGTGTTTAATAATTTTCATATACTTTTTTTAATTTCTCTAAATGTCCATCTAAATCCGCAATCAACAATCAGCCAATCCAACATCCTACCCCTGCTTCACCATCTGTACAGCCAAATGCAATTTCACTTCATCACTAACTACAACACCACCTGCTTCTGTTACAGCTCCCCAGCTCAAACCAAAATCCTTGCGGTTGATTTTACCGGTTATTTCAAAACCAGATTTTACCTGACCATAAGGGTCGGTCATGGTTCCACCATATTCTACTGCTAGTTCAATGGTTTTTGTAACGCCACGCAGGGTAAGGTCGCCAGTAAGGTTAAAAACCTTGTCGCCTTTGTAGGTAAAACTTTTAGAAACAAAATTTACTGTGGGGAATTTTTCAGCTGCAAAAAAATCATCACTTTTCAGGTGCCCGTCACGTTGTTCGTTGTTGGTAGTGATACTGTTTACATCTGCTTCAAAATTAATGACTGCGTCGCTAAAGTCTGCTGCTTCAGCCTGAAGTGTTGCATCAAATTTTGTAAAGCTGCCCGAAACATTGGTGATCATCATGTGCTTTACTTTAAAGCTGATCTCGCTGTGTGAAGTGTCGATTTTGTAAGTTGCCATTTTTTGTTTTTTATTTGATTAATGATTAGTCTTCAATGAGTACGCCCATTTTTCCTTGCTGATAATCGCGAAAAGCTTCCATCAGTTCTGTTTGGCTATTCATCACAAATGGACCGTGCGATGCAACAGGCTCCTTCAGTGGTTCGCCGGATCCGAGGAAGAGTCTGCTATCTGCCAGTGCTGTCAATTCAATTCCCTCACCATCCTGCTCAAATACGGCAACATATTTTTCATCAAGGTCGCCGTTATCGGTGATGGCAAGCTTACCTTCCATCAGGTAGATAAACAGGTTATGCGTAACAGGAATGGGTAAATAATAGCTTGCTCCTTTTTTCATGTCGATGGTAAAAGTGTTAAGCGGAGAAAGAGGATGAATAGGTCCTTGAATTGCATTTAATTCACCGGCAATGATATGTACGGTTGTTAACCCATCTTCCGAAACCTGCACTGGCGTTTCTTCTGCAGTGAGGGGATGGTAACTGGGTATATCCATCTTATGTTTAGCCGGTGTATTCACCCATAATTGAATCAGTTCCTGTATGCCTCCTAATTCATGGATATCTGCAGGTGGTCTTTCACTATGTATCACGCCCATTCCGGCATTCATCCATTGTGTGCCACCGGCATATACAATATTATTGTTGCCGCGACTGTCGCGATGGTGTACGCCGCCTTTAAAAATAAAGCTTACCGGAGAAAAACCGCGGTGGGGGTGCGGACCAACGCCAGCATGTTTGGTTTCAATATCTGTGGGCACTTTCAGTTCTGCATGGTGCAATAAAAGAAAGGGATCAATCTGTTCTGCTTTGCGAGATGGAAATGGCTGCCTGATGGGAAGGCCACCCATATCCATCGGTTGTGCGTATAAAATACTTTTAATACTTCTATTCTTTTTCATACAATTTTTTTTATTGGATCTGCATCGGCACTTCTATCAATAATAATGATGCATCTGTTGTTGACTGGATACTGATTTGGTCGATACCTTCTAAACCCATGGCATCGCGAGCATTCAGTTTATCTCCGTCAATAGAAACTTCTCCTTGCAATACAAAAACATAGAGACCATTTCCTTTTTTATGGAGGGAATAATTGATGGCTATATCTTTTTGAGTGTCCGCCAAAGAGAACCAGGCATCCTGGTTGATCCATACAGCTTCTGCATCATCTGGTGCTACTACTGTTTGTATCTGGTTGATGCGGTCTTCTTTCTTGAATGTTTTTTGCTGATAACGTGGTTCTATATTATGCTCTTTGGGCAGTACCCATATTTGTAAAAACTTTACTTCCTTGTCTGCATTCGCATTCATCTCACTATGCGCAATACCTGAACCGGCACTCATGATCTGAACATCTCCCTGGCGAATGATCTCGTCGCGGCCCGTGCTGTCTTTGTGGTGCAGATCGCCAAAAAGTGGTATGGATACAATTTCCATATTATCGTGCGGATGTTTGGAGAAGCCCATTCCTTTGGCAACCGAATCATCATTCAATACACGTAATGCGCCAAAATGAACCCTTTCCGGGTGATAGTAGTTGCCAAAACTAAATGTATGGTAACTGTTCAGCCACCCAAAAGATGCGTGGCCCCTGCTTGCTGCGGTATGTATGATTTTTTTCATGATGCGGTTATATTTATGTGTATATACATGTATTTAATTAAAAAAATATCACTCTTCCCCTACCCTTACTTTTTCCAATAACAGATTCAGTTGTTGTGCATCTTGCTGATCAATGGTAACAGACTCTTCCATTATCTTATTAATGATATGGGTAGATGCTTCCAACAAAGCAATACCGCCCTGTGTTAAGGTAATCACCGTTTCACGCTTATCAATAGCAGAAGTAGTTCTTTTAACCAGCTTCTTTATTTCCAGCCTATCAATGATACGGGGCACATTAGAACTTTTCTCAATCATCCGGCAGGCAATATCTCTAACACACATCTGATCGGGATACTTTCCCTTTAAAATTCTCAATACATTGTATTGCTCATGCGTTAAACCGTATTCCTTCAACTCCTTACTCATCAATGTTTTCAGCCACCAGGCCGAATACAATATATTCAACATTGCCTTCTGCACTTCGCTCTTGAATTTGGTACTTTGTATGGCTTGCTCAAGTTTCACCATGTAAATGTATGTACATACATTCAATATTCCAAATTCTTTACAAAAAAAAGTCCCGCCATTTTTTTGGCGGGACTATAGAAAAATTTTTAAGTGATTAATTTCTAGCTTTTTCAGCATTAACGGCCGACTTCCGCCATTCTTCCAGTCCAGAACAAGCAGAGAAGTCTTTATCTATTGAGATATAATAAGTAGGAATATGCTCTTTAAACCATTTTTCTAAAGCGCCATTCTTCTTTTCTTCTAATGCCCTTTGTGTAACCTTGTTATAATCTTCCTTCAGGTTTTCACGGTGTGGATTGGTTCTGTTTTTCAGGTAGATCAATCGCACCACTTTTCTTCCGCGCTCATCGGTAAACACCTGTGGCTCTGAATACTCGCCGGGCTTTAAGGTGCTTAATGGTTTGATCATATCCTTATCCAGCTGATCGATACTTACAAAAGTGGATCCATCACGTCCATTAGCAACAGCACCTGCATTAAACTTGCTGTTCTCATCATCACTGTATTTATTAACAGCTGCACCAAAACCGATGGTACCTGCCATTAACTTATTACGCAGTGTATCCAGTTGCAATTTTGATTCCTTGATCTCATCATCCGTTACCGGTGGGATACGCAAAATATGTTTTACCACTGCTTCATCACCCGAACGACTTACCATCAATATAATATGCAAACCAAATTTTGATTTGATAATCGGCGAGATCTGTCCTTCCTTTAATCGGAAAGCGCCTGATAAGAAAGCTGGGTCCCAGGTTTTTTCATTCCTGTTCAAAGTGTACTGTCCACCATTCTCCTTTACCGCAGGATCTTCACTGTATAATTTAGCGAGCTGATCAAACTTTTTCATGCCGCCTGTTTCTGACTGCTTTTTATAATCATACAATTGCTTGGCAACATATTCTTCTACATCTTTGTTGGCTTTGGGATGTACAATTATCTGACTTACTTCAATCTCACTTTCGTAATAGGGCAAACTGTCTTTAGGGATCTTTTCAAAAAAAGCCTTTACTTCATTAGGCGTGATCTTGATGCCATCTACAATTTTGCTTTGCATCTGATCGGCCAGCTTTTGCTCGCGGAAACTTTCTTTAAAGTCTTCCTTGATCTGGTAAACCGTTTTTCCGGCAATTTCTTCCAACACATCTTTAGAACCATATGACTGAATAAAAAGCCTGATCTTGTTATCCAGCGCCGCATCAATTTCTTCATCGCTGATAGGCAAAGAATCTTTCTGCGCCTGCAATACCAATGCCTTACGGATCAGCTGACCTTCGAGGATCTGACATTCATTAGGCAATATCACATTTTCCTGACCCTGGGCCTGGCGTTTCATATCTGCCATAGAGTTGAGGATGTCTGAGCGGAGAATGATCTTGTCTCCAACCTGACCAACGATCTTATCGGCAATCACTTTCATGCTCTGCCCTTTTACAGCAGCAGTTGCAAAACCGGTTAACACAGCCAGTAAAAAAATCAGCTTTTTCATAATTCTGTATAAGCCTCAAAAATAGTTAAAGAATAAGGGGTTAAGGTAAAGGAAGCGTTAAAGTGTTCGCTTTACTTCTTCTTCTTCAAATGCCTCAACTATATCGCCTACTTTGATGTCGTTATAATTCTTGATCGTTAAACCGCACTCCATATTGGAAGCCACTTCCTTGGCATCATCCTTGAATCTTTTCAGACTGCCCAATTCAGCAGACGCCCCTTCTCCTTTCGGATACTCCACAATACCATCCCTGATGATCCTGATCTTGCTGTTACGTAAGATCTTTCCTTCCAATACAAAACATCCGGCAACAGTTGCTTTGTCAAATTTGTACACTTCCCGCACTTCCACATTGGCAGTGATCTTCTCCTGGAATTTGGGTTCCAACATTCCTTCCATCGCGCTCTTGATCTCATCAATAGCGGTATAGATGATGGAATATAATTTGATCTCTACACCTTCTGCTTCAGATAATTTATTGGCCTGAGATGATGGACGCACATTAAATCCAATAATGATGGCATCAGAAGCGGTTGCTAACAATACATCACTTTCAGAAATCTGTCCAACCCCTTTATGTACCACTCTTATCGCGATCTCTTCGGTAGATAGTTTTTGTAAGGAATCGCTCAATGCCTCTACAGAACCATCCACATCACCTTTAATAATGATATTCAACTCTTTGAAATTACCCAATGCCAAACGGCGGCCAATCTCATCCAGTGTAATATGTTTTCTGGCACGCAATCCCTGCTCACGTAACAACTGTGCACGTTTGGTAGCGGTTTCTTTGGCTTCTGCTTCGTCTTCAAATACTTTGAATTTCTCACCGGCCTGAGGTGCACCATTCAATCCCAATATCACTACTGGTGTTGATGGCGGTGCTACTTCAATACGCTGGTTTCTTTCATTGAACATGGCTTTCACCCTACCATAATGTTGTCCGGATACGATCAGATCACCCTGATGTAAGGTTCCGTTCTGCACCAGCATCGTAGCTACATAACCACGGCCCTTATCCAGAGAAGCTTCAATAATGGTTCCCGAGCCTTCCCTTTCCGGATTGGCTTTCAGATCCAGCACTTCTGCTTCCAACAATACTTTTTCTAATAAGAGATCTACATTCAATCCCTGCTTGGCAGATAATTCCTGGTTTTGGAATTTACCACCCCAGGCTTCCACCAATATATTCATCTGTGATAACTGCTCATAAATTTTCTGAGGGTTAGCACCGTCTTTATCAATTTTATTCACCGCAAAGATCATCGGTACACCGGCTGCCTGTGCGTGACTGATCGCTTCCTTGGTTTGAGGCATCACTGCATCATCGGCAGCTACCACAATAATGGCAATGTCGGTTACTTTGGCACCACGGGCACGCATGGCCGTAAAGGCTTCGTGACCTGGCGTATCCAGGAAGGTAATGGCCTTACCATTTGGCAGGGTTACTTCATAGGCACCAATGTGCTGGGTGATACCACCGGCCTCACCGGCAACCACATTGGCACTTCTGATATAATCGAGCAATGATGTTTTACCATGGTCAACGTGACCCATAATCGTTACTATCGGTGGTCTAGGAATTCTTGCTTCCTCATCATCTTCATCATCATAATCGTCCAGTTCATCCACTTCTTCCAGTCCGATAAATTCTACTTCAAAACCAAATTCACTAGATACCAGTTCTATCACTTCCGCATCCAAACGCTGGTTGATAGATACCATGATACCCAGGTTCATACATTTGCCAATTACATCGGCAAAGCTTACGTCCATCAGGTTTGCCAATTCACTTACGGTTACAAATTCTGTAACCTGCAGTTTGTTGTCTACCACTTCATCACCCATGGCTTCTGCAGCTTCATCACGCTTGGCCCTTCTATATTTGGCTTTCAGGCTCTTTCCGCGACCACCTGTTCCGGCCAGTTTGGCCTGTGTTTCGCGAATTTTTTCCTGTATAGCTTTCTGATCAATTTCTTTGTCCTCTCTTTTACCCGGTGCACTTCTGTCATTTCTATTGCCACCACGATTGCCTCCGCCAGCGCCACGGTTAAAGCCACCGCCTTGTCCGCCGCCACCTCTATTATCACCGCCGCGATTCGCGTTGTTATTGGCTGGTACGATGGGTCTGTTAGGACCGGTTAATTTACCTGATGCATCTCTTGCCGGCTGACCAGCAGGTGCATCGCCACCTTTTTTATCTACCGGAATGCGCTTACGCTTACGTTTTTCATCATTTGTCCTGGCCATTGGCTTTGGACGAGTATCGCTATTAACCGGCAATTCGATCTTACCCAGAATTTTGGGGCCTTCTAGCTTTTCAGCTTTGATATTTTCGATAGTGGGACCTGTTTCTTCCGGCTCAGGAACAATTACTGCAGCTGGAACTTCTACAGGTTTTACAATTTCTGGTTCTTTAGTAACCGCTGGTTCAGGAGCTATCTCCTGCTTTACTTCTGGTGCAGGGGCTTCTTCTTTTTTCTTGGCAGATTTTTTAGGTCTGGTAGAAGAATCGATGGTTGATAGGTCGATCTTATTGATAACAGTGGTACCGCCAAGTTCAGGCGCATCAATTTTGATATGATCGGGTTCTGCAACCGGTTTTTCAGGTTCTGGTTCTGGTGCTTTTACAACTGGCACAGGCACTTCTTCTACAACAACTGGCTCAGCGGGTTTGGGGGTTTCCTTGGGCGCTACTTTCTTCTCATCCTTTCTGAAATGGATCTCTTCCTCGTCTTTTTTCTTTTTAGCTTCCGGCTGCGATCCTTTAGGGATCTCCACCTGATCTGCCTTATTCTTGGCAACCTTATCGCCCTGGAACTCTGCCTGTAAGGCATGGTAATGGTCTTCCTGTAGCTTAGCGGTAGGCTTCAGGTCATCACGGTTAAATCCTTTCTTTACCAAAAACTCAATCAGGGTGTCTTGCCCAATATTGAACTCTTTGGCAGCTGCTAACAGTCTCGGTAATTTCAGTTCTGACATTCAGTGTTTTTTAGTCCATAGTCCATAGTCGATATCCATGGTTATGGACTATGGTCCATGGACTGTTTTATTAATAGCTGTTCCTAGACTATCTATTCGACAAAGATAGTCTCTTCAATGCTGCTTATTCCTCTCTATCAAATTCTTCCTGTAAGATTCTTCTTACCTCTTCGATGGTTTCTTTTTCCAGGTCGGTTCTTCTTTCCAGTTCTTCGGCGGTCAATTTCAGGATGCTACGGGCAGTATCGCAACCGATACGCTTGAATTCTTCTATCACCCATGGCTCGATCTCATCGCTAAATTCATCCAGGTCGATATCAAATTCATCCACCACTTCTTCATCTTCACGGAATACATCTATTTCATAACCTGTTAATTCACAAGCCAGTTTAATATTAACCCCTCTGCGTCCGATGGCCAGGGAAACCTGGTCGGCCTTGAGGTACACTTCTGCATGCTTTTTATCGTTATCCAATTCCATATAACTGATTTTAGCAGGCGTTAATGAACGCTGGATCAGCAATTGGATATTGGTGGTGAAATTAATCACGTCGATATTTTCGTTCTTCAGTTCGCGCACAATACCATGGATACGGCTACCTTTCATACCAACGCAGGCACCTACCGGATCGATACGATCGTCATAAGATTCAACAGCCACTTTGGCTCTCTCACCCGGATCGCGAACAATTTTCTTGATGGCGATTAAACCGTCGAAGATCTCAGGTACTTCAATTTCGAGGAGTTTGGCCAGGAATAAAGGACTGGTTCTGGAAAGTATGATAACAGGTGAATTGTTTTTCAGATCCACACGTGCCACCACTGCGCGGATATTTTCGCCCTTCTTGAAATAATCTTGTGGGATCTGCTCAGATTTAGGCAGGATCAGTTCATTGCCTTCTTCATCCAGCAATAAAACCTCTTTTTTCCATACCTGGTAAACTTCGGCACTGATAATATCGCCGATACGATCGCCATATTTTTTGATCAATACATTTTTCTTCAGGTCGTTGATACGGCTAGCCAGAGTTTGTTTGGCAGCCAGGATGGCCCTGCGACCGAAATCTAGGATATCCACTTCTTCGTATAATTCTTCCCCTACTTCAAAGTCGGGTTCAATTTTAGCGGCATCGGTGTAACCAATTTCTGCCAGAGGATCCAGTACCTCACCATCTTCCACGATCATTCTGCGGCGGATGATTTCAAGGTCACCTTTTTCTGCGTTAACGATAACGTCGAAATTATCATCACTTCCGAATTTTTTACGGAGTAATGTTTTAAATACATCTTCTACCACTTTCATCATCGTTGGACGGTCGATGTTCTCTGCATCCTTGAACTCCTGGAATGCCTCGATTAAGTTGATACTGGCCATAGCTGAATGTTTAACCCCGGTTTTAGCCGGAACGAATTAAAATTTAATTTGAACGGTTGTTGATTTTATTTGGCTAAATGGTATAACCAATGGTGTTGTTACTGCTTTTTTGCCTTTACCTGTTACTATTTCTAACAGGATATCTTTTTCTGTTACGGTGATCAGTTTGCCTTCTTTGATGCTCTCGTTTACAAAAACCACTTCTACATCCCGGCCTATATTTTTAAGGTACTGGCGGTGCAATTGCAGGGGTTCATCCACTCCTGGTGAAGACACTTCCAATGAAAAATTTCCATCCGGATATATTTCCTTTTCTTCCAATTGCTTGTACAAACTGCGGTTGATCTGTACGCATTTTTGAATAGATACTCCCTTGTCGCCATCCACAAATACCTTGATATTGTTGGTAGGCTTGATACTTACGGATACCAGAAAGTATTCTGTATCATCAGAAAGTATGCCTTGAAGCATCTGTTCGAGTTCCTTTAATTCCGTTTCGTTTGACATATCTAAAAAGGAGAAGGGAACGATAGTCGTTCCCTTCTGTTGATTCTTTGCTGTTGCAAATGTAAGGGAAAGGGGTGGAATCTTCCAAATTTTGTTGCCAGGCAAGGCTTTGAACCCAAAATCAGACTGCCTAAATCAGTTTTTAACCGTTGATGCCACAATATTTCCCCCTTTCATTCGTCATTCGAAATTCAAGATTCGACATTCGATATTCTTTACCTTCGTTAATTATGACAAAGATCCTTCTATACGGTTTCCTGCTTTACCTGGCGTATAATTTTATATTTAAACTGGTAATTCCGGTTAGTAAAGCTACCTCTCAAGTAAAAGACAAACTGCGTGAAATGCAGGAGCAGCAAGCTGCGCAGCAACAAGCATTCAATCAGCAAGCAAAGGCAGAACCTGTTAAAACAACAGAGAAGGGTGGGGATTATATTGAGTATGAGGAGGTGAAGTGAGTTTGGGGTTTGGGGTTTGGGGTTTGGGGTTTGGGGTTTGGAGTTTGGGGTTTGGGGTTTGGAGTTAAGATACTTGATATTTGATACTTAAATTCTTGTTACTTGATTCTTGTTACTTGATTCTTGTTACTTGATTCTTAATCGTGGAATTGATTAGAGGTTTAGGTCGATTACTGTTTGGGGGGGGAGGAGGTGGATGGTTTGGAGGCCGGCTTTGGTGGCAGCTTCAATGTTTTTGTAGGTGTCGTCTATAAAGAGGGTTTCGGAAGCTATGAGGCCTTGTTCATCCAGAATTTTTTGAAAGGACTCAATATAGGGTTTACGCATGCCCATTTCGTGCGAATAATAGGCTTTGATGAAATGGTTATTGAAATCGTGGCAGTTATTTTCTTTCTTCAGTATATCTATAAAAGCATCGTAATGGATCTGGTTGGTATTGGAAAAAAGAAACACTTTATATTTTTGTCCGATCTGCTTTAGCCAATCCATTCTTTCCTGCGGGAAGTCCAGTATCAGTGCATTCCAGGCGGTTTTAATTTGATCGTTGGTAAGTTGGGTGTTGGTTTCCTTTCTTAATTTATCGTAAAATATTTCGGGACTGATTTTACCAGTTTCCAGGTCTTCAAAAAGATCATTGGCATGGTGTTGGGTAAACATTTGTGCAAATTCAGTGATGCCCAGGTTTACAAATGCCTGTTGGGTAAGGTTGAAATCAAGGTTCATAAAAACCCCGCCGAGGTCGAAGATGATGTTTTTGATGGGTTGCATGCTGCAAATCTAATAAGATTTCTCGCCAGCTGAAGCGGGTTCGAAACCTCCCCCCGTACGCGTCATTTCGAACGCAGCGCAGCGAAGGGAGAAATCTCACCCATTACTCCCCGTCATTTCGAACGCAGCGCAGCGTAGTGAGAAATCTCACCCATTTGCATAAGATTTCTCACCGGCTGAAGCCGGTGAGAAATGACTTGGGCAAATGAGTGGGCTTTCCCAGCCTCATAAGCCAGTTCGAAATGACCTTAATCTGCGAATCTGCGGCTTATTTCAAGCTTTTGTTTTTTCATGACGCATATTTTTCTATTTTTGCCGCCTTGAAGAATCCGCCGCGGCGGATTCATCGGGCCTATAGCTCAGTTGGTTAGAGCACCTGACTCATAATCAGGGGGTCCCAGGATCATGCCCTGGTGGGCCCACTTACTTATCAAGCAGTTATGATGTATAAAATCATGACTGCTTTTTTGTTTCAGCAGGACCTTACATTATTATGATCATCTGGTATCATTTGCCTAGCTACTTACCACTTCAAAAAAGCGGGAGATTTCCTCACGTGACTCACTTAAGCTGACCCATCGGGAAATAGGCTACATATTTTGTAGCGCGGTGAGAATATAAATAGATCATCTCTCATGATTTTTTAAGGGTGACACTTTGCCTAGACAAATTACCTCGGTACTACTCCGGGACCAGGCATCTGGTACATCCGAAAGAGATTTGCCTTCTTCTGCATAAAAGCTGTAATAACCCGTTCAGGAACTTTATCCTGTTGGTCATGTGCAAGCCTATCCATATCTTTCATCAGCTTCTCCAACATATCTTCCAACTTTTTTTTATTAGTGTAATAATTTCGCTGTTTGGTGTACTTAACTAAGTGAACAGCATCCTTTTCAAACTGATCTATCCTTGGTATAAAATTTTGGAATTCAGCAATCCCTTTCGCGGCTACTTCTTCCCAATACTTATTGCCAGGATTTTTTAATTGCTGTGGACTTAGGTTTTTACTTTCAACCGTATGTCCTGAGGATGAGGAGCCATAAGAATTGCCATTAGATTGGGAATACTTGTGGTTCAATGCATAGATCTCATCTGCAGTTTTTCGTTTTGACTTTCCATTTACAATACTATAATCAAAAGGGTTATAATTTTTATAGTCATTTTTAAACCATTCGATGGTTCCTTGTTTAGTGTTGCTGATTAGAAATTTAGAACTGCCGCCATCAAAAAGGAAATTGCCACTTGCTATATTATTGATGAATAGATCGGTGGAATCTGTAGCATAAGTAACATTATAGGCAACCAGTTTTTATTACTCAGATATCTGATCTTATTTGTATCAGACAATACACCGTCATGATAATACAAGTAATGCTGTAGGTCGTTTTCATAATCCAATTCCCAGGCTTTACCTTGCCGTTTTCCAAAAAAATAACTTGCCTGCGATAGAAGACGGCCATTTTTCCAATTTGTACCTTCATAAATATCAACCCTTCCAACATAATTAAGTTTGCCTGTATTTGGATCGGTGGTGATCTCTCCACATAATAGTGATGCAGGTTTACTGCGGTAAGTAATGAGAATGGAGCCATCATCCTGTTTTTGGCAGAAAGATGATGAAATTGCAAAATAAAAGAAAGCAAATAGGATAAGATTTTTCATAGCCTATAATTGAAAGTTAAATGAATATAGCCCTTGTTTGACCGGGTACATTTACAAATTAAATATTCCAAACGACAACGTTTATTTAAATGTAATAACATATCTCTGAGTAAACAAAGTTCAGGTTATTCTAATGCCTTTTTGATCATCTGTCTTAAAGGAGTGTATGATATATCAATTGATTGGGTTGCTATTAAGCCACTCAAATACAAGGCTCCCAAGATCATGCCCTTGTGGGCCCACTTATTTACTGCAAAGGCTTTCATTCATTTGGAGGCCTTTGTTATTTTTACTACTTGCAATTGAACTCTCAATAAAAAAGTTCAACACATGCTTACGGTTGGCTTATTACAGATTCATCAAATCCCTTTTGAGACAGCCTTTCTTTCTATTCAATTGTTTTTTCTTCCTTGGTTTTAGGAACAGGGATAAAAGCCATTAAAATACCCTCGGCTACAATTATAGTCATCCATTTCAGGGTTGCACTGCCATGTCTGAAATAGTCTTCATTTATACGTAAAATATAAATCAAGACCAATTGAACGAACACATAAATGATTAGCCTCACTGCCCACGAGTTGGTCAGCCGCGATTTTGCGTAATAGACGAAGTTTAATACTACACTTAGGCCTACTAGTAACATTGGTGCATAGTAAACCAACATCATTCCCCATACATATTTGAATGTATTATACTGGCCTGTAGGTTTCGGTGCTTTCGGACTTATTGATTGATCAACAAACGGAATCAATACGGCATTAAGAACCGGAACAATGATAAATGCAAGGAATGCGCTATAACCTATTATCTTAAGTATCATTTTCATCGCTATTGGATTTCTGTTAAGGTAAAGAACTCAAAAGTAGAGTTCTATTCATTACCTGTCTGACTTTGTCCCAGTTCGGTTCAATTCGTTGTGGGTTAGGTGCTGTAGATGCTCCTTGGTTATCATTGACAAATTTATTGAATTTGGTCTGGAAGGAAACCCATAGATCATTGGCGGTGTTAAACGGAATCCCCAAGGTACTTTGCAGGAAAGTGCCTGACAAATTTGTCAATCGGTCAACACCTTTTGTTTCCTTAATCTCTACTTATGCGTGAACCTCCGGGTCAGCTGAAGCGAGACCCGTATGGGAACAGGCTGCGTTTTTTTTGGCGGGGCGAGAAGATGGATGCTCAACTCTCAGGGACTTTTAAGGATGGCACCCTGCGAAGAAAAAACAACTAAACAAACCTGCTTTTTTGTTAAGTTTGAAATATCGAAATATGCCCTATGAGAAAAATAATTAGCCTTCTATTGATTGTCTGTAACTTTTATGTTGGTTTTGGACAAACCAAAACCGAGATGCCCATTCCCAAAGAAGAAAAGAAAGCAACTTCGGATATTAGTTTTAATCCGGATGCCACTGTTGTTACCAATCATGAAGTAAGTATCAAAGGACAAAAAATACCTTATAAAGCAACTACAGGTACCATGCCGGTTTGGGATGAAGATGGTAAAACAATAGCCGGTTTATTTTTTACCTATTATGAAAGAAGCGATACAAAAGATCATGGTAGCCGTCCTATTATCGTTTCCTTTAATGGCGGTCCCGGCTCTGCCTCTGTATGGATGCACATTGCTTATACGGGTCCTGTTGTTTTGAATATTGATGATGAGGGTTATCCTGTGCAACCGTATGGCTATAAAGAAAATCCGTACTCTATTTTAGATGTTGCCGATATTGTTTATATAGATCCGGTGAATACCGGTTTTTCTAGAATGATGAATAAGGATGTACCCAAATCACGTTTTTTTGGGGTGAATGCCGACATCAAATATTTGGCCGAATGGATCAATACATTCATGAGCCGTTACAAACGTTGGAACTCACCAAAATACCTGATCGGTGAAAGCTATGGTACCACAAGGGTTTCAGGGCTTGCACTTGAATTACAACAATCGCAATGGATGTATTTTAATGGCGTGATCTTAGTATCTCCCACCGAGTTAGGAATTGTTCGTAGCGACCCGCAAGATGCGGCATTGCGTCTTCCATATTTTGCTGCCACTGCCTGGTATCATAAAAAATTACCCGCCGATTTGCAACAAAAAGATTTAACCGCCATGTTGCCGGAAGTAGAAAATTATACAATGAATGAATTAGTTGGCTCATTAAATAAAGGAAGTCAATTAACAGATGATCAGAAAAAAAGTATTGCTGCAAAAATGTCTCGCTATTCGGGTATATCAGAGAAAGTTTTTTTACAAAATAACTTAGACGTATCTACTTCATTGTTCTGGAAAGAATTGTTAAGAGACCAAGGTTACACGGTTGGAAGATTGGATTCACGTTATAAAGGACTTGACAAAAAAGATGCCGGTGAACAACCCGATTTTAATTCTGAACTAACCGCTTGGTTACATGCTTTTACTCCCCCCATTAATATGTACTTAAGAGATGAACTAAATTATAAAACAGATTTAAAGTATAACATGTTTGGACCGGTTGGACCATGGGATCGATCCAATGACCAAACTGGTGCTAATTTAGGAAAGGCAATGTCTTCCAATCCCTATTTACATGTGATGGTTCAATCAGGGTATTATGATGGAGCCTGTGATTATTTTAATGCACAATTCAATCTTTGGCAGATAGACCCTTCTGGAAAACTAAAAAATCGCATGAGTTGGAAAGGCTATCGTAGTGGACATATGATGTATTTAAGGAGAGAAGACCTGGCTAGCAGCAATGAACACATCAGAGAATTCATCAAAAATTCGCAACCCAAACCAGGCGTACCTGCAAAATATTGATCACTAGCAACTATGTTTTCTTTATGTGCACTCTTTAGTCTCCTCAGTGTGTCACCCTTTGCTAGCAATCAGACATTTTTTAAATTAAACCATCAACTCTAGAATAAAGCGGCGTGTTCCCCGCCGGGTCTCGCGATAGCTGAGCCGGCGGTTCATGCATAAGACAACTATATTGCCTAATCATCTATTCGAAAGTTAAATCAATATCCTACAATTTTGTGATGATTAGGAATTCTTGAAGGCGATTTATAATCAAATAAGTAGAAGGCGGATAATAAAATACTACATCACAATCTACCTATTTATCAAAACAGGCTGCTATGAAACTCTGGCAAATTTTGTTTTCTCAATCTCTACTTTTGCCTGAACCTCCTAGTCATCAGAAGCAAGAGCCGTAGGGGAATAGAATGCGTTTTTGTGGCGGGATGAGAAGTTAGATGATCAACTCTAATGAACTTTTCAGGGTGACACCCTGCGAAGAAAAAATTCTCTATCTCTCACCAGCCTTGATGCCTTTGTTAAATACATAGCCAATATTATCAATCTTAATTGTATTGACTCCTATAATAACGTGTATCCATCCATAAAAATAACTATTGCTTGAAGAAACAGGTAAACGGAATCCTATATAAGCATCCTGATTAATGGAAAATTGCGGTTGTATAGTTAGACCACTATACAAAAAACTGCTGTTGATGGCCACATAAGCCGTTGTATAAGGTGAAGGTTTTTTAGAGGCCTGTAGGTAAAACGGGCTACTGGATATTGAAAAACCAGTTAAAGGTATCACATCGCCAAAGCCATATTTTATGAGTGAATTGTTGACTTGTGAAAGTTGAACACCCGATTGAAAATACAGATACGTTATCCTTGTGCTGTCTGTAGCTGCGAAAGCCTGTGAAACTGTTCCTTTTGATGCGAGGGTAACCATTGTGTTCTGTAAAGAAAATTCAGCTACTTGAAATACGAAACCGTTGGAAGTAGAGGGACTCATTTGAAATGTTTTACCCACTTCTACGATGGTAATTGCATTCGTTTGTCCTTCGATAATGGATTCTTTGTTACATCCTGTGGACATTGAAACAATCAGTAGGAGGGCGGCAAAACTTTTAAAATAAATCATTGTGTTTGGATTTAATAATGGTATTAAAATGCGCCTTGCTTGATTATTTTCACACTCCAGAAATCTTTGTTGCCAGTTGTGAATGTATATGGATATAATGGTTTCCCACCAATAGCGTAATTCTGACTGTATGCTGCTTCGATAAAAATCGTACTTTCAATATTGAACTCGAGATTGAAAACCATTACCGGTTTACTGGACGCACTTGCAAAACTGAATTTTTCAAAAAATATACCCGGTTTAATGAAGGTTTCCTTTAGCTTGCGTCTGTTCACAAAATGTAGCATGAAACCGCCGCCATAACGTAAAACATTGTATTTGTATTCTCCTTTTTTCACATTGTCTGTAGCGCTGTTGCCCCCGGCAACGGCATCTTCATCGTATGTATATTCTCCAACCCGATCCGTATAAGCTCCTTCTGCAAACAGTTTGAAAGTAGAGGTTGATTTTGCGCCAAACCACAAAGAAGCAGATCCGCCTGTTGAGATATGAACACCACTGTTACCGTTGGAAAGTGCATTGATGCCATAATTTATAAATGGTGTCAAGTGCAGTGAGATCTGATTATTATTAAACAACCCAATTTTGGCTCCCAAGTATACACCCGGGTGCGTGGAATTGGTTACTTCAGTCTTTCCCTGTTTTGCATTATTAACTACTAACGGCAGAGATTCGTATCCAACACCTGCTCGCAATTTGAAATATGCCGATTTGTAGGGATACCGATCCGTAAGCAATGTCATTAAACCCGAAACGTCGTCTACTGCAGTACCGAATACATCATCTTCTTTTTTATCTTTTTTCTTCTGCTCTTCCAGCCTGATTTTTCGGGCAGCATCCGCTTTTGCTTTTTCCGCTCGAGCTATCGCATCATCTGCCTGTTTGATTGCATTTTTCGCATATAATTTTTCCTGCGGTGCAACCTCACCCGTATATAAGTTTTTAGCCTCATTGTATTTGGAGATGGCGAGATCGTAACTCGCCTGGGATTCCAATTGTAACCCTTCTTTCATCAGGTTCGAAAAATTAGTTGTTTTTGCAATCCATTTCGCTTTCTCTTTTTCTAGACGGTCTTCCTCCGCTTTGTGACTGTTCACTATCATTTCTAACCGGCGAATGTCTTCTTTAAGGTAAGCTAGGCTTTGTTGCTTCGTTGGGTTAAAACTTCTGCCCTCCTGGTTATTGTCGCATATATTGTTATAAGTATTCTTATTGATACTACTTACCTGTTTACACAATTCATTTCTGCGTGCCGAAAGGCTCGCGATTTCATTTAAACCGGCATCATTTCCGGCCTGCTTTAAACTGGCTTCCAATGCATCAATACTTGATTGGATCGAACGCCTGTTCGATTCATTATCCTCATAATTCTTAGCTGTTGTTAGACAGTTGCTTTTTTGGACCAACTTCACCCCTTGATCATCAGACTGGTCTGCCTGTTGGCAAAGGGCGTTCCATTTATCCAATAAATCTTTAAAAGACGATTCATTCTGATTTTTGGTGTCGCCATTGTCATTGCATTCCGCATATTTCTTGTCGTCTTTTCCGAAGCATAGTTTCCAGAGTTTTGAGCCCTTGATATAGTTGTGTGTCATTTTATGATTGAATTCAATTATTTGCCCAGGTGAAATAGTATGGCGGTCACCGAATTCTTTTTTGTTGTTGTCTCCTAAAAGATCAAAATCAAAATATACCCTTTGTTTATAGTTGTTTTTGAATTCGAAGTAATAATGATATTGTTGGTTTAGGTTCCATGTTTCATATTTTTTTACCCTGTATTGTAATCCGCCAAAACATTCAGCCGATTTCCATGGCGACCACTCAGCTTGCTTTACTATAACTTTTGGTTGTTTCGGTTCTTCTGGGGTGCCTTTTACTTCATAAATCGTATGTCCCGTGTAAGAGATTATTGGCGTTCCGCCAGAAGCTTGAGGATATACAAATTCAACTTCACAGTCACTCTGGCTATTGGGGGCAATTACAAAAAGATGGGCAAGTCCATCATTAGGAAAATATCCACTTTTCTGCCCACAAAAAACATGATCAATACTGCCCAACGAATTATTCCAAATAAAAGTTTTGTCACTTTCCTGGGATACGAGCTGCATGGCTTTCATAAATTCGTATTCGATTTTACCCTTTACATCAAAATAATTGTTGCTGGTATTCTTTATCGTGCCATGCAATTTATATTTTGTGAACTTCGTGCCTGTTTTTTCATTTGTAACTGTACCGACACTTTCATAAGAATAGGAAACAACAACTCCTAAATTATTAAAGACCGTTTTACTGGATTGAGCTGAAAGGATTCCTAAAAAAGAAAAATTAATTAGGATCGTATGAATGAATCTTTTCATTTTTATTTTGTTTTGGTTGCAGCTCACTCTGCCTGATTAATATACATTCCTGCAGGCACAGTACAATTTTAAAATTGCAGTAGTAGTACAAAATTTTCTGACTTTCTAAATTCCCGATTTGATATAGACAAATTAGATTTGGCTTATATGAATGACATTTTTATTGTCTTTGAAAAATTACCTCTCCTGAGTGGCCCCCCAAATTTAATTTCAGTATTTTAGAATCTAATTGTAAAATTTCATACGTCCCGTAACCTATAACAGGCGCATAAGCACCATATGGTAGTAAACTTTTATTTTGGATTTCTATTGACTGATTGTTCTGATTAATTGTATATGTTTTAATAAAATTGAGTGGTTGTTGGGGTAGTGGACATTTTATCAGTCCCGCATTGATCTCTAAAACTCTATCTGCTTTGAAAACATACAAATCGTCCTTTATACATAAAAATTGTCCAGTAATTGTAACTCCGCAGGGGGTTTTTATTGGTTGACCCTCAGTTATAAGCCAATTATCAATGAAACCTGGAGTGCATGGGTTAGGCGATAAAAAACTTATTATTTTCCAGGTACCATACAATAATGAGCCCTTAGGGTGGGCTGGAGTTCCTGTTGGGTTTGGAATAGTATTGCCAGCTTTGCTTGCACTTTCGTTTGCCAAATTTGCAAAAGGTGAATTGTCAACCTGCTTATATTCTTCGATGCTTACAGGGCCTTTCAAATTTAATTGTACTTGTACTTGTTGCCTTGCCTTTTCTAGTATATTGTATAATAGCAATGATGTAGCACCTGAAGCTTTCATGTTCTTTGTATCAAATATTGAGTTACTTATTTCTTTTATGTACAAAACACTATTCAACACCTTTTTTAAATTGGATGATATGCTTCCAATTTCAGATGCGGTTCTTACCCAATAATCAATACTGGTTGCTGTAGTTCCAAATGTTCTAACACTTCCCATTGTATTAATATTTATTTTTTGTTGCTGCAAAAGCGAATCTGAACCTGTTGCCCAATCGTAATAATATAGGTTGTAAACTACAGTATCAGAAGATGGGTATTGAAAGGTTAGCAGCACATTCTCTTTTTGGTTATTTCTAGTACTATTATATAAGACAGTAGGCCGTTTGCTGTTATCTAGTATTATGGTGGTATAAAAGTTTTGGCGGAGGTCGTCAATTAATAAACTATTTATGCTTGTATGCAATCCATCAGCACCAAAGGATCCAAAGCACCAGATTTTCGTTTTGCTACTTGAATTAGAAATTGTGGTTACTACCGCATCAATAGTATTTTTATCTGCACTGAAAAAAGTTACAGAATCTTCAACTACATTAATTTCAGTATCACTCTTTTTACAACCGCCTATTATTAACGTCAAAAACAATAGTAAATAGATTATTTTTTTCATATTCAATATTTAGTCATTTTCAAAATAACATCAAGTATTATTTGCCAGAATTATTCAAAAATGCTTAGCATGTAAAAACCAATAAAATAATATTTATCATTTAGATTATAATACCACAAGTTAGGAGTGCGAAACGTAGATTAAAATACCTACTCATAGGTATTTCTGAAAGCACTATACCCAACCCTGATTGATTGCTTTAATAATTAAATCAACAGGAGATTTGCATGCTGCTTTAAGGAGTATATTTTTTCGGTGGGTATTTACAGTATGCAAACTTAGATGTAATTCAATGGCTATCTCTTTACTGCTTTTGCCTTCAACAATTTGTTTGAGAATATCTCTTTCTCTCTTAGTAAACAAATCGTACGATCTGGTAAAGATCTCTGTATCCTGTATGTTGTAATAAGAAGGATCTCCGTCGAGGCCTATGATAGAAAAACAAGGGGTGCCCTCAGGTTTTAAATGTGTGATGTCGGTATGCAGTACAAGGCTTCGGTAATAACTGGTCTCGTCATATTCAATAGGTAATATCTGGTGCAATAAGCGTATGTATTTGCCGCTTTTGGTTCTAATGCGATAATCATGCTGGTACTTATAACTCCCTCTTTTAGACAAGGGAAGTTGATTTAAAAATTCGGTGGAGCGGTTCTCATAACTAATGAAGTAATTCTTATCATCTGGATGTATACTGTCTAAAAAAAACATCGCATTCATTTCGGCTGGTTCATATCCCAAAACATCAAAAATTCCAGGGCTAATAACTTCCAATTCTGCATTGTAAACATTAAAAACCATGTAGTAATGTCCACCAGCTTGAAATATATTCAACAAACGTTTATGAAGATCAAGTTGCAGCTCTATTTCCTTTAATTCCAATGGCTCAGCCTTGATAGCTGTGCTCCACATTTTCTTTGCGGTTAGATAAAAATTAGAGGTGGGTTTTTCCATATCGTATTCTACACTTACAATACAATATAAGATAAATATTATATATTATAAAAAAATCTCTAGTTATGCGTGAACCTCCGGGTCAGCTGATGCGAGAACCGTCGGGAAACAGGATATGTTTTTTATGACGGGAAGGAGAATAGAGATGAATCACCTTTAATGGTCTTTTTAGGGTAACACCATTTGTGGTCAAAGCATATTTAAAGGATATAATTATTAATTCATTTTTATTGTCTTTGAAAAGTTATGGTTTGCGTGTAAATATTCCCTTTGGGTTTTATTTTCAAAATTTTAGAATCTAATTGCAAAATTTCATACGTTCCATCACTTATATACGGCCCATATGCACCAGCCGGTAGTGCACTATATAGGATTTCTATTGACCGATTGAGCTGATTGATTGTATAAGTTCTAATAAAATTGAGCGGCTGGGGTGGATTACATTTTATCAGTCCTGCATTGATCTCTAAAACTCTATCCGATTTGAAAACATACAAATCGTCCTTAAGACATAACCATGGGCCAGTAAAATAGCCTCCGCAAAGACTTTGTATTGGTTTACTCTCAGATATAAGCCATTCATCAATGACACCTGGAGTACATGGGTCAGAGAATACAGAACTAATTATTTTCCAGGTACCATACAATAATGAGCCATTAGGGTGGGCTGGAGTTCCTGTTGGGTTTGGAATAGTATTGCCAGCTTTGTTTGCACTTTCGTTTGCCAAATTTGCAAATGGTGAATTGTCAACCTGTTTATATTCTTCGATGCTTACAGGGTCTTTTAAATTTAATTGTACTTTTAAATGTTGCTTTGCCTGTTCCAGCATTTTGTATAACACTAACTCAACAGTAGCACATCCCGCTTTCATGTTCTTTGTATCAAATATTGAGTTACTTATTTCTTTTATGTATAAAACACTATTCAATACTTTTTTTAAATTGGATGATATGCTTCCAATTTCAGATGCGGTTCTTACCCAATAATCAATACTGGTTGCTGTAGTTCCAAATGTTATAACACTTCCCATTGTATTAATATTTATTTTTT
>CALRVT010000035.1:0-40601 GCA_943371675.1 Chitinophaga pinensis | reverse complement strand
GAATTTTATGAGCAGGAAAAGCTGATCAGGATCGATATGCAGCAGAAGGCTTTTGAAAATCAGCAGGATTATATACGGCAACAGGAAAGATTCATAGAAAGGTTTAAAGCAAAAGCCAGTAAGGCAGCACAGGCACAAAGTGTTCAGAAAAGACTGGATAAGATAGATAAGATTGAAGATGTAAAATTAGAAAGACCTGACTTACGCATTAATTTTCAATTGGAAAAAATACCCGGTAAAGTATTAGTAGAGTTGAAAGACGTGAGTAAAAGTTTCGGCAATTTGAAAATTGTGGAACATGCCATTGCTGAAATTGAAAGAGGCGATAAAATTGCATTGATTGGTGCCAACGGTAAGGGTAAATCTACCGTATTAAGAATGATTGCCGGAACTGAACCATTCAGTGGAGAACGTGTATGGGGGCATAATGTGGAAGAAAGTTTTTATGCACAGCACCAATTAGAAGCCTTAAGTCTGGGTAATACATTAATTGAAGAATTACAACAGGCAGGTAGTAAAAAAACAGATGTAGAGTTGCGGACTTTATTAGGTTCTTTCTTGTTTAGTGGTGATGATGTAGAGAAAAGGATCAAGGTTTTAAGTGGAGGTGAAAAAGCAAGGGTTGCCTTGGCCAAAACCATAGTTAGCAAAGCTAATTTTCTGATATTGGATGAACCTACTAACCACCTTGACATGCATTCGGTGGAATTACTGGCAGATTCATTGAATAAGTACGAAGGCAGTTATATATTGGTAAGTCACGACCGATATTTTATTTCCAGAACAGCCAATAAGATCTGGGAAATTGTTGACCACCAGATCAAAGAATTCAAGGGTAGTTACCAGGAATGGGTAGAATGGAATGAAAGAATGGCTAAGATCAATGCTGAAAAACAAAAACTGGGATTTGCTGAAGAAAAGAAACAATTGGTTGTTGAAACCAAGCCAGAACCTGCAAAAAAAGAAATGCCAGTAACGGCTAATAGTCCCGTAAATAAAGAGCTTCAGAAAGAACTACAAAAGGAACAGAAAAAACTAGCTAACCTGGAACAACAGCTCAATCAATCAAAAGAAACCCTTAAAAATATTGAAGCTTCTTTGGGTGACCCGGCCAATTATGCCGACAAAGAAAAATTTGTAGGCATTGAGAACGCCTATAAAAAAGCCAAAGCTGAAATGGATGCCCTGGATAAATCCTATGAATCACTTTTTGAGAAAGTGATGGAGATGGAATCAAATATCAGCTAACCATCATAGATTTTACAAAATCACTTACCAGGTAACTGATGAGTTTACCCGTACTGTTATCAGTTCTTCCATCAGAAAGTTTGGTGGCACCTTCACTGATATGCAGGTAAGCAGCTTTTGCCTGAGATGCCGCATAACTCACATATTGTCTGGCATGATTAGGCGATAAACCAACAGGCGTAGTAGCACTACTGAGTGTATTTTGAATGGCATCAAGGTCTATCTCTATACCACATAAGGTATCATCTGTAAAATCTGTGGCATGACCTACTGCCTGTAAAAAAGTTCTTTTTTCATGCACAAAAATATCTTCAAAAGTTATGCAATCAACAAAGGGATTGTTAACCAGATCCATCCAAACATTTTGTGGGAGGTAGTTCTCGTGTAGGCCAACCACACAATATTTTTCCAGGTAACCATCAGCTTCTGCATAACTGAAACCATTGCCACTATGCCTGCCTTCCATCGGCCTGAAATCGGCATGGGCATCCAGGTTGATGGCATTGATCTGTGCGATGGGAATTATACCTGCCTTGTAAAACCCTTTGGCAGCGCCCTTTATACAGGGATAGGAATTATTATGCCCACCTCCAATTACTATGGGGATCTTATTATTCTGTGTAATACTATGGATCAATTGTTCTACTGCATCATCAATGGTATTTACAGCGTGCCGGTATGCTTCCAGTTTTTCATCATAATCATGGGCATGTTTCTCGATCAAATGTTCCAGATCTGAAAAATCAAAATGACCTAGCAAAAGTATGTCGCCTCCTTCCAGAAAATCATTGCTTTGGGTATTGAGAAATGCCTGTAAAAATGATAACCAGGAAGAATCTGCCCCACCCATGCCCATATTGGCTTTTACCCCTATGTCTTCCGGAATACCCAGCAACACAAATTTTGCTGTTGATTGTTGTAATGATTTTTCCAGATCTGACGGATCCGCTAAAACCTGTAAACGCTCACCCAATTTTGTTTCAAACCTGCGTATCCTGGTTTGGGATAAGATATCGTGTTTATCGTAAAATCGGAACTGGCTCATAAGCTGATTATTTACTTAAAACCGCTGCCTTTCATTTATCCTAAATGACAGTCAATCAGTCGTTACATAAATATACTTAAATAAAAACACCATTGATCATCACTTTTTCAATCAAATTTGACCCAAATGCATAAGGCAGGTAAGCAATAGAAGGAATGGGTTGGGTAAAAATCAGGTTTGCCTTTTTGCCAGGGGTAATACTTCCTATTTGATCTCCTAATTCCATAGCATAAGCCCCATTTAGGGTTGCGGCATTAATGGCTTCTTCAGGCAATAATTTCATTTGAATACAGGCCATGGATACTACCTGGTTCATATTACCGGATGGACTGGAACCGGGATTAAAATCAGATGCCAGGGCAATGATACAATTCTTTTGCAGCAAGGTTCTGGCTGGTGGATAGTGCATCCGCAGAAAATAAGCAGCGGTTGGCAATAAAGTACCAATCGTTTTAGAACCAGACAAAGCATCTATTGCTGCTTCATCCATTGTTTCTAGATGATCTACAGAAACAGCACCGAGTTTTACACCTATTTGGGTTCCTCCGGAAGCATTGAATTGATTGGCGTGGATTTTAGCTTTTAAACCGTATTGCAAACCGGCACTCAGGATGGTTTCAGTTTCATTCATATTAAAAAAACCTTCTTCACAAAATACATCAATATAATCGGCTAAATTTTCAGCAGCGATAGCCGGTAGCATCTTTTCTATGATGAGGTTGATATAGCCATCATGGTTTTTAGCAAAAGCTTCTGGAAACGCATGAGCCCCTAAAAAACTGGCTTTGATGGGAATGGGAGATACCGTTTTCAATCGCTTAATAACACGTAACATCTTTAACTCAGCTTCCAAACTTAACCCATAGCCACTTTTGATTTCGATGGCACCGGTTCCTAATTTCATCAGTTCCTGTAACCTTGTCCAGGCCGATTGAAATAAGGCTTCTTCTGATGTTAATTCTAATCTTCTGGCAGAATTGAGAATACCGCCACCATTAGCAGCAATTTCTGCATAACTCATCCCTTTTAATTTGTAAACAAACTCCTCTTCCCTGCTGGCTGCAAATACAAGATGTGTATGACTATCACACCATGCAGGCAATATAGTAGCACCCTTTGCATCAATGATGGAATCTGCCGATTGTATGGTTATCGGATCCAAATCCATCATAGCACCATAGGCTTTGATCAAACCGTTCTCAATCACTAAAAATGCGTTCTGTAGAATGGGCAATTCTGCCAATGCTTCGCCCCTTAATACCTGGGATTCATTTCTAACGCCTACCAATTGGTGAATATGCTTGATCAAAACAGACATAGAGGCAAAATAGAGCTATTATCATTCATTTCCAATCCCAATCTGAACCTTTTGCCTTTGAATAGGTTTATTTTTGTGTATGACATCTACCCTTACAATTGTTCGTTATCCTTCATTTATGGGTTGGGCTGGAATTCTATCGATGGCGATTTTCAGGCCTGTTTTATGGTTTTCTACTTCCATAAGTTTTTGGAAATTGATGGGATCTGGCAAAAATGGCAGTTTTGACCTATACCCCGATTGGCGTCAGTGGGCTGTTTTAGTGGTATCAGATAATAACAACACCCCTTTACCCCGATTCTTCCCATTTTGGTGGCGAATATGTAAATGTGAGATTTGGACCCTCAGTTTAGAACCTATTGAAGGCCATGGAACATGGGATGGCAAGCGATGTTTTGGAGATTTACCCAAGAACTCAGACTTTGAAGGGATGATAGCCGTATTAACCCGAGCAACCATCCGATGGAATAAACTGGTTTCTTTCTGGAAAAATGTGGACGCAGTGGCTGTTCAAATGGCCCATGCACAAGGTTTTATTACTTCTCTGGGTATCGGTGAAGTGCCCCTGATCAAACAGGCAACATTTAGTATTTGGGAGTCAAAAGAATCCATGAAATCCTTTGCCTACAAACAAAGAGAGCATGCCCAGGTAATTCAAAAGACTAGAAAAGAAGATTGGTATAGTGAGGATATGTTTGTTCGTTTTCGGGTTCTAACATCAACGGGTTCCATAAGGGGAAAATTGCCATTAGAAGGAAAGTTGTAATTTGCGCTCAGAAAAATGCATCATTGTACCACCATATCATTTCTTACTGCCCATTTTGCATGGATGTATCGTGGACTAAACTCCATGCCCGATCATTGAGTGCAAGTAAAGCCTGGCCAACGTATCTAAGTTTATTTTAAAAAAAATCATTCATTCCATTTTATGGGAAATATATTATCTGTGACCTCAGAAGTAGGCACATTAAAATGTTTATTGGTGCATAGTCCGGACAGCGGACTGGGAAAAGTTGTTCCTTCCAAAGCGCAGGACTGGTTATTTGAAGACATCGTGCATTTAGACACTATTCGTAAGGATGAGTATGATTATTATACCAAGATCCTACTCTATTTCTTAGACCCGGAGAAGATCAAAGGAAAATTAGCAAGTATTGATGCGCCTGCACAAAAAAGGGATTTCTATAAACCAGATAAGCCCAATTTTTACAGATCCGAGAAAGTAATTGAATTACAATGGTTGCTGGCTGATGTGCTGGAGGATAAGGATATTCACGCCAAATTGGTTGCATCTGTTTGTGCCATAGAAGGATGTACCTATCAAACGCAAAACCTGTTACAGGAATATAGTTCTATACAATTGGCAAAGACCTTTATATCGGGCACTGCCAATAATAATGAGCTTTTATTCGCTCCAATCCCCAATTTTATTTTCACCAGAGATATTGGGATCACTATTAAGGATCATGTATTACTAAATAAGCCTGCCAAAAAAGCCAGAACCAGAGAGGCTTTGCTGGCCAGGTATATTTTCTTTCATCATCCCTTATTTGCAGCTTATAAAAACAATATCATAGAACTGGCAGATTCGCATCATAGTTTCTTAATGCCCAAGGAAGAAGATGATCGCAAAATTACCCTGGAGGGAGGTGATATTATGGTAGTGAGTGATAATCATTTACTGGTGGGCGTGAGTGAAAGAACATCTTCGGAAGCTGCAGTAAGAATAACCAATACCATTTTTGAAAAGGGACTGATGGAAAAAGTAACCATTATCAGGATTCCTAAGAAAAGGGATTATATGCACATTGATACAGTTTTTACACAGGTAAAAAGAGATGTTTGGGTGATGTTGGGCAATTTTTCCAGAAAAGCAGTGAAGCATGAAGATGAGAATGCCATTGAAAGAATTCTGGAAATAAAGAAAGAAGAGAAAATTAAAATCCTACAGTTTCATAAAAAATGTCCTGATAACCCTGTTTCCTTTGAAAGTCTGGAAGATCTGCTGGTTGATATAAGCAAGAATGACCTCCACTGCGAAAATGAAGTCCGCTTTTTGTTTTCGGGTAATAATGAGTTTCCTTATAATGCGAGGGAGCAGTGGACAGATTCCTGTAATCTATTGGCATTAAAAGAGGGTGTTGTTTTGGGTTATGACAGAAACGATAAGACCATCGAAGCTTTCAAAAATGCAGGCTTTCAAATCATACATGTAAAGGAATTATTGCAACAATTGGAAGAAGGTTTGGTTGATGTTTCCCAAATTAAAGACACTTTAATTCTGATGCCATCTGCAGAATTATCCAGAGCACGTGGAGGTTTCCATTGCATGAGTATGCCGCTATGGCGTGAGTCCGTGGGCAAATAAACAGTTTTTAACTAATTGCTATTACGTAAAATCTTAAAAATGCAGCACAGTTCACATATCATGATGATCAAACCGGTGAAATTTGGTTTCAACCAGGAAACTGCTGTAAACAATAGTTTTCAGGTTCCCGGTAATGGAGATACTATTCAGGAGGAAGCATTAAAAGAGTTTACGGCTTTCACCGATCTATTAACCTTGAATGGTATCGACGTTACCATTATTGAAGATAGTCCTGTTCCCCACACACCCGATTCTATATTCCCCAATAACTGGCTTTCCTTTCAAGAAGGTGGACAACTGATCTTGTACCCCATGTTTGCAGAAAACAGAAGAAAGGAAAGGAAACAAAAAGTGTTGGACCTGCTGCATCAAAAATTCATCATAGAAAAATCACTTGATCTAACTGCCTATGAAAGCACCCACTTGTTTTTAGAAGGTACCGGCAGTATGGTACTTGACAGGGAACATAAAATCGCCTATGCATGCCTATCACCCAGAACCGATCCAACCATATTGGAGATTTTTTGTACAGAAATGGCTTATCGCTCCTGTACTTTTTTAGCAGTTGATGAAAAAGGAGAACCGATTTACCATACCAATGTTATGATGTGTATTGCCGATAAATTTGCGGTGGTTTGTTTGGAATGCATCAAGGATATTAAAGAGCAACAACTATTGATCGATTGCATTACCCAAACTGGTAAGCAGATCATTCCTATTTCTATTGATCAAATGAACCATTTTGCAGGAAATATGCTGCAAGTGCATAACCAGGAAGGCAAAGTTTTTCTGGTAATGTCATCCCAGGCATACCATTCTTTAACGGAAGATCAGATTAATGAGATAGAACAATATAACAGCATCTTGCATAGCTCTATTGCAACCATAGAAAAGCATGGTGGTGGCAGTGCCCGCTGTATGATGGCAGAAGTATTTTTAAAAGAGAAAAAGGCTTAATCTGCTTCTACGGTACTTAGCATTTTGCCGATTTGCCGCTCCCGGTAACGGATAGACCTGTTTAACTTGGCACAGGCACTTGTGAATTCTTTTTGAATTTCTATATCAGCAGAGAATTTTATTTGCTTACTCATGAGCATTTCTTTTATCACTGCTGCATCATGCCATAAGCCAATACATTCCTGCAACTTATTGTAAAAAGGCAATTCGTCCCTATGCTTATTATTAGTGGCATTTACCCAATTATTTGCATACAGCCATTGTTTGATATACTTACGTAATTCATGCCAGTAATCGGTTTCGGACTGGTTATGGGTCATTTTTTCAATGCGTGCATACACTTCTACCAAATAATGTTCTGCAAGAATATGGTTGGTGGCATCTACATATTTGTTCACATCATCCATGTTTTCTTTAAACTCTTTCCGGTATTTCTTCGTCTTTAACTGAAAATCCTTCGTCATTTCCATCAATTTACTTTCCGGAAAATAAACGGATTCCAACCCATTGTATTCATTTTTTACCAACCATTGGTGCAACAATTGAAACTCCCTGATATCGCCACTTTCATGGAATATGGAATGGATACAATGTGCCGCTTTTTTTAATTTTTGTTTGGGATAAACCGTTCGAAGAAACCTGATCAGTGCACTGATTTTCTTCATTTCCACCCTGAGGTCGTGCATAGAAACTTCATCCCCCTTCAATTCAAAATCATGGAGATGATTGAATATATTTTTAACTCTTTGTGCATAATATAACCGGAGAGGGTTCAACATAGCCGGATGCATCATGATGCTAACGCATATTCAATAAAACTAATTTCTTTTAGTCGCTTCAAAAAATACTAACTGTTAAGTTTAGGTCAACTTTGCAAACTAAGTCGCACGCCTTCTTCAAAACTAACCGGATCATAACCAAGCTCTAACCTTGCCTTATCTATTCTTAGGCCTGAAAATTTGGCTCTTTTCACGGTTTCGGGGAAGGTATCAGCATTAACAGATTCTATCTGCGATGCATCCAAATGCAAGGTCTTTGCAACAGTTAGTGCCATTTGATAAGGTGAAATAATATCTTTTCCTGCCAGGTGAAATACCCCTTTCTTTTTTTGTTGCAGCATAGATGCTATCCCTTTACAGATATCTATTACATAGGTTGGCGTTCTTAACTGATCAGAAACTACTTTTATTTTCTCCTTAGCTTCCAATTTAAATTTTACCCAATGCAAAAAACTGGGTCGCATACCATTGAGCAAACTTCCATAAATGAATACCGGCCTGATAATGGCAAAGTTTTGTGCTTTTGCAGTAACCAAATCTTCGGCCATTTTCTTGCTTTCACCATAAAAATTAAGGGGGTCTTGAATTGCATCCTCTGCATGGGGGCCATTTTCACCAAAAATAAAATCTGTTGAAACCTGCATGAAAAATGAACCATATTGATTGGACAGGTTAACAAGGATTTCCGTT
The DNA here is from genome assembly GCA_943371675.1 of Chitinophaga pinensis. Classification (GTDB taxonomy): domain Bacteria; phylum Bacteroidota; class Bacteroidia; order Chitinophagales; family Chitinophagaceae; genus Sediminibacterium; species Sediminibacterium pinensis_I. Next base: position 32,196 of record CALRVT010000035.1, on the reverse strand, counting down.
ACTTTAACATTGTGCAATAAGCAAAGATCCTGGTTAGCTGCACATTCATCGGGCTTACTCATTGCGGCAGTATGAATTACTGTAGAAGGTGTGGTTTTGGAAAAAATGGCGGCAAGTTTGCTAACGTCTGTTAGTTCTGCTGAATAAAACACGATATTTTCATGTAAGGGTAATTTGGCTTCTCCTCTCGATACGGCAACAACCTTAAACCCTTTATTAGCAAGGAATAGCGATAAATGTTGTCCCAAAAAACCATTGGCTCCGGAGATCAAAATATTCATATTACAATTGTACGAAAAATGTAATACCTGTATCATAACTTGTTGTTTACTTTCAATTGCTTATTTTTGGAACTCGTGTATACGTATACACAATTAATACGATTCGCTTGTCCGAATTATTTCAACGTATAAAGAGAATTTAAGACAGATGTTTTCAAAAAAAGTTACCAAAATTGGGGTTTTGACTTCCGGAGGCGATGCGCCTGGTATGAATGCAGCTATCAGAGCTGTTGTTAGAACGGGCATTTACCATGGTTTAGAAATTTTTGGCATCATGCGCGGTTATAGCGGTATGATTGAAGATGATATCCAGCATATGAACTCTCGTTCAGTTGCCAACATCATTCAACGTGGGGGTACCATTTTGAAAACTGCCAGAAGTTTAGATTTTTTTGAACCGGAAGGACGTAAAAAAGCCTACGAGAATTTACGCAAGAGAGGCATCGATTCATTGGTGATCATTGGTGGAGATGGCAGTTTTAGGGGTGCACAAAAATTCAGTCACGAATTTGATATACCCTGTATTGGCATTCCCGGCACCATTGATAAAGATATTGCAGGCAGTGATTTTACCATTGGTTTTGATACGGCAGTTAATACCGCAGTAGAAGCCATTGACAAGATCAGGGATACAGCAGATGCACATGATAGGCTTTTCATTGTAGAAGTTATGGGCAGGGATGCCGGCTATATAGCCCTACATAGCGGTATTGCAACGGGTGCTGAAAACATTCTCATACCCGAAACCAAAACAGATATTGAAGAGCTGATCGTTTCCTTAACTGAAAAAGAAAAGCGTAGAAAACTCGTAAACCTTATTGTTGTAGCCGAAGGAGATGAATTTGGTGGCGCCAACGAAATAGCCAATATCATTAAAGAAAGGCTTCCCAATGCAGATACAAGGGTATGTATTTTGGGTCATATTCAAAGAGGCGGCTCCCCTACCTGTTTAGACAGGCTCATTGCCAGCAGAATGGGTTACCATGCAGTTGAAAGCCTGATCAATGGCAAACACAACGTAATGGTAGGTATTCAAAACAATAAACTCCACTATACACCACTGGATAATGCAGTAAAAGCCAAACAAAAGATTTCAGAAGAATGGTTCAAGATCGTTAAGATCCTGGCCAGTTAAAAAATATATTTTAATCACTTAGATTTTATAACCAACATTCCCAATGACTAACAAACTGGAAAAATACCTGCACAAAGAAATGGATAAACAGGCAGGCATCAAACATGTAAACCACCGTACCAAAATTGTTGCTACTGTTGGTCCTGCATGTGACACATATGATAAATTACTGGATCTGGTAAAAGCAGGTGTGAATGTTTTCAGGTTGAATTTTTCGCATGGCTCTCATGAAGACAAACTAAAGATCATCGAGCATATCCGCAATATCAATAAAAACGAGCCTTATAATATTGCCATACTTGCAGATTTGCAGGGCCCCAAACTGAGGGTAGGCGAAATAGAAAACAATTCCCTAGAAGTAAAAGCCGGAGATATCCTCACTTTCACCAATGTGAAATGTGTAGGAACCCTCGAAAAAATATATGTCTCCTACCCTAACCTGGCCGGAGATGTGATTATGGGCAATGTGATCATGATCGATGATGGTAAGATTGAAGTAAAAGTGGTAGGTATTGAAAAGAATGGAGACGTAAAAGTTTTGGTTACACTGGGTGGAATACTTTCTTCTAAAAAGGGTATCAATCTTCCCGACACAAAAATTTCCTTGCCGGCATTAACGGATAAGGATTTAGAAGACCTGGAATTTATTATAGAACACCGTTGCGACTGGGTTGCACTCAGTTTTGTACGTAGTGTAAAAGATATTGTGATTCTCAGAAGTAAACTTGATGAGAAAAAAAGCAAGACCAAGATCATTGCAAAAATAGAAAAGCCCGAAGCTTTAGTAAATATTAGGGATATCATCCTGGAAAGTGATGGTATCATGGTTGCCAGAGGAGACCTGGGTGTTGAATTGCCTGTAGAACAAATTCCATTGATACAAAAAGAGCTGATCCGCAAATGTATCCATCGTGCCAAACCGGTTATCGTTGCAACACAGATGATGGAAAGTATGATAGACAGGGTAAAACCCAACAGAAGTGAAATCACAGACGTGGCCAATGCGGTACTCGAAGGTGCCGACGCTGTTATGTTAAGTGGTGAAACTGCCACAGGACAACATCCAACACTGGTTGTAGAAACCATGCGTAAGATCATTTCAGAAGTTGAGAAAAAGGAGTTTCGTTATAATAGAGAAGAAGACCTTAATCCACTTTCGCATTCTCCTTCTTTTTTAAGTGATGCCATTTGTTATAATGCGTGTAAAATAGCTAAAGACGTAGAAGCAAAAGCTTTAATCGGCATGACACAAAGTGGTTATACGGCTTTCATGTTAAGCAGTTACCGCCCACTTTCTCCCTTGTATATCTTTACCAAAGAAAGAACCCTGGTAAACCAATTGAGCCTTAGTTGGGGTGTTAGAGCATTTTATTATGCAGAAGAAGATAGCCTGGATGATATCATCAACGATCAGATCAATATTCTAAGAGAAAGAGGTTTTGTATCTCCGGGAGATGTAGTGGTAAATACAGGAAGTACACCTGTTGATCAGCATTTACCTACCAATATTATCAAACTATCCAAAGTAGTGTAAACTTTGTACGTAAAATTTGTAAAAAGATTCCTCAGCAACGGGGAATCTTTTTTATTTTCAGCCCTCTAAATTAGCCATATGAAAAACTTCCTCAGGTTCCTCCTGTTCATTTTACCTATTTCAGGCTTTACACAGAACGCAGATTCTGCCTGGATTCTAAATAACTACCAGAAAAAAGAAGTTTATATTCCTATGCGTGATGGCACAAAGCTTTTTACGGTTATTTTGTCGCCAAAGAATCAATCAGAAAAACATCCCATTCTATTAATTCGCACACCATATTCTTGTGCCCCTTATGGAGAAAATAAATTTCCATCCATTTGGTACAGTCCCAGAAAATATTTTTTGAAAGAAAATTATATCTATGTGCAACAGGATGTTCGCGGGCGCTGGATGAGTGAGGGCGTTTTTATGGATGTTCGCCCATATAACCCCAATAAAAAATCAAATACAGATATCGATGAATCTACAGATGCATTTGATACCATTGAATGGCTGGTAAAAAACACCGAAAGTAATAATAACCAGGTTGGTGTTTTTGGCACTTCCTATCCTGGCTTTTATGCAGCTATGGCCGCATTGAGCAACCATCCTTCGTTAAAAGCAGTGAGTCCACAAGCTCCCGTTACCGACTGGTTCACCGGAGATGATTTTCACCACAATGGTGCTTTCATGATGCTGGATGCTTTTAGCTTCTATTCAGGCTTCGGTAAACCCAGACCAAAACCTACCACCATTGGTCCAAATGGCTTCAAGTTTCCTGTTGAAGACAATTATAGTTTTTTCCTTAGAAATGGAACCCTCCCCGATCTCACAAAGATCATGGGTGATAGTATTGCATTCTGGAATGATTTAATGAATCATCCCGTAAATGATAATTTTTGGCAAGCACGTAATACCAGAAATTTTGTTCAAAATATTTCTTCCAATATACCCACATTAGTAGTAGGTGGACTTTTTGATGCCGAAGATTGTTTTGGTGCCTGGAACCTTTACAAGGCCATAGAAAACAAAGCAAAGAATAACAATAAACTCGTAATGGGCCCCTGGTACCATGGACAATGGGGCGCTAGAAACGGTAGTTTTCTGGGCAATGTGCAATTCAATAGCAATACCAGTGATTGGTACCAACAAAATATTGAATTCCCCTTCTTTGATTATTATTTAAAAGGAAAGGGTTCTATCGATAAGATCAAAGAAGCCAATATCTTTTTCAGTGGTTCCAATGAATGGAAACAATTACCGGCATGGCCCATTGCAAATGCTGTAACTAAGGAATTGTATTTAGAACCAAAAGGACAATTAAATTTTACACCCAGCAAACAACCGATTAACAGCTTTGCACAATATACAAGTGACCCGGCCAAACCGGTTCCATACACAGAAGATGTGCACAATGGCAGAACAATAGCTTACATGACAGACGATCAGCGATTTGCTGCAAGAAGACCAGATGTATTGGTGTTCGAAACAGGTATTTTAACAGACGATATCACTGTGGCAGGTCCGATCATTGCTGATTTGATGGTGAGTATATCCACTACCGATATTGATTTTGTAGTAAAATTGATCGATGTATTTCCGGATGATTTCAAATACACCAATGCCTCAGAAAACCCTTACCCCATGAGCGCTTATCAGATGCTTGTACGTGGCGAAGTAATGCGGGGTAAATTCAGAAACAGCCTGGAAAAGCCAGAAGCATTTGTGCCTGGTAAAAAAACGCAGGTTAAATATGCGCTACCAGATGTGGCACATGTATTTAAAAAAGGTCACAAGATCATGGTGCAGATCCAAAGTAGCTGGTTCCCCCTGGTTGATAGGAACCCACAAAAATTTACAGATATCTATCATGCAAAAGCTGCTGATTTTCAAAAATCAGATGTTAAGGTCTACCATGAACAGTCCAAAATACTATTACCCATCGTTCAATAATTTTTTTAAAAGTATGTATATGAAAAAATATGCGCTCTCTTTTCTGCTCTTATTCTCGCTTGAGCTAGTTGCACAAGACATCATTCCTTTACCTACAAAAATGGAAATGGGTAATGGAACATTTGTAGTAAATACTAAAACACAAATTGTACTCTCTGGCTCAGGATTGGAAAATTCCGCCAACTTTTTAAACAGTTACCTGAAACACTTTTATGGGTTCCAATTACCTATTGTAAAAACATCCAATGCCCAAAATGTGATCAGGTTAAATTATGAAAGATTGGATCATCCCATTGCAGGCGCATATCATTTAGGAGTGAATAATAAGGGCGTTTATATTGCCGGAGACAACGCCACCGGTACTTTCTACGGCATACAATCATTTATACAGTTATTGCCAATTGGTAAATCAAACAATTTGTCAATACCCTTTGTAAAAATGGAAGACAAGCCTCGCTTTGCTTATCGTGGTATGATGTTCGATGTTGGCCGACACTTTTTTGATGTGGCATCCGTAAAAAAATTCATTGATTTTCTGGCCATGCATAAGATGAATATTTTTCATTGGCATTTAACAGAAGACCAGGGATGGCGGATAGAAATTAAAAAGTATCCTAAATTAACAGAAGTAGGTGCTTACCGTAATGGAACCATTATTGGTCACCATCCAGGCACTGGAAATGACCAGACAAGATCTGGCGGATTTTATACACAAGCGCAGATCAAAGAAGTGGTTAAATATGCTACTGAAAGATATATCACAGTAATACCTGAAATAGAATTACCAGGTCATTCATCTGCTGCCATTGCTGCTTATCCGGAACTGAGTTGTTTCCCAAATGAGCCCACCAAACATTCACCTAAAGTAAGCTGGTATGGGGATAGCTCTCGTAAGCATGTTCAACAATCATGGGGTGTATACTCAGATGTTTTTGCACCTACAGAATATACTTTCAACTTTTTGCAAAACGTATTGGATGAAGTGATCAGTTTATTTCCAGGAAAATATATTCATATAGGTGGCGATGAGTGTCCGAAGGATAGTTGGAAGCGTTCTGCTTTTTGTCAGCAATTGATCAAAGACAAAAACCTGAAAGACGAACATGGTTTACAGAGTTATTTTATACAGCGCATAGAAAAATATATCAATAGTAAGGGTAAACAGATCATTGGTTGGGATGAGATTCTGGAAGGTGGATTAGCTCCCAATGCCACCGTAATGAGCTGGCGTGGCGAAAAAGGCGGCATTGAAGCGGCCAAAGAAAAACATGATGTGATCATGACACCCACCGGATGGGTTTATTTTGATTATGCCCAGGCAAAGAAGGAAGACTCATTGGTTATTGGAGGTTATCTCCCCTTGCAAAAAGTATATGAATACGAACCCATCCCTAAAGAATTGGCGCCGGAAGATTATAAATATGTTTTGGGCGGACAGGCTAATGTTTGGACAGAATATATTGGCAACCAGAAAAAATTGGAGTACATGGTTTTTCCCAGAATGACTGCTCTAAGCGAAGTTCTATGGAGTGCAAAAGATAGCAGGAGTTGGAATGGCTTTGAAAAAAGACTGGAAACCCAATTAAAAAGGTACGATTTCTGGGATATCAATTACAGCAAAGCATACTTGAATCCTGCAAACAAATAATAGTTGGATTCGGTGTAACCAAAATTTATTTGAAACAAAAGAGGCTGTATTTTTACATCCTTATAAACAGCATGATATGGTAGATTCACTTGAAAAAATTCCCGTTAAAATATTTCCTACTGTAAAAACAGGTTCTATTTATGTTGCCGAGGAAATTGCCAAGCTAATACGTGAAAAAAGCAGTAAAAATGAGCATTGCGTTTTGGGCATGGCTACGGGCTCCACTCCCATTAAGCTATATGCAGAACTGGTAAGAATGCACAGGGAAGAAGGACTTAGTTTTAAAAATGTAATTACGTTTAACCTGGACGAATATTATCCAATAGATCAGGATGCATTTCAGAGTTACTGGAGTTTTATGCACAGGCATCTGTTTAACCATATAGATATTGACCCTGCCAATATTCATATACCAAATGGCAGCTGGCCAAAAGCCGATATTAAATTGCATTGCCAAGCATATGAAAAGGAATTGGAAAAAGTAGGGGGAATTGATTTACAAATTTTAGGTATAGGACTCAATGGGCATATTGGTTTTAATGAACCCGGGTCCAGTATTTTTTCAAAAACAAGATTGATCAATCTGGATAATACTACCCGATTGGCCAATACTTATGAATTTCAGAATATTTCAAAAGTGCCCAGATTAGCTATCACTATGGGCATTAGTGATATCATGAAATCGAAGAAGATATTATTGTTAGGTTGGGGTCAAAAATCTGCCATTATTGCAAGGGCTGTAGAAGGTGAAGTTTCTGAACAAGTGCCTGCCAGTATTTTACAACAGCACAATGATTGTACATTTATAGTGGATGAACTGGCTGCAGCAGATCTTACCCGAATCAAATCTCCTTGGTTAACAGGTGAATGTGTTTGGACTGATAAAATGATCAAGAGAGCGATTGTTAATCTCTCTCTTAAATTAAACAAATCAGTTCTAAGCCTTACCACCAATGATTATTTAGAGAATGGTCTTTCTGATTTACTAGTAGAAAAAGGCGATGCTTATGAACTGAATTTACTGGTATTCTATATGCTACGTGATAGCCTTACCGGATGGCCCGGCGGTAAGCCAAATGTGGTATTACCTGAGCATCCGGAAAGAAGTGAGCCGCATCCTAAAAGATGTATCATTTTTTCGCCACACCCGGATGACGATATCATCAGTATGGGAGGCACATTCATGCGATTACACGACCAAGGTCATGAAGTACATGTTGCTTATCAAACAAGTGGCAATATAGCTGTAGCGGATGAATTTGTTACACGTTTTATTGATTTCGCCGTAGGCTTTGAAAACATGTTTGGCATTGATAACCAAAAAAGCCAGGAAATATTAACTGCTGCCAGAAAATATATTGCTTCGAAACAAAAAAATCAACCCGATACCGCTGAAATACGCGCTATTAAAGGATTGATCAGAAGGTGCGAAGCAACTGCAACTTGTCGTTATGTAGGATTAACGGAAGACAGGGCTCATTTTCAAAACCTGCCATTTTATGAAACAGGTGCCATAGAAAAGAAGCCCATGAGTGAGGCCGATGTGTTAATTACCATGGACCTGCTTCAAAAAATAAAGCCGCATCAGGTATTCTGTGCTGGTGATCTGGCAGACCCGCATGGTACCCATAAAGTATGTTTGGATGTGGTATTTGAGAGTTTACGCAGACTAAAATCATCCGGCGAATCATGGATCAAAGATTGTTGGGTTTGGTTGTATAAAGGAGCCTGGCAGGAATGGGATATTTCTGAAATTGAAATGGCCATACCCATGAGTCCGGATCAGGTTATGAAAAAACGTTTCGGCATTTTTATTCACCAATCACAAAAAGACATGGTGCCTTTTCAAGGTTCTGACAGTCGCGAATTCTGGCAAAGAGCCGAAGACCGCAACGCCAATACTGCCAATCTTTATGCGGCTTTGGGCATGACCAAATATGCAGCGATGGAAGCATTTGTGCGTTGGCATTATTAAGATATTCAATACTGTAAATAATGGCTGAATTGCAAAATGGCATACCCATTAAAGAACAATGGAAAAATGTTTGGCAGGATTCGTCTTTCAGAATTAAAACATATCTAGGCGTTAGCGTTTTGGTTGCGGTACTTATTTATTTGCCCTTTTTCTTTAAAAGAATTGAGCAAATTGATGGTACCCAATTAAATGATTATGTATTAGCACATTTACCGGCAATGGACATGTCGGTAATTACTTTTATACTGATCTGGTCAATGTCCTTTTTTATATTCATCCGTTGTATTCAAAGTCCGGCAGTTTTTCTGGTTTTTTTATGGTCGATGGACTTATTATTCCTTTCCAGAATTCTAACCATTAGTATTTTTCCTTTAAATCCTCCTGAGGGATTGATTCCTTTGTCAGACCCTATTGCCAATATTTTTTATGGTGGGCCTGATAAATTTATTACCAAGGATCTATTTTATTCCGGCCATACTTCCTCTATGTTTTTAATTGCCCTTTGTATCCCTCAAAAACGATACAAACCTGCAGCCATAGGGATTTCCATATCAGTAGGCATTCTGGTTTTAATACAACATGTTCATTATACCATTGATGTATTGGCAGCATTTGTATTTACCTACCTGATTTATTTATTGGGAAAAAAAATTGCAAAGTATTAAGTGATGGCAAAAATTCTGGAAGCAAGCAATTAAAATGCTTCTCCTAATTGCAAATAAAATCCGTGGTTCACGCCTTTACCAATTCCATAATCCAACCGGAGATTTAATTTTTCTTTTTTGTTGAGGGCAATACGTAAACCACCTCCATATGCATATTTGAAAGTATTTGCAGAAAAGCGGGATAAACTTGGGCTAACATCACCGGCAGAACCAAAAGCTGCTGCACTAAATCTCTTGAACAAGGGGAACCTGAATTCTGCCTGAAGCAATAATAAGTTTAGATCGCGGTATCTTCCTTCATAATAACCACGCATTTTTTCTGCACCACCCAAGCCGGCCGTACTTCTGATGGGCACATCTCCTGAATTGAACATGCCATAAAACTGTAGGGCGAATACAGATTTTTTACTAACGGGAATGAATTTTCGCATGTCTACCTGTACATTGGAATAGACATAATCAGAACCCCAAAAAGACCCAAAATGGTTGAAACTAAGCTGAGAAAACAAACCTTTAGTAGGCGCAAAAGCATTATTTCTCGAATCAAATGAAATACTTCCTCCTAAGCCTGTAACCTGATAGCCCTCCTTCCCTTTTACTTTTTCCAGATCAAATAGGCCACCAGCTTCATATTCAAGATCCCATACCCTTTGTGTTTCAAAAATGAGGCCTACAAATAAATGAGGGGCAACCTTCCTTAAAAGATGCAGAAATGTATAAAACTGCTGAAATTTGTAAGCTTCTTCTGATGCATCCTGCGATTCAGGCCCCATCCCCCAAAATTTATCAGGGAAGGAACTATAAGAAAATTGTTCGTTAAGGATATATTGCTCTTTTTTAAAATATTGAGTGCCTAAAAATGCTGTAACCAATTGTTTTTTGGTGGTGTATAATACTAAAGCTTCAAAATTGGACGTTCTAGACAGCGTATCCTTTTTTGACACCCTGAAAGTATAGGCCCCGGCTGAACCAAATGACCAGCCAGTTTCTATAGATTTAGCAATTACAGGAAAAACTAGTAATTGTCTATGTTTTGTACTATCTTTTTGGGCACAAACAACTATACATATGAGGGAAAAGAATAAAATGAGGCAGAAATTGCGTAAAAACATGGCAGTAAGTAGCTAATAAAGGGGGCAATTTAACCTTTATGTACGAGAGGAGGTGAAACTCTCTATAAATTGCTTAGTTTTGCTCTTTTGTAAGAATAAAAAGGATTTAACGGAAACATCATCATTAGATAACACAATAGTAACAAACCACGCAAAGGAAGTAAGAATGAAAAAATGGGAAAGTCATTTTCAACTGGGAGAAACTGTAACATCCGAGCAGTTGGATTTCTTTGAGGAGCATGGAGTGATCGTTTTCAGAAATTTTATCAATAAAGAGCAGGTAGCCACATACTTATCCGAATTTAACAGATTGGAAACGGCTTGGCTTGCAGAAGGCAGAGATAAGGTAAACGGCATCCCCCTCAAATTTGGTAAAGATGAGCATGGCAATAAAACCATACAGCGTCTTTGCTTCAGCTCACTTTACAGCGAACAACTACACAACTTGCTCGAAGAGCCCCGTTTAAAGGGCTTGATGGCATTTTTAAACCCCTACGAAGGCAGAATTGGGGAAAACGAAAAGGATGGATTGGTGATCAATAATTACATCAATACCCCCAATAGTACCTTTACCCAAATGGGTTGGCATACAGATGCTCCCCGCGATCTGTTTTTAGGTCAAAAGATCATGCCCATGTTGAATGTTGGTATTCACCTGGATAATTGTCCTTTTGAAAATGGCGGATTAAGGGTATTGCCTGGTACACATAAACAAAACATGCTCAAATTGCTTTTTGGCAAAAAATATTTTATCGACAATAACGACGATAAAAAGGAAGTAGGATTCGATATTCAAGCTGGAGATCTTTCTGTACATGATGGTCGCTTATGGCATAGGGTTAAACAATCGCCTAAGTTTGGTGAGGAAAGCAGGAGAAGGGTAATGTATGTTCCTTTTATTACCGGCAAATACAAGCCAAAAACGGAGGACAGTAAAACACCTTTCTACCATCGTTTTACCGGAAAAGTGCATCATTAATAAATTAAATAATCGCTATATCATTCATAAAAAGGTCAACTTTGCTGTTGACCTTTTTTAATACAACTATCTACTATGAATTACGCACTCATTACCGGTGCCAGTAAAGGAATAGGCAAAGCCATTGCAGAAGAACTGGCACAAAGAAAGCACCCCCTTTTACTGGTAGCCCGTTCAGAAGATCTATTAAAAGCCCTGGCTGATTATTTTACCAATAAATATGGGGTAGCAACTGAATACCTGGCCATCGATCTTACCAATCCATCCGCACCTCTTGATATATTGGAATGGGTGAATAGAAAGGGATTCAAGGTGGATATATTGGTGAATAATGCCGGTTTTGGTTTAGGCGGACTATTCGAAAAACATGGTGTTGAACAACACAGCCAGATGATGCAGTTAAATATGCAGGTGCCGGTGGCATTGTGCTCTCTGTTTATTCCTATACTGAAAAAGCAGCCTAAAAGCTATATTTTGAATGTTGCCAGTTCGGCTGCCTATCAATCGGTACCCGGACTTACCGTATATGCTGCAACTAAGGCCTTTTTATTAAGTTTCAGCAGGGGTTTAAGTTTTGAATTGCGTAAAACATCCATTTCTGTTACAGTAGTTAGTCCGGGAGGCACAGACAGTGATTTTGCCAAAACCGCCCAATTAGCAACCAAAGCGGTAAAAGCGGGTGAAAAATTAAATATGTCGGCAGAAGCAGTAGCTAAGATCTCCGTAAATGCCATGTTTGCCCAAAAAACCGAAGTGATCATTGGATTAGTGAATAAACTGGGTGCCGCGTTGGTATGGTTATTACCCAAAAAACTAGCAGAAACCACAGCCGCCGGGCTATATAAGGAAGATTAATTTACTAAGACCAAAGCTTTGGTTTTGTCAATTCTCTTTTAGCCATTATATTTGCACCCCCAATGAGGGTAAGTATGGATGAAATGCTACCTTTTAATTGGATAGAATGGCTGCGTAGCTCAACTGAATAGAGCATCTGACTACGGATCAGAAGGTTTTAGGTTTGAATCCTAACGCGGTCACACAAAGTTTCACAGAAATGTGGAACTTTTTTTTTGTAAAATGAGCAACAATCAATGATAAATATGAGAATTCATTGATCCTATTTGTTTGCGATTTTGTTTAATTTTTCAAAGTTTTATCCCACAATATTTCAACATAAAATATGTAAAAGGCCCTATAATCAAGAATCAAATAATTCTGATATTCTTTTCGATTATTTTAAAAATCCTCTATATTTTGATTATAATTGAAAACTAAAAATTGGTCTACATAAAATATTGATACCCATTTTAATCCAAACATGTTCATAGTTGAATATTTATTTCAATGAATTATCTATAAAAACCTTTTCCTTGGAGTAATATTTATTAAAATGTTATTTCAACATTATAATTGATCTATTTTTTTAAAAAAAAATCTCCAAAATATTATATTATCTATACATATGATTATATCAAATTCTAGAAAGCATATTTTATCAACTATAAAAAAGCGACAACTTAATACCCCATTTTGTCATTTCCGTTTTGGTCAGTTTACGAACTTAATAATCTTAGTTGTACTACTTTTTTCTGCATTTGAATCAAAGGCACAAACGCTGGTGCACAATTTTGAATTCAATGGTAATTTGAATGACTCCAAAGCAACGGGGGTATCATTGTTTTCATTCAATAATGCCAATTCTAACTTTAATACTAACCCAAATGGCTGGACTTGGACTGAGAATTCAAGTGGTGGTGGTGGTGGATTGGTTTTAAATACTGGTTTGTTGACCAATCCCCAGATCTATTCCTTTGGTTTTAGGATCTCGTATCATGAAACAGGTGGCGGATATAGAAAGATTATTTCATTTAAAGGACCGGCGGATGATAATGGCTTATACTTTTTCAACAATAAACTCAAATTTTTCCCTTTTGCTGAAAATCCAAAGATCTATTCAAACAATACTTTTTATGATTTTATCTTAACACGAGATGCCGCTAAGAATATCAAAGTATATATTGTTGAAGCAAATGGTTCCGTAACGGAAGTATATAATGAACCCGACCCAACAGATGCAGCTGTACCCAGACAATCGAATGGCAGTTATGAGTTTAGATTATTCATGGATGATACCCAAACTAATTCAGAACATACTTCAGGCGGTTCAGTAAGAGGTATAAGATTATGGGATTATCCACTTTCTGCTAATCAAATTGCTACAGCACTTTCTTCTGTTACAACTAATGATGCATCTAATATTACACCTAGTTCAGCTAGCTTAAATGGAGAAATAAATCCTCAGGGTAATACTTCCAATTTCAGTTTTGAATATGGCACTACCACCGCTTATGGCAAATCAATAGCAGGTAACCCGGCAAACTCTAATAGTAGCGCAGCTGTTGCCGTTTCTGCTAATATATCGGGACTAGAATCAGCCTCAACTTATCATTATCGGGTAAAATCAGTTGTTGGTGCAACTACCATTAATGGAGCTGATAAAACTTTTACTACTTCCACTGTTGGTGAGCATGCCTTGCATTTTGATGGCACAAATGATTATATCAGTTTTAATAGTTCACCTCCTTATACTAATACTGCACTTACTTATGAAGCATGGATAAGAACAAATAATACAACTATTGCAAAGGAAATAATAGGTTACGGCAATACTTCTGGTACAGATGTAGTTGAGTTTAGAATTTCAAATGGAAAACTTCAATTTGGAATTGACCAGAATAATTCATTTACTGCAATTACCTCAAACACTTTAGTTAACACTGGAGAATGGTTTCATGTGGCTGCAGTAAAAAATGGGGCTTCCATCAAATTATATGTTAATGGAAAAGAGGATGGTACAGGAACCCTATCTCAAACCCCTAATGTAAATACGCTAGAACTTGGTAGTTTATTTAAAAATGGATCACAAAGCTCCCAGGTAAACTATAATTTCGAAGGTTTAATAGATGAAGTACGAATTTGGAATGTTGCCAGAACACAGGCACAAATTGAATCAACGATAGTTGGTAAACTTACTTCTTCAGAAACTGGTCTTGTAGCCAGTTATTCCATGAATCAAGGTATTCCCGGCGGAAATAATACCCGTGAGAATACACTTACCGAATTGAAAGGTGCCTTTAACGGAACACTTCAAAATTTTACTTTAACTGGAGCAAGTTCCAATTTTGTGGATCGGGGTAAGCTAAGTTTGAACCCAATACTGGGATCATTACTTTGGTTAAAGGGAGATACTGGCGTTATCAGTACCAATAACAGGTTAAACAATTGGATAGACCTGTCTGGCAATAATACATTTACAAAATCAGGTACTATAGGTTTTAAAACAAATGCCCTGAATTTTAATCCATTAGTAACCATAAACAATACAGATCCTGTTACAAATTTGCCAACCAACCGTTTAAATGGGAATACCCCCATCTCCTATGTAGATGGGTTCGCTGTTTATAAACAAACGGATAATAATTCTAATTTTCTGGGTTGTGTTGATGCTGGACGAGACTATGGTACAGCCTTATTTGCCAGTTTTGGCAATAATACTTCTTACGTTGCAAATGGAACCATTAAAACATATCAGACTTTTTCTGCGGCAGGATTAACCAACAATTTTGGTATTACCAATTTAGATGTTTCACTATCTACCACACCTTTTGCTATTGGCCGATATAATGGACAACCTAAAACAATGACAACAGGTACCGGATCTAATTATGATACGATTCGATTTGTTCCAATGATCGGAGGTACCAATAATTCGGGACCAAGTGCTAATGATGGATGGCCGCATGCAAAAGTTGAGGTGGCAGAAATATTACTTTTCCCTTCAAGCTTAAGCGCCATTAACAAATCTAAAGTGGAAACCTATTTATCACTTAAATATGGCATTACATTAGACAGTAGCACTGTACCAAATTATATCAGTAGTAATGGCTCCGTTCTTTGGAATAATAAAAACTATTGGCATGATGTTTTTGGAATTGGCAAAGACAATGGAAACAGTTTAAATCAATCATCCTCCAATAGTATTAATACAGGCAGTGGGGATGGCAACGGACAAATAGGTAAAGCCAATATTGTATTAACTAACCCAACATCAATGGATGATGGAGACTATCTCATTATTGGTCATGATAATGGTGCCCTGGTGGAACAAACAACTGACCTCCCTTCTTCATTACCAAATACCATACGTTATAAACGTTTAGGTAGAGAATGGAAAGTGCAACATACAGGTGATATCGGAAAAGTGGCGCTTAAACTAGATTTACCAGGATTATGTTTAGCGGGTATAGATTCAAGTCATTACCAACTATTAATTGACAATGATGGAGATGGCAATTTTAATACAGGAACAGTTACAGTTATTCCTGCATCTGCATTAACCACAAAACTTATTCGATTCCATGGAATCATTTTGCCAAATAATGCTGTTTTTACTTTGGCTATTTCTCAACCTACGCTAACACTTCAATCTCCCAGTGGCACTAATGCTCAAACTATCTGCGAAGGTGAAAGTATAAATGATATCATTTATACTTTACAGAATGCAAACCATCTAACTATAACGGGATTGCCAACAGGCATCAGAAGTAGTTTCGTAAATAAACAATTGACTATTTCCGGTAAACCAACTGTAACGGGCATATTCAAATATTTAATAACACCAGATAGTCAGTGTGGAACAAACCCAACAGATAGCGGCACCATCACTATTAATTTTTTACCAGTAAAACCAACAATCACTCCTGGAAGCTCCACAAGTTTTTGTTCACCAGGGTCTGTTGTACTTAGTACCAATGCAACATCAGGTATTGAATGGCAGATTGGTGGTAATGCCATCACAAATGCAGTTACATCGTCTTACACTGCAACCAACTCTGGATCCTACACTGTAACATCATCTATCAATGGTTGTACTAGTTTAGTGAGTGATCCAATTCAAGTTATCGCAAATCAAGCTCCATCAACGCCTATCATTAGTACTAGCGGTGGAACAGAATTCTGTAAGGGTTTCGGTTCTATTTTACAAACTTCCAGTTCTGTAGGAACACAATGGTATAGAGATGGCATTTTGTTGAATGGAGCGAATAAATCAAATTATGTAGCAGACACAACCGGCGTTTATACAGTAATAGTTCAAGACGCGAATAGTTGTGTAAGTGGAACCAGTAATTCAATTTCCATAACTGTACATCCTTTACCTGTTGTGTCAGCCATTGGAAATGGGAATGCAACTTTTTGTGCTGAAACTGATCTGCAAATGACCAATACCACCAGTGGCGGTGTATGGAATGTAGCAAATTCAACTATCGCAACTATTGGATCGAATGGAACGGCTCATGGATTATCAGCAGGCATTACTACCATCACTTATACAGTAACGGATCCAAACACCAGCTGCTCCAATACAGTTTCTACCCTTATTAAAGTTGAGCCATTACCGGCCAAACCTACTATTTCGTTAAGTGGACCAACCAGTTTCTGCACACCAGATTCTGTTATCTTGACTAGTAGTGCTAGCACAGGAAACTTCTGGATAAAAGATGGCAAGCAAATCATAGGTGCTACCAATCAATCTTATACCGCATCAAGTTCCGGCACTTATACTTTATTGAACAAGCTTACATTTTGTTTTAGTCATGAAAGTGACCCTATTGATGTAACTGCAAATGCAACGCTTTCAATACCCACTTTAAAGGTTTCCGGTTCAAAGGACATTTGTGATGGAGAGTCGGTAAAATTATTTACTTCTAATGCATTTGGCAATGAATGGTATAGAGATGGCATATTAATCTCTTATGAAACCGGCAGAAGCTATACAACAAATTTGTCAGGTATTTATACAGTTAAATCAGTCAACACAAATGGCTGCGTAAGTGGAACCAGTTTGCCTGTTAATGTTACTATTAATCCTTTACCAGCTATATCAGCCATTTCAGGTAATACTGTTATTTGTGAAGGTAGTATAGGACAACTCTCCAATTCTTACTCAGGGGGAATATGGACAACTAGCAATTCCGGTATAATTAATGTCAATGCACATGGACAAATGCAAGCTTTGGCATCCGGGTCTGCGATCATAAAATACATTGCTACGAACGCTAATGGTTGTAGTTCGATCGCTTCTAAATTAGTAAGTGTAACGGCATTACCTACAAAACCAAGCATTACCGCCGGAGGTGCAACAGCGTTTTGTACACCGGGTTCTGTTGTTTTGAATAGTAGTGCCACGATAGGTAATCAGTGGTATAAAGATGGCAATTTGATCAGCGGAGAAATTAGTAATAAATATACAGCAACCACATCAGGAACCTATACCGTTATCAGCACCCAAAATAATTGCGCCAGTAAAGTAAGTGATCAGATGGAAGTGATTTCGAATGCTGCCCCAACAGCACCCGTTTTAAAAGCTTCGAAACTAACCACTATCTGTGATGGCAAAACTGTAAAACTAACAACATCCAATACTGGTGGTGTTGAATGGTATAAAGATGGGGTATTACTCAATGGCATAACCGGAAGTACTTATACCGTATCTGTTAGTGGTAGTTATAGCATAAAAGCAACAAGTACCAAAGGTTGCGAAAGTGGAACCAGTTTTCCTGTGGTTATTACCGTAAACCCCTTACCTCCTGCTACTATCATAAATGGAGCATCTGTATTTTGCGCAGGCAGCAATACCCTGATGAGCAGTAATACCTCAGGTGGTGTTTGGTATAGTAGTAATACCGGCATTGCAAGCATAGATGCGTCAGGATCAGTACTCGCATTAAGTGATGGAAATACTACGATCAGTTATACCGTTACCAATAACAGCGGCTGTTCTGTTACAGCTACAAAATTGGTTAGTGTTACTGCATTACCTGCAAAACCAACCATTACTGCAGGTGGTCCTACAGCGTTTTGTGCACCGGGTTCCGTTGCATTGAACAGTAGTAATTCAATAGGCAACCAGTGGTATAAAGACGGCACTTTACTAAATGGTGAAACAAGTACAAGCTATACCGCAACAGCCAGTGGCACATATACCATTATAAGCACTGAAAATAATTGTGCAAGTGCGGTAAGTGACCCTATTGAAGTGATATCGAATACCACTCCGTCTGCACCGGTACTTAAAGCGGCAAGTACAACTACGATCTGTAATGGAGCTTTGGTAAAACTAAACACATCTAACACTGCAGGATCAGAATGGTATAAAGATGGTGTATTAGTCAATGGAGTAACCGGTAGTTCTTACACAGTTTCAGCCAGTGGCAGTTATACCGTTAAGGCAACAAGCACAAAAGGTTGTGAAAGTGGAACTAGTTTACCAGTTGTTATTACCGTAAATCCTTTACCTGTGGTGGCAGACATCACCGGTATTACTTCGATCTGTGAAACGACAAACACAAAACTTAATAATCAAACTCCTGGTGGTGTATGGAGTTCTGCCAATACAAGTATCATAACGGTTGATGCTACCGGAAATGTAAAAGGTATAACAGCAGGAATAGCTAAGATCAATTATACGGTTACTAATAATTTGGGATGTAATTCCTCAGCTTCAACGATAGTCACAGTTAAGACCACACCTACTGTTGCCGCTATCTCAGGGGTTTCTGTAGTTTGTGCGAATAGCAATACCCAATTTATTAATACCACTTCCGGTGGAATTTGGTTAAGCAATAATATTGGTATAGCAACCATCGATGGTTCAGGCCTTATTCAAGGAATTAATGCGGGTTCAACAACTATCAGTTATACGGTTACAAATAACAGTGGATGTTCTAATACAACAACAAAAAATATCAGTGTAACTGCCTTACCTACTAAACCTACCATAAGTGCAGCGGGGGCTACTGCTTTTTGTACCCCAGGATCAGTAGTTTTAAATAGTAGTGCATCATCAGGGAATCAATGGTATAAAGATGGAAATATCATAAATGGCGAAACGAATGCCAGTGTTACGGCAACAACATCAGGATCTTATACACTTGTTAATTCACAAAATAGTTGTGCAAGTTTTGTAAGTGATCAGGTAGAAGTGATTGCAAATGCCACTCCTACCATACCAGTTTTAAAAGCATCAAAAATGACCACGGTTTGTGACGGCGAATCAGTTAAACTAAACACATCGAATACTAGTGGTACAGAATGGTTTAAAGATGGTGTTTTGATTAGTGGCATAACAAGTAGTTCATATAGCGCAACAGTAAGCGGCAGTTATACCATTAAAGCAACGAGTACTAAGAGTTGTGAAAGCGGAACAAGCTTACCAGTTGTTATAACTGTTAATCCGATGCCAATAGTTGCACCAATTTCTGGAGCTTCTGTTATTTGCGAAAGCAGTAGTACACAATTAAACAGTAATACATCTGGAGGTATATGGAGTAGTAGTAATATAGCCATAGCAACTGT
This sequence comes from Chitinophaga pinensis, assembly GCA_943371675.1. GTDB lineage: Bacteria > Bacteroidota > Bacteroidia > Chitinophagales > Chitinophagaceae > Sediminibacterium > Sediminibacterium pinensis_I. The sequence goes on along the minus strand of CALRVT010000035.1, from coordinate 12,517 downwards.
TGATGCATCAGGATCTGTTCAAGCAATAAGTGGCGGCTCAACAACTATCAGCTATACGGTTACCAATGCGAGTGGATGTTCAATTTCTAATACAAAATCAATAAGTGTTACAGTTTTACCCTCTAGACCAATTATTACAGCCGGTGGTTCAACAGCATTCTGTACACCAGGTTCGGTGGTTTTGAATAGCAATGTGGTAACAGGTAATCAATGGTATAAAGATGGCATATTATTAAATGGTGAAACAAATACCATTTATACTGCAACAAATAGTGGCAGTTACACCATAATTAATACTTTAAATGGCTGTTCTAGTTTGGAAAGTGATCAGATAGAAGTAACTGCAAATAAGACGCCTTCCATACCGGTATTGAAGGCAGCGAAATCAACCACTATTTGTGATGGCTCTTCCGTAAAATTATTTACTTCAAATAATGGCGTAAATGAATGGTATAGAGATGGTGCATTGATTGCAGGTACAAATGGCAATACATATACCGCTACACTAAGTGGCAATTATTCAATTAAAACAGAAAACCTGAAAGGCTGTGTAAGTGGGAGTAGTAACCCTGTTATCATTGCAGTTAATCAAACTGCAGATGTTTCTGCCATTAATGGTGTTTCAAAATTCTGCGTGAATGAAAATGCACAGTTAAACAATACAACAGTAGGTGGCAATTGGTCAAGTAATAATTCAGGCATCATAAGTATCGATGGCAATGGATCAATAAAAGCCTTGAATGCCGGTATTGCTATCATAAGTTATAAAGTCTATAATGCCAACGGAACATGTGCAACAACTGTAACGAAGCAGATCAATGTAACTGCCCTCCCACTTAAACCTATCATAACAGCTGCAAGTGCAACCAGTTTCTGCTCGCCTGGTTCGGTAGTATTGAATAGTAATAGCAATACAGGTAATCAATGGATAAAAGATGGAATAAATATTTCTTCAGCTGTTTCTAATAATTATACAGCTACTACTTCAGGAACATATGCTGTAGTAAATTCGCAAAATGGATGTTCTAGTCCAATAAGTGATTTCCTTATTATTTCTGCAAACACCGCTGCCATACCACCAGTGATCAAAGTATCTGGTTCTACAAGTGTATGTAGTGGACAAGAGGTAAAATTATACACTTCCACATCTTCTGGCAATGAGTGGTATAAAGACGGTACACTCATACCTGGGGCAACTAGCAGTAGTTATCAAGTAACGGCAAGTGGTTCTTATACCCTAAAAGCAAATAATATAAGTGGTTGTGTAAGTGGCACTAGTGCTGCTATAGTGATCACAGTAAATCCTTTGCCGAATGTATCAGCCTTAACCGGACCATCTACCCTTTGTGTTAATTCAAGCTCACCTTTAACCAATACTTCGAAAGGAGGAGTTTGGCAAAGTAGTAATACTGGAATATTAACCGTAGATGAAACAGGGTCAATAGTTGGTATAAGTTCAGGTGCAGCTTTTGTCAATTATACGGTTGCAAACAACAATGCCACCTGTAGCACTACTGTTTCAAAATTGATAACAGTGAATGATCTTCCTTCAAAACCGGTAATTACTGCACAAGGCGCTACATCTTTTTGTACACCTGGTTCAGTTTTATTGAACAGTAATGCTCAAATAGGCAATCAGTGGTATAAAAATGGTGTCAGCCTGAATGGAGAAACGTCAACGAATTATACCGCCACCTCTTCAGGATCCTATACACTTGTAAATACACAAAATGGATGTATAAGTGCAGAAAGCGATCATGTTGAAATAACTGCCAATAGCATACCAAGCTTGCCTGTTCTGAAAGCAGTTAAAACAAATGTTGTTTGTGAAGGAGAAGCAGTAAAATTAGTCACCTCTACACAGAGCAATAATTTATGGTATCGTAATGGCATTTTGTTGAATGGTGTAACGGGAAGCAGTTATGATGCAACTTTATCTGGGAATTATTCGGTAGTGTCAGAAAGTCCACTAGGTTGTATCAGTGGAACCAGTAACACAGTTCCTGTTACAATTCATATAAATCCATATGTATTGCCGATTATTGGAACAACCCAACTTTGTGAAGGATTGTCAACTAGTTATAAAAATAAAAATTTCGATGGCAAGTGGTTTAGTACTAACACAAATGTGGCAACCATTGATAAAAAGGGAAACCTTACCGCTTTGAAACAAGGTAATACTGATATTGTTTTCACAGTTACCAATTCATTTGGGTGTGCTACTAAAGTAACAAGTAATATTACTGTATTAGCTGTACCTCAACCTGCTCCTATCATTGGCTTACAGAATGTATGTAGAGGATTAAACACTATACTAACCAATGTAAATCCTAATGGACATTGGGTGAGTTCAAATTCAGCATTAGCAACCATTAATGATGCAGGACTTATTAGTGGCGTAACGAATGGCACACTGAATGTGTCTTACACCATTACCAATCAAAATGGCTGCACTGCAGTTTCAACTATTCCATTTGTAGTTAACCCTTTGCCATTACTAACTGCCACTAGTAATTTGGCAAGCGTAAGTAAAGGACTTTTCGTTAATCTTACTGCTACTGGCGTTGGTGCTTTCCAATGGTCACCCACACAAGATCTTGCAGCACCTAACAGTCCTACAACTACTGCAAGAGTTACAGCAAAAACCAACTATACCGTTCGTTTAACGGATGCTAATGGATGTATCAGTTCAGCTTCTGTTCCGGTAGATGTTGTAGAGGACCTGTATGTAAATCCTGTTATAGTTATGACACCAAATGGAGATGGCATCAACGACAGATTTATCATTAAAAATTTAGATCAATATCCCAATAACAAATTGCAAATTTTTGACAGAACAGGTAAATTATTATATGAAACACAGAATTATGCAAATACTTGGGATGGAAGGATAAAAGGGCAATTATTAACAAAGGACACTTATTTGTTTATATTAAGTATTCAAGGAAACGTAGTTAAAAAAGGAACTATCAGTCTCATACGTTAATGGTTCATTGGCACAATCCCAATAAAAAGAAAAAGATGTTCATATACAAACAAACAAATAAATCATACCCTCCATACAAATTACCATTAGTAGCATTATTGCTGTTAATGAGTTGTTATAGTAAAGTTCTTCTTGCTCAGTACAAATTCGAAAATACGATGAGCCAATACTACCAAAACAGAACCATGTTGAATCCTTCTTTTACAGGAATGGATGGCAATAAAATAAATATCATACAGAATAGAAGCTGGATTGGATTTGATGGTGCACCTGTTTTGACTGTTATATCCGGAGAAATGAATTTTGGCAAAAACTCAGCCGGTGGCTTACAAATATTGAGCGATGTTAGTGGCGTGGTTTATAGAACAACGGGATTATTGAATTATGCATACCGAATTAAACTTGACCAGAAAAGTCAATTAAGATTGGGTATAGGACTCTCTGTTTCAAGTGAAAGATTAGATTCAAGGATGATTGATGCATCAACAGCATTAGACCCATTGATTGCAGCCAATATAAATCAAAAAGCAGTTTATGATGGAAATTTAGGGATCGTTTATGAAGCAAATAAATTAACCCTTAGTGCAAGCTTCTTTAGAATAAGCGAAAATTTATCAAAAAATCAATTGGGCAATGCTGATTTGATTTTATTAAAGGCGGGCGGTTATTATCATTTGAATAAAGAGGAAACTGATAAAGTTCAATTTGTTCCTATTGTTTTGTTCTCTGTATTTAAAAACGAACCTTTGGTAATGGATTTTGGTAGTCAATTTGTTTATAATCAATTGATCAATACAATGCTTATTTATCAAACAACCGGAAATATAAGGGCAGGTGCTGGATTGATGATCAAAAATTTCGGGGAAGCAAATTTTTATTACAATACAAATTTTGCCAAAGCAGGTACCAATGCGCAACAATTTGAAATAGGCTTGGGCTTTAATTTAGGTCATCCTTCTAAATAAAATGATTTTCCTATTTTGTTTGTTATTTATCCAAAAAAGTGATAATACATTCTAATAACAAACAATCGTTTCTGCATTAGCAGCAACACTGGTAACCCTGCAATAATAAGTTCTACTATTTCCCGACCCATTACCAAACATAGTAGGCGGTCCTGTTATAGTGCCACCAGTTCCAGCTACTAATGTAATGTTTGCATTGCTTCTATTGAATACAACAAAGCTAAAAACGTCGCCAATGGCAGGTGTTCCGGGTAATGCCTGCACTATTCCTGTAGCACCCTGCGCAGATGGAAGGGTTAAATTTCGCGCGGTTGTTGAAGTAAATCCAATAATCCCAACATCTAAAAGCTGCGCAACAGTAAGCGTTGTATTCGCGTTCAAAGCTGTAAGTGGTGTTGTTGGTTTATTAATGGTAAAACGACCATTCCCTAACCGAAGACCTGCACCCAAATTTGTACTAGCTCTGCCAATGGTAATTTTAGGAGTAACACTGGTAGTGGCGATATTGACAGTTGAAACACCCGCACCCGAACCAATTTTAACCGTTTGTGTGTTGGAAGATTCGCCTAAAGTAATATCACCAGTAGATGCACTTCCGCCTAAAACCAAAGTACCCGCACCAGTAGTAGAAAAAACGTTGGCACCTGTACCTCCTGTTAATTTAATAGCGTTGGTACTAATAATGGATGTAACAAATGAGCCTATACCTGCAAATGCAGTTGCAGGTGTTGCAGCAGCGCCGTTATTAGTGATATGAAATACCTGCATTTCCCCATTCGTATTCAATGCATCAACTACAGAAGTAGATCGATGTTCAAATCTCAAATTGGTTTGAGAATTGGTGGCTTGACTGAGAAATCCAAAATCTACCAGATCAATGGCAGCATTGGTAGGATTTGTATAAAAGACCGGACCATTTGAACCCGTTTTATTATAGATAATCATTCCTGCTTCTCCATATTCACCCCCGGTTTCTCTTAATTGTAAGGCACCACTGGTGTTTGTTACCGTTTGTGTTTGCATACTACCTGCAGATACCACATTTAAAACTGATAAATTGGCTAATTGACCAACACTGGTGATATTAGGTTGGGCCACTGTAGAAAGAGTACCACTTAAGGTGGTGGCGGCTATGGTACCGGATAATGTTATATTATTCAAGCCTGTAAGACTTCCTGTTTTGATAGTTGTTGCACTGAGCGTTCCTACTGTAACAGTTCCGGTTGTGGTTAAACTGGTTAAACCAGATAAGGAAGTAATATTGGGTTGGGATGCTGTTGTAATAACCCCACTAAAGGTGTCGGCTTCCACTACTCCGGTAACAGATAGTCCTTGGGAAAATGAATCATTTATAACAAATAGCAAAATGATACATATTGCATATTTGAAAATAAATTTTCTAAAAAAAGACATGATTTATTGAATAATTACTAAGATGTATTTTTATTTATATGTTATTTATAGGCAATATTATAGTCGTTAAACTACATAATGACGTAAAATTACTACAAAAATAGTAAATATTCAATAGGCAACTTCTTGTGTTTTAGAGATTAGTATAAAAAAGTAGAAACAATTAAACAAAAGCATTTAAACTGTCATTTGTTCTATCCTTAAAATGGATAAAAAGAAAATAAATTAGGTTTTCCATAGTTAAATTAAAAATCAAGAGCCAGGAATGAATGCAAAAAAAATCCCCTGATCATGAATTTTTCTAAAAATCATGATCAGGGGATAGAGAAACCAGCAGGTATAAAACAGTATTACTTTATGCCGAATGATTACTTAACTAACTGTTCCAGCTTTAACTGACGAACCAGCTCTGTAGTATAGGATTTACTAAACTTGGCGACATTGGTAGGTTCAAAAACCTTGGATTGTACAGACCAAATGATTTCTGCAGTTGCAGCATCATACAAATTGCTTTGCATAAAATAACTCTTCTCTTTAGAATAATAACCAGGTGTATTTACACTAGGGTAAAAGTGGTTATAATACCCAAAAAATGTGCCGCTATATGTATAATAGGAAGTGGGCGAATAAGATTCCTTGCCAGGGGTATACCTTACATCTTCTTCTTTTTTCAAGAGTGATGCCACAAAAACCCCATCACAGCCACTTTCTTTTACCTTACTAACAATCTCATCTTTGGTTGGTGTGGCAGCTGTTTTTAAGTTAGGCGGCATTACATCAATACTTTTTACCACTTTAATCCCTCTTGCAGATACTAGTTGGGCTATGTCGTTCTCCATCAATGAACGGGCTTCCAGATCACCACTGATTACTACCACAAACAAATTGGTAAACTTCTTTCCTTGCGCTTTTTCTTTATTAATCCATACCCCTGTTGTTTCACGGGTTGGTGTACAGGCATTAAAAAAAATTAATGCAAATAAGGCTATTACGATTTTTCTGAAGAAGATCATGCGATAAAATTTAAAATTAGGTTTGGGACAATAAAAATTTATTGGGGCAAATGTAGTTTATACACCACAAAAGATAGCAAACTGATAAGGGAAAATAAACGCATATCCTTTTCTCCATCAGTTTTGCTAATTTTAAAAAATGAAGATTCAGTTCTGGTCTGTTGGAAAAGCACACGATATCTATGTAAAAGCAGGCATTGAGGATTTTACCAAAAGAATCCATCATTATTTTCCTGCCGAATGGCAAATTATCCCGCCTCCCAAAAACGCAGCTACTTTAACTGAGCCAGAACTCAAGAAATCTGAAGCAGCCATTATTCTCAACCTCTTACAAAAAGATGATTGGCTTATTTTACTGGACGAAAGAGGCAAAAACATCAGCTCCCCGGAACTGGCCAACCTACTACAACAAAGGGCCAATGAAAGCAGCAAAAAGCTGGTCTTTTTGATAGGGGGTGCTTTTGGTGTGGATGATGCCATTATACAAAGGGCAAATTTTTGCTGGAGTTTTTCGAGACTGGTGTTTCCGCATATGCTGGTCAGACTCATGCTTTCCGAACAGGTTTACAGGGCCTGCACCATCTTACGCAATGAAAAGTACCACCACAGCTGAAAAATATATATTAAATTGCCCATATGCTTTCTATCACCATCATTATTTTGATACTTACCTGTGTTATTTCATTCACTGCTTTTTCCAATAGCAAGATCACGAATGATATGATCTTCTACCCAACTGCCATCACCAACCATAACCAGTGGTACCGCTTTATCAGTTGTGGTTTTATTCATGCAGATTTTATGCACCTGGCATTTAATATGTATACCTTTTACCTCTTTGGTAACCTGGTAGAAAATGCATTCATAGAAATCTTTCCCGGGCTTGGAAAAATTCTTTACCTAATTCTCTATTTAGCTGCTTTGGTTGCTTGCTTATTGCCTACTTATTTTAAACACAAGAACGATTACCATTACAGAAGTCTGGGTGCATCCGGTGCAGTATCTGCTGTAATCTTTGTGGGCATTGTTTTGTATCCTACTATGGGTTTGGGCATATTCCCTATTCCTGCAAATATTCCTGCCTTTATTTTTGGTCCTCTATACCTGGGTATTTCTGCTTATTTGGCAAAAAAGGGACATGGCAATATCAACCATTCGGCACATATCTGGGGAGCATTATTTGGGATTGTATTTCTGATCATCACCAGTACATTTCTGAGTAATTTCAGACCGCTAGAAAATTTCTGGAATGAAGTGTCTGCTTATTTGCGATAACTTATTTTAACACAATTCTTGGTTTCAATTGTTAATTTGAACCGGTCATCAATTCGGTAACCCAATACCCAGATGATTTTTTTGTTGGATTCCAACACCCATATTTTTTCTTTCTCCAGCTTAGATAGTTTTAAATCGATCAGAAAGCGGCTTAGCTTTTTTTTCTTTTGCATACCTAGCGGATAAAAATAATCGCCGGTTTTACTCTTTCTTAATAATAAAGGATATTTTATTTTATCCGCATCCAGGTAAGCTTCCATCAAATCAATGGGAACCTGCTTGGGTGCAGTCAATTTTGTTGTCATCTGCAAACTGCCCCCTTCAAAAGCAATGGTATCATCCGATTCATCTATAACAATATGCATTGCAATAGCTGCACTTAAAGGTGCAATGATCATCCAATTACGGTTTTTTATGATCTGGTGTGTGGGAGAAGCTATATAAGCGCCATTGGCAGCATCCATCAGTTTTACCACTTCAGTTGTTTGTGAGGAAGTGAAACCGAACTGGCGGATAATTTCCCAGGTAATGGTTAACAATGGCACTGTTTTTTGCCATTTCAACAGGGGAAGATGGTATTCATTTCCTTTAGGCAAGAGCAAATTATTTACGTGCATCGCTACTGCCTGTTGGTATAGATCAAATGCTTCCTGTAAACGGGCAGCATTGTGCAGGATATTATCTTCTACTTTGGGATACACTTCCCTGATCTCCGGGATCAACTTGTTTCTAAAATAGTTTCGGGTATATTTATCTGAAGCATTGGATGAATCCTCCACAAAGCGCAAACCCAATACCTGTGCATGTTTGAGGAGTTCTTCTTTTCTAAATGCAAGTAAGGGTCTGATGATCTTTCGCTCTTTGAGCAATGGCTGAATGCCAGTTAAACCCTGTAAACCAGTGCCCCTGAAAAAATGCATCATCATGGTTTCCACCGTATCATCTGCATGATGAGCTGTTACAATAAATATTGTTTTTCCCTTTTCATTGATTTGCGTGCGCAGGTCTTCGAACCATTTATACCTGATCTCTCGCGCTGCTTCTTGAATAGCACATTTATGAGTTTCTGCATAGCTTTGCGTATCTGCTTTCAAAACCAAAACCTCTTGTCCATATTTTTCGCCGAGGGACCTTACAAAAGCTTCATCCCTCTCACTTTCAGCTCCACGAAGTTGAAAGTTAACATGTGCAATGGTAAAAGGGATCCCTGTTCTTGCCACCAGATCTGAAAGCACCACACTATCTAACCCACCGCTTACCGCCAATAGTAGCTGTGTATTATTTGCCGACAAAAAAGAAAAACTCTTTTGCCAGTTTTGTTGAAAGGATGGCAGCAGGTCCATTACATACATTGATTGATGAGGAAATAAGCTGCAAAATATTCTATGCTTTTTTTACTTCTTTGGCCCAGGTATCTTTTAAAGAAACGGTTCTGTTGAACACTGGTTTTTCTGGCGTACTATCTTTATCAAGGTAAAAATATCCTTTGCGCATGAACTGATGTCTTTCTTCGGCACCATCGGTTAATAAAGTTGGCTCTGCATAGGCATTGGCTATCACCTGTAAAGAATCGTCATTGATATAATCTTTAAAATCTCCTTCTGCATTGCCTACATCTTCAACTTTAAACAAACGGTCATACAAACGAACTTCAATTTTTACTGCTTTAGACACACTTACCCAATGCAGGGTTCCTTTTACATTGATACCGGAAGTATCAGCACCACTGCGGCTTTCAGGGATATAGGTACAATGTACTTCGGCAATATTTCCTGCAGCATCTTTTACAATTTCCTCGCATTTGATAATGTACGCACTCTTTAACCGAACCATCTGACCGGGAGCAAGACGGAAATATTTTTTTGGTGCAACTTCCATAAAGTCGTCCCTTTCAATAAATATTTCCTTGCTAAAAGGCATCTCTCTGGAACCTGCCTGCAAGTCTTCCGGATTATTTTCACTCACCAACAATTCCTCTATTTCCGGATAATTGGTGATCACAATTTTCAAGGGATCAAAAACCACCATCCTTCTCAATGCTACCCTGTTCAGGTGTTCACGTACACAGAATTCGAGCAATCCGATATCGATGAGGTTTTCTCTTTTTGCTACGCCAATCCTATCACAAAATTCCCGAATGCTTTCTGCCGTGAAACCCCTGCGCCGCATCCCACTGATGGTAGACATGCGCGGGTCATCCCAGCCTGTTACATGTTTTTCGTTCACTAACTGCAATAATTTGCGCTTACTCATTACCGTATAAGTAATATTCAGTCTGGCAAATTCATATTGCTGGGAAGGAAAAATATCGAGATGCGCAATACACCAATCATACAGTTCGCGATGGGGTACAAATTCTAAAGTACAGATGGAGTGGGTAATGTTTTCAATAGAATCGCTTTGACCATGTGCAAAATCATACATGGGATAGATACACCAGTTATCACCGGTTCTATGGTGGTATGCATGTTTGATACGGTAGATGATCGGATCACGCATCAGCATGTTAGACGATGTCATATCTATTTTTGCCCTGAGCACCTTTGAACCATCTGCATATTTTCCGGCTCGCATATCAGAAAAAATAGACAGGTTTTCAGCTACCGATCTTTCTGCATAACTATTTCGAATGCCCGGTGTTGTTGGTGTACCTTTTTGCAGAGCGATCTCATCGCTGCTGCTATCATCAACATAGGCCAGACCCTTTTCAATTAATTTTAGGGCAAAGCCATAGAGTTTTTCAAAATAATCTGAGGCATAGAATTCGTTGGCCCAATCAAATCCCAACCATTTGATATCGTCTTTGATACTCTCTACATATTCGGTTTCTTCTGTTGTTGGATTGGTATCATCAAACCTTAAATTGGTTTTGCCGCCATATTTTTTGGAGAGTCCAAAATTGAGGCAAATACTTTTGGCATGACCAATATGCAGATAGCCATTGGGTTCGGGCGGAAAACGTGTTATAATGGAAGCATATTTTCCACTACGCAGATCCTCTTCAATAATTTCTTCAATAAAATTCAAACTTTTTTCTTCGCTCATTTCTTTGCTTTTCTTGGAGGGCGAAGTTACGAAAGTTTGGGTATGACACGATTGGTTACTATTCAGACATCAGCGGTTTATAGGGAATAGTTTGCAACAAAATCAATGGCCGCTTTCATATCTGTGTGTAATAACCGATCAGACTCATTAAAACTGATTTTTTGTCGGAAGGCCTCCATCAATGTTTCTAATTGGGGTGAAGTTTTTTCCGGACGCCTGAACTCCAATGCCTGTGCGGCACTCAGCAGTTCTATGGCCAGTACTTTTTCTACATTGTTTACAACGCGCAAACATTTGGTGGCCGCATTGGCACCCATACTTACATGGTCTTCCTGGTTATTGGAAGACGAGATACTATCTACAGAAGCGGGTGTGCATAATTGTTTGTTTTCACTAACTATACCTGCAGCAGTGTATTGGGGAATCATGAAGCCGGAGTTAAGGCCTGCATCTTTTACCAGAAACAAAGGCAGGCCACGCTGACCACTGATAAGCTGATAGGTTCTTCTCTCTGAAATATTGGCTATTTCACTCATGGCAATGGCCAAATAATCCAATGATAATGCCAGTGGCTGTCCATGAAAATTACCACCGCTTAATATCAGGTCATCTTCGGGAAATATATTGGGGTTATCGGTTACCGAATTGATCTCTCGTAAAAAAACAGCTAAAATATGGTCAAAAGCATCTTTTGTAGCACCATGCACTTGTGGAATACACCTGAATGAATAAGGATCTTGAACCTGCTTTTTAGGATGCATACTGATGGCGCTTCCAGAAAGGTATTCCCTTAATTTTTGGGCCGTTCTTACTTGCCCTTTGTGTGCCCGCAAAGCATGGATATGAGGGTCTAATGGTTCCAGGATACAATCAAATGCATCAAAAGACAGTGCACTGATCAGATCCGCCATCTGTAACAAATGTTCGCATTTTTTAAGGCAATACATTCCGTAGGCACTCATGAATTGTGTACCGTTAATCAGTGCCAGTCCCTCTTTGCTTTGCAGCTGAATAGGCTTCCAGTGAAACTTTTCCAGAACGGCAGCAGCAGGTAGTTTTTTCCCTTCGTGGTAAACCTCTCCTAATCCTAGTAAGGGCAGACTAAGATGGCTAAGTGGCGCCAGATCACCAGATGCACCCAATGAACCCTGGGTATAGATCACTGGCAATACATCCTTGTTAAACATCTCCATTAAACGAATAACGGTATCAATTTGTACCCCGCTATTCCCATAACTGAGTGATTTTATTTTAAGCATCAACATCAGCCTCACAATATCGGCTGGAACTTCTTCGCCCAGTCCGCAGGCGTGTGAAACCAATAAATTATATTGTAATTGCTCAATCTGATCACCTTCTATTTTTACATGCTGCATAAAGCCAAATCCGGTATTGATACCATAAAAAAGATGGTCTTTTTCTTCCATTTTCTTATCCAGGTATGCCCGGCAGGCCATAATACTTTCATGCGCCTGAAATGTAATAGAAACCTGTTGCTGGTAATTGAGCAAATCCTTAACCTGCGAAAAATGCAGCCATTTACTGTCTAAAGGGAGATAATTATAACTCATAGGGCAATCATTAACGCAAATAAAGAGAATTATGTGGAGGAATAGGCAGATAAATGATAACATTCAACTTAACAATTTTTGTCCTTGTTTCGATGGGTATTTTTACGTTAATTTGCAGCCCTTTAAGGGTTTGGAGTTTGGAGTTTGGAGTTTGGAGTTTGGAGTTTGGAGTTTGGAGTTTGGAGTTTGGAGTTTGGAGTTTGGAGTTTGGAGTTTGGAGTTTGGAGTTTGGAGTTTTGAGTTTGGAGT
>CALRVT010000034.1:0-43854 GCA_943371675.1 Chitinophaga pinensis | reverse complement strand
AAGCGTTGTAAAAAAAACTAAGCTGATTTTTTTCTTAAAAACTTTGCCATGCTCTTCAGAGCATGGAATAAATAGTAAAAAAAGTCATTTTGGGACTTTAGTCCCCAGTGTGGGTATTTGTTAGTGCATTGAGAATTTAAGATAAATATCTTCCGAACACTTGTGGTGAAAACACCAACAACGGCGGGGCATTTTTCATCAATAATCATCATTCAATGCAAACACCGGTTTTCTAAACATCCACTGTCCCCCTGTGAAATCAGGGAAAGCCACTGTTTCATTTCCTAACTCAATAGATTTTTCACTTAATGGTGTAATAGCACTCCAACTAGCGGCATCATAAACATCCAGTGGTGTGGGGGTTTGGCGTTTGATGGATTCAATAAAAGCATGTATCACAAAAAAGTCCATACCACCATGTCCTGCCCCTTCCGTATCCTTACTCCAACGCTGCCAAAGTGGATGATCATATTTATCTAACCATGCTTTTGCTTCTTCCCACTGGTGTGCTTTTGCCGATTTATCCTGAACATAAATACTTTTATTAACATCCATCCATAGTCCTTCAGTTCCTTGCACCCTGAAACCTAATGAATATGGCCTTGGCAGATTCGTATCATGTTGCAGTAAAATGGTTTCACCATTTAAGCAACGGATATTAGTTGTAACCACATCGCCCAATTTAAAATCAACTTTTGCATTAGGATGATTTGCTCCTCCATTCTTTACTACATGATTGTGTAATCCTCTTGCTTTGGAAGAAAAGGAACAAAGGTTCAAAAACCTGTTACCCCTGTTGATATTGATATAATTGGCAACCGGTCCAATACCATGCGTTGGATATAGATCACCATCACGATGCACCGAATGTTCCGTTCTCCAATGTGCTTCTGAAAATCCTTTCTCACCAAACTCAACACCCTTACCATAAGGACTCACACCATCATTAAATTTCACTTCCCTTAGATCATGCTGGTATCCACCTTGCAAGTGGATCAATTCGCCCAATACACCCTGACGAACCATATTTAAAACTGCCATCACATCTCTGCGATAACAAACATTTTCGAGCATCATTACCTGGGCTTTGTGTTTTTCTGCTGCATGAACCACTTCCCAATGGTCTTCCAAGGTAGTGCCGATCATCACTTCAGAACCTACATACTTAACCCCCGCTTCTAATGATCCCAAAATCATGGGTTTATGCCATTCCCAGGGCGTAGCAATTACAATACCATCCAATTTGTGTTTGCTGAGCATTTGTTGCCAGGCATAGTCATTACCCGTAAATATTTCGGGCATTTTTTTGCCGCTCTTATTAATAATCTCTTTGGCTGATTTTAGCATACGATCACTCACATCACAAATAGCCACCAGTTCTACATCTTTTCTACGCAACAATAATTCAAGGTGATTCTGTCCGCGAAGACCAGTGCCGATCAATCCCATTTTCACTTTATCTTCTGCTTGGGCTGCAAAGATCCTGCCAGTGGGCGATACAGCGATGGTGGCAGCAGCAATACCTGTATTTCTTATAAAATTTCTTCTTTCCATGGTATCTATTTTTAATTGGCTAATTTATTGGTTACTATTCTTAATGGGAAATTTTGGATCCAAGAATTCCCAATCTTGTATATGTGAATGTACATGCTCCTTTTTAACAATTGATTCCACTTTGGAAATTATTTCAGGATTTTGTGCCGACACGTCATTGGTTTCATAACCATCTATGGCCAGGTTGTACAAGATCCATTTTTTCTCAGGGTGTAGCCTTACATCCATCTTCACTGCTTTCCAGTTACCTATTCGAACAGCCAATTGACCGCCCTTTTCCGGATATTCAAAATAAAGGTATTCATGCTTTTTTTGCGCACTTATATTATTTTTCAGTGCTGGCAAAAATGAAATCCCATCGGTTGTAGGTATTTTCTGTCCGGTGATTTCTGCCAAAGTGGCCATGAGATCATATTGACTTGAAATCAAATCTGTAGTTGATCCTGCGGCAATCTTACCTGGCCAGCGAACCAGAAATGGCTGTCGGATACCCCCTTCATACAATTCCATCTTTTCTCCCCGCAAACCCGCAGTACTATTGAAGAAATAACGATCCACCCCTCCTGCAAATGTTGCTCCATTATCACTGGAGAACATAATGATGGTATTGTTATCCAAACCCAATTGCTTTATTTTTTGCATAATAATACCCACCTGTTCATCCAAATAACTGATCATACCCGCATAGGTTGATAAAGGATATTTTGTAGATGCATAGCCTTTTTGACCGTAATAGGGTGCTTCTTTAAACTGTCCAACATATTTGTTTACATATGCATCAGGTAATTGCAAAGACACATGTGGTATGGTATAAGGCAGGTATAAGAAAAAAGGTTGTTGCTTGTTTTTATTGATAAAAGCAAGCGCTTTCTCCGTCATCTTTTCAGGAGCATAATCCTTCCCTTTAAAATAATTGAAATCAGCGACAGTTGCCTTAGTGCTATCCAGTTTACGATGTACATCAATGTATGGGTTTTGTAAACTATCCCATTTTTCATTTTCCCATAAATGAGTGGGGTAAAAATTATGTGCCTGTTTCTGATCGAGGTAGCCGTAAAAATAGTCGAAGCCCTGCTTTAAAGGATGTCCTGTAGTATTCACCATACCCAATCCCCATTTCCCTATCACAGCAGTTTTATAGCCTGCTTGCTGCATCAGTTTTCCAATGGTAAAACTACCTTCTGCCAAAGGCATTTGTCCACCTTCCTGTTCATCTTTAAATCCACCCAATTCATAATTACCTTTTATGTATGAATGGCCGGCATGCTTGCCCGTTAACAACATACACCTGGAAGGCGCACAAACAGGGGCTCCTGAGTAATGTTGTGTAAAACGCATGCCTTCATTCGCCATCCGATCAAGATTGGGCGTTTTTATTTTTTGTTGTCCATAAGCACCCAATTCTCCTATGCCCAGATCATCCGCATAGATGTAAATAATATTAGGCTTTGATTGAGCGCTCGCTTGACTCCCAAAAACTAAAGTGAGGAACAATACATAAACTATGGCCTTCATGGTAATCGATTGGAGTTAAACATACGGTATTTCATAAATGAAAAATATACGCTTCTACCCTATTATGGAATTAAGCTTATTATTTCCATTTATAAACTGCAAAAACTATCTGTTGGTAATTATCTTTTTCGTACAAAATTCCAATAGCATTCTTCTTTACAAGAACCATATCTGAATAAGCCGAATAATCACCTTTATACGTTTCAATAGATTGATCAATCAATATGCTTTTTTGCCAATGCATCCCTTCATCTGTACTAATACGCAATGTAAGCTTGTCTCTTTTCTGCTTATCTGCCGCATTACAAAATGCTAGGATTGGTTTACCATTTTTCTTACCGATAGCTAAAATACTGCCCTGACAAACAGGGTCTGGTAATTGCTGGTCGAAATAAGTGGTATCCCAGTCCTTACCACCATTCTTACTAATGGCAACAATTCTTTCCCGCCTATCGCCTTGCTGATTTCTAATATTCATCATTAATCTGTTTCCTGATAATGCTACAGACATGGCTTCATTGCTGCCGGGGATATCTACAGATGAGGCCAATTGAAATGTTTGACCATGATCATCTGAGTAGTAACCATGCGAACGATATTCTTCAAAATGATTTACTGGGTTACCTTGTGAATGATTAGCAGACACATAAATTCTTCCAAGATAAATGCCGGATTCAAATTGTATGGCATGTCCGGGTGTATTGGCATAACTTCTCCAGTCTTCCACAAATTGATAGTTTGCATTGATGGAAGGTTGATTAGGCTTATGTACCTGAGAACTAATATTGACGAGCTTCTCCCATGATTCACCACCATCTTTAGAAGTTTGGTACCAAACTTCCCTCAGTCCTTTTCCATTCCGAATGGCAGACTCAGACTGATTGCCAGTGTTGAAGAAAAGAAAGATCCTTCCTTCAGGATATAATGGATCACTGTAATCTACAACGGGAGCTGGATTGCCTGCTTGTAAGGTATCATAGGAAGCGACCACTTGCAGGGGCGCCCAGGTTTTACCACCATCCTTACTTTTCTTCAACACAATATCTATATCGCCAAAATCTGCCCCACCTTTCACCCTACCTTCTGCAAAAGCAAGCAATTCTTTTTTGTATCGAATAATGGCAGGAATACGGAAAATCCGATAGCCTTCTGTTCCTGATTGATAAACGATATTTTTATTTTGTGCTAAAGCATGATTTGAAAGACTTACAAAACAAAATAACCAAATGCAATATTTAAATAATCGAGACATTAGTTCTTTGATTTAGCTCTGATCTGTTCTAATTCATCCATCAACTCCTTTACCTTCTTTGGATTGCTATTAGCCAAATTATTTTTTTCTGCTAAATCCTTGGAAAGCAAGTACAATTGCGGACTTTCAGTATTTCCAATTTCAATGTTCGTTCTTTCATCTTTGAATACACCCTTTCTTGTTGTGATCAATTTCCAGTCACCTTTTCTAATACTAATAGGACCACCCTGTTCTACAAGAATATTTCTTCCGATCTTAGTAGTACCTGTAAATGCATCCAGATGATTCTCACTATCGATGGCATGGTCAGATGGAATTCTTACCTGAAACAATTTCGCAAAAGAAGCCAGAAGATCCATCTGACTCACCAATGCATTTGAAATACCGGGTTTAATTTTTGCTGGCCATTTAATAAGAAAGGGCACCCTGGTGCCAGACTCAAAAGCACTGTACTTTCCACCACGCAAAATTCCGGAAGGGGTATGGCCATTTAATTGCGTAACAGCCCCATCTTGATAACCATCATCCAATACAGGACCATTATCACTACTGAAAATGATGATCGTGTTTTTATCAAGTTTCAAAGCAGCTAACTGTTTCACAATCTCACCAACTGTCCAGTCGATCTGTAAAATAGCATCCCCTCTAAAACCCAATCCAGACTTGCCTTTGAACATGGTTGCCGGCATTCTGGGTACATGCGGTTCCGTTAAAGCAAAATACAGAAAGAAAGGTTTTTTTTGATTGCCCTCTATAAACTGCTTGGCCTTTGATAAAAAACTAAATGATAATTCTTCATCCACCCATCTGGCCGTTTTACCACCACTCATGTATCCAATTCTTCCAATACCATTTACGATGGTTTGGTCGTGCCCATGAGAAGATAACATTTTCAACAATTCGGGATGCTCTTTGCCTGTTGGTTCATTACCCACTTTATTTGTATAATCAACTTTAATCGGATCATTCTTATCGAGTGCCACAACCTGATGATTCTCTATAAAAACAGTGGGGACCCTATCAGCAGTGGCAGGAAAAATAAAGGAGTAATCAAAGCCTGTTTCATTGGGCCCTGGACTTATTTCGCCATTCCAATTTTTTTCAACAGCATCACCTAAACCAAGATGCCATTTACCAACGATTGCGGTTTGATAACCAGCTTTTTTAAAAACGCCGGGTAATGTGGTCTTATTTGTTGGAATGATCAAAGCAGCATCACCCGGTAAAACACCGGTTCCTTCTTTTCGCCAGGGATACTGGCCTGTCATCATCGCAAACCTAGATGGCGTGCATGTTGCAGATGTACTATGCCCATCTGTAAAGCGAATACCACTTGTAGCAAGTTTGTCAATATTGGGCGTACTAATTTTGGTTGCTCCATAACAACTCAAATCACCATAACCCAGATCATCCGTATAAATAATGATCACATTGGGTCTTTCTTGGGCAAATGCAAGACAAGCAAATTGCATAAACAACAAGAAAAGACAATTTTTAAGCATGGTTATATTTATTGCATGTTTCAAATAAATAAATGAAGTTCAATTCTTTCAATACCCTTATAATTTCAACAATTGCTCCCCTCCTTTCAACTTCAAGGTTTTTCCCTTCCAAATAAATTCGCCAATCAAATTATTGGGTAAGGTAATATTTGCTTCTATCCCATTCGTTCCTTTTCGCTGAAGTGAAACACTGATCATTCCATCCGGGTGAGGCATAGAAGCGGTAACCTGTTGCAGTTCGCCCATAGCTGGTTCTATTCTTACCGCAGCAAATCCAGGCTTAGATGGAACAATGCCACAGATGGTTGCAAAGAAATCATAATTCGGACTGGAGCTCCATGCATGACAATCAGATCTTGTGGGGTCAGGATTTTCAGCAAAAGTAGTAAGGCCATTCGCGATCATACCACGCCATGGTTTTAATTCTGCATAATAGTTATCGGCCATACCCACCATCTTCAATGCCCTGTTTAAATAAAAGCGATAATAAAATGTAGCCTGACTTAGCGATGTATCATTTAAAATGTTTTGCATTAATTTTTTTCTACTTTCTGTTGGTAATGCACCAGTTAAAATTGCCATGATACCTGCATGTTGACTGAAACTGTTTTTTAAGGGGGTATTGGCCATCGCAAATTTCTTCTGATCAAAACATTGTTGGTAGGTACCCTGTATCAATTCATCTGCCAATTGTCTGTAATGCTTAGCCTCATTCAGTTTCCCGAAATTTTCAAAAATTATGGCTGCTTGTTTCAACGTTAAAGCATATTGTAAAGTGATGATGGAAGAGTTGCCCTTATCAGCACCATCCGGTGTGCCGCCCGGAAAAGCATCGTTCCAGTCAACAAAATTCCACCACTTCATCGGCCCAAGCATCTTTTTATTTTTGTCAATATGTTTTTCGTACCAATCAAGTACGCCTGTTACAGGTACCAGAAAATTTTTCAAAAAGTCCTTATCTTTTCTATGCATCATGTAATCGTACAACATAGAAACCCAGTATAAAGAAAAGGGCGGAATTACTTGTAAACGGCTGCTGGGATATCTTCCCTGCGTTAAACCTTCAGGCACACGTGAGTGATAAAAATCAAGAATGGCTTTTCGCATCAACCTATCGTCTCCTGTAACATAAAGAGATATCAAAGATTGAATCCTCGTGTCACCTTCATACTGCAATTGTTCGTAATAAGGACAGTCATAATAAGTTTCACCCGCACAAAGTTGTGCTGTGCGCCATCCTATATCCCAGATCTGTTGCAGGGATGCATCATTCGATTTAAAAGAAGCTTTTACTTCAAAGGGATAGCCTGTTGCAGAGCCATACAAATCATTAATGACCAATGGTTCATTGTCTGTAATGATTTCAAGTTTTATATAACGGTAGGTTCTTAACCATAATGGTCTGAAAACTCTTTGCTGTCCGCCATCAGGTTTAAATATGTCGTAGTTGCCGATCAATTCTTTGCCTTCTATTTCATTCCGATTACCCTTGACCATATTCTTATCATACAGTGCTTCTGCATAAGTAAGTTTTACAGAACTTCCTTTACCTCCACTCACCACCATCTCCGGATAAGCCACTGTGTTATAGGTTTGATCAAACAACAAGCTTACATTGGAATGAGCTGGCACTTGTAAGGATTGCCCTAAAAGAAAATCATTGGAAACCTTGATACCAGTGGTTCTTCTCACAACTGGTATTCTTTGAAATTTCTCCTGCATCAATGGAATATTCCTGGGTGTTAATGTCCATAAATTATCAGAACCATACCCGACCGGAACTGGATTGGCGATTTTTTTGGGCTTCAACCATTTTAATGTATCTGCATAATTGTTCTGCTCCCATCCCCAAGGATATTTAGCGGCATCCACTTCATCCCCAGGGCCTATTACCATATAAGTGCGTAATCGGGAAGCATTGTCTGTTGAACAAGGGTTATAAGAAAGATTCTGTAACACTTTCCAGCCATCATTCGTGTTTACTATTTTTTCTGCATCCGTATCTCCTTGCACAACAAAAGATGTTTGATTGGAAATCTGCGCTACCGGTGCATGAATACCCATGTTCCAAACAATTGCAGCAATGGTATTGTTTCCTTTTTGTATATATTTTGCAATATCGATTGTTTCAAAATACCAGTTATAGAGGTCTCCACGCGCAGGACCACTGCAAACAGCTTTCCCATTAATGAACAAACGGTAACGGTTGTCGCCCGAAATATGAATGATAAAATTGGCCGGGATATTTTCTATCTGAAAGTTCTTCCTGAAATGGTATACCCCGTAATCCCTTTGTGGCACGTCGGGACAAGTAATCCAGGAAGCAGACCATTGCTGTTGCAAAAGTTTTGGGTTGATGGTATTGGACTCTTGTGCATTTACCCAAAAGCAAAAAAACAATGGCAGTAAACAAATTATTTTTTTCATAAGGAAGGTATCAGTAACAATCAAAAAAATGGACTTATATAAAATATAATAAACATGATCAAGATCAGCCCATGAGTTCTTTCATCAATTTATCCAAAGATGCTTTTACTTCAGCCAGTTCCGATTCTACAATCGCAAGTCTATCTTCCAGTGCAGATGTAGGATGATATACCACCGTTTCTTCTTCAGCATCATCTGATAAATCAGGCGCACCCGATAATAAATGCGTATAACGTGTTTCTTTTTGTCCGGGTCTTCTGGGTAATTGCTGAACAAAAAGCAATTCGGGTGAGGAAAGTTTTTCGAGTTGCTGTTGCACTTCTTCCAATGATTCAAAATCGTAGATCCTACCAGAATTGGTATTGAGTTCACCAGCAGTTTGTGGTCCACGCAATAACAACAAACATATAATAGCAGAAGCTGCATTATCTACAGGAAATACAAGTGCAAAATTGTGTTTGTATTTAACGCTTCTGCTGGTACCACCAGTTGCAGTAGCCACCAAACCCCTTCGTTTTAAAGAGTTCAAAGCATTGATCACTGTTTCTTCCTCATAATTCACCACGGGCTTACGGGATGTTTTTTGGTTGCAGGCCGCAGTAAGCGAATTAACCGTCATAGGATAATAATCAGGCGTGGTCTTCGATTTTTCCATCAGGGACCCTAATACACGAATTTCTGTACTATCCAATATGGGTATGGGTTGTAGCTCTTCCATTTATTTTTAATAATTCTAAAAGTTCAAATATAATTTTCCTTTGTCCACCTAAACTGATAATGTCATTTAGCTGACAATTAATTCCATTATTGAATTTCAATAAATGCCATTGCCAATCATTATTTATGGATTGATGGTAAAATGATAAACCCCTGACCCAATTGTTACTTCCACATAACCATTTCCTGATCCAATTATTTTAAAATCAGCACTATTAGCAATCGCTACCCCATTTTCAAGAATCGCTTCTTTATTTTTAGCTGGAATAAATACGGTTGCCGTTGTATTAGCCGGAATCTCAACATCCATCGATACTTTACCGTTTGCCAGTTTCCAGCCACTACTCAGTTTTCCATAATAAGTTTGCAAAGAAGCACTGGCATTGGTAAATCCTCCGCCAATATGGGGTTGAATTTTGATATGCTTATACCCTGGGCCATCTTCATAAGTATCTATACCCACCATGGTACGATACATCCAATCTCCAATGGCTCCATAAGAATAATGGTTATAAGAATTCATAGAAGGCACCTGGAAAGAACCGTCTGGTTTGATCCCATCCCATCTTTCCCAGATTGTTGTAGCACCCATTTTTACCGGGTATAACCAGGAAGGATATTTTTCCTGTAACAATAAATTGTAAGCTAAATCAGTATAGCCAAATCTTGTTAATACATGACATAAATAAGGCGTTCCCAAGAATCCGGTTGTGAGGTGATTGCCATAACCCTTCACATTTTCAGCCAATCTATCAGCTGCCTGCTGTCGCAAATTTTCAGGGAACATATCAAAATTCAATGCAAGCACATAAGCAGTTTGTGTACCGGAAACCAGTCTGCCATTGGGTGTGAGGTATTCCCTGATGAAAGCAGCTTTTATTTTGTTGAGTTGTTCCTGGTATGTTACCACATCGGCATCCTTGCCTAAAACCTTTGCCGCATTGATGAGTAGTTGTGTAGAATGGGCAAAAAAACATTGTGCTATCAAATACTTATCTGTAACCGCTGCTCTGCCATCATTGTCATCATCCGGACGGTAAAATAACCAGTCGCCAAAATGAAAACCTGTATTCCAGAGATCATTCTTGCTATTATTTTGCATGTAGCCTACCCATGCTTTCATACTGCCATACTGGTCTTCCAATATTTTTTTATCACCATAAGCCAGGTAAACATTCCAGGGAATAATATTAGCCACATCCGCCCATCCGGTGGAACCTGTAGCACCAATACCCAAAACATTCGGTACCACAAAAGGCACACTACCATTGGGTAATTGATCTGCTGCAACATCTTTCAACCATTTGACAAAGAAATTATGCACGTTCATATTAAAAGCCGCTGTTCTGGAAAAAACCTGTGCATCGCCTGTCCAGCCCAGTCTTTCATCTCGTTGCGGACAATCCGTAGGCACATCTACAAAATTGCCTTTTTGTCCCCATTGAATATTATGTTGCAGTTGATTAACCAGTTGATGGGAAGAAGTAAAATCGCCTGTTGGTGGCATATCAGAATACAAGGCTACCGCGGTAAAATTTTCAGGTTTCAGTTCGCCGGGATATCCTTCCAGTTTGATGAACTGAAAACCATGCCAGGTAAAATGGGGTTCAAAGATCTCTTCTTCGCCGCCTTTTAAAATGTAAGTGTCCTGTGCTTTGGCTGCTCTCAAGTTGGTAGTATAAAAATTACCTGACTTCTCCATTACTTCTGCATGAGATACTACGATCTTATCTCCTGCTTTGCCTTTAACTTTTAAAACCACCCATCCCACCAGGTTCTGACCAAAATCAATCACTTGTTCACCCTTTGGTGTGGTAAAGATCTTCACTGGTTTGAAGGTTTCCTTTTTCTTCACCAGTTCATTGAAGGTAGCAACCAATGTTTCATTGGAACGATTGGCCACCTTAACGCCCGACCAGCCACTATCATCATATCCTGCCAAAGCCCATCCCTGCTTGTTTTCACGGGCATCGATGGTTTCGCCATTGTAAATTTCAGAATAGCGGATGTTTCCTGTGGATGATTTCCAGCTATCATCCGACAAGATCATTTCTTTGCTGCCATCACTATAGGTGATCTCCATCTGAAAAAGCAGGGCAATGTCTTTTCCATAAAAATTTTGTCTGTTTGAAAAACCAATAAAACCTCTATACCAGCCACTACCAAGGGTTACACCAATGGCATTGTCGCCTTTGGCAAGCATGTCTGTAACGTCGTATATCTGGTATTGCAATCTTTTCTGGTAGGCAGTCCAACCGGGGGTTAGATATGCATCACTCACACGAACACCATTGATCTGTGCTTCATATAATCCATGAGCCGTAATAAAAGCTGTGGCAGAAACAATTTTCTTTTTGATGTTAAACTGTTTGCGCATAAGTGGACTGGGGCGCATTACACTGTCTTCGGTATAACCAGGTTCAATCCATTTTGCTTTCCAATCGCTTTCATGTAATAAGGCCATTTGAAAACAGGCTGTATCGCTTTTCATAGAAGGCTTGCCGTTGTTATCCCAAACCTGTACCTGCCAGCAATATTTTTTACCGCTTTGTAATCCTGTGCCGCCATAAGGAACAAAAACAGAATTAGCAGAAGCAATTTTTCCGGAATTCCACAGCACTAACTTTTTATTTTCAGCACTAAAAACCTGGATAGCATAAGCCGATTGCATCGTACTGCGTTGATCACCTGAAAGCTGCCAGCTGAAACGGGGAGCGCTTACATCCACACCAACAGGATTGGGTTTATTTTCAGTTAGTAAATGATGAACAGCAGGTTGCGCAAAGGAAGATGCAGAAAAGATCATTCCGATCAGCAAGCTTGATAATTTGGTTTTCATGGCAATAATTTAAAATCGAAATAAAACGTTGATAGAACTATTTTATGGTTTGCGGTATTTAACCTGATCTGTTTTACCCGGCCAGTTATCTGTACGAAATGGTGAAGCAGGGAAACCTTCTTTGTTAAATAAATTACAGATGCCTGCATCATCGGCCCAACCAAAATGAACACTGGCGGGTGTCATAACTTTATCAGAACTAACGATAACCTTATCGCCCTCAATAATGGCAGTAGCGGGAAAAAACTGTTTATCTGAACCCGCAATTTCAAAGCCCTGTAATTTTCCATCAGCAGCTTTTGACATCAAACCCGATCCTGTATGTGTAAAACTGAGGGTTACTTTATTCCCTTCAATTTTCATGGATTGATAGAGTGGCCCCATGAATTCTCCTTTCTTACCATAATCATAATGTAAAGCAATAGCAGCAAGCCTTTTGCCCACATCCTGTTTGTTTTTTGGATGGATGTCATTCGATTCACCAATATCTGTGGTGATGGCCATCCCTGTTCTTAGCAATCGAAGGGTTTGTGTTTGTGCTTCTCTTAATTCTGCCCAGTTACTGCCATTCACACTATTGCCATTGGCTGAATTATAACTGGCCAATTGCACAAAATAAAATGGAAAGCCACCTTGTTTCCAATTTCTACGCCAATCTGTTATCATTAATGGAAATGCTTTTCTGTATTGAAATGCACGTCCAGCATTGCTTTCGCCCTGGTACCATAAAACGCCTTTAAATGCAAAAGGCACCAGTGGGTGTATCATAGCATTGAACAGGAGTGACGGATAACTATTCGGACCAACCGTAGCTGATCTTCCTAGAGTAGCAACCTGGAATGACCAGTTACCTGCCAAAGGAATGCTGTTAGTGCCGATGGTAAGGTTGAGGTCTTTTGGATCACCATAAACACCACCACCACCGCCTGTATCATCTATACGAATGGCGATCACATTTTTTCCTGCTTTTAAAATACCTGTTGGTATTGTATAAGCCCTTTTAATATTATAGCCGTTGGTACTGCCTACTTTTGTTCCATTTACATAAGTGATATCGTTGTCATCAATGGTACTGATATTTAGTGTAGCTGCTTTACCTGCATCAGCTGCATTGATCGTAACAGTTGTTCTAAACCAAACCACCCCATCCACTTCTGGTAAGGTTTTATCTTCCCATAATCCCGGAACAGACATTCTAGGCCATTGTTGGTCATTGTAACTAGATTCTTTCCATTTATTGATATCCGTAGCTTTTGGCAAAGATGGCTGTACTTTTTTGATCACATCCATCATCGCTTTTGCTTTGATATTTGCAAGAGAATCGAGATTTACAACCGGCAAAGCATGGATCATTTCTTTGAATTCATCACTACCTGCAAAAGCTTCTCTACTTGTCCAGGTTTCTACATCCGTACCACCCCAACTGCTATGCAATAAACCAATGGGGATATTGGTTTCTTTAAAAACTTCTTTGGCAAAATAATAGCCTACTGCTGTAAACCCAGCCACATAGGCAGGTGTAGCCGTATGCCAGTTTGTTTCGATGATATCTGATTTGGGTGTAGAACTGATTTCTTTTTTTACTAATACATGTCTTATCATGGGGAAATTGGCAGCAGCAATTTCCTCTTTGCTATTCATGGCACTGTTTACTGTAAACTCCATATTCGATTGTCCGGAACAAAGCCAAACATCCCCCACCCATATATCCTTTAAAGTCTTTGTTGTTTTACCAGATACGGTTAATGTATATGGTCCACCTTCTTTTTCTACTTCCAATTTCAAAAACCATTTACCATCATTACCTGCAATGGTTTTCTTTGTTTGCTGGTGAAACTGAACAGTAATTTCTTCCTGCTTCCCCGCCCAACCCCATACTGGTATGGGTTTCCCACGTTGCAATACCATACTATCCGTAAACACATTCGCCGTTCTGATCTGTGCAGAAAGCATGTTCGCAAAAAACAAAACAAAAAGACCAAGCACTAATTTTTTCATACAATATTTTTAATTGCTTCAAAACAAGATTCAAGAAACAAGGTTCAAGAAACAAGATTCAAGGATCAAGACTTAAACTCAAAACTCAAAACTCCAAACTCCAAACTCCAAACTCAAAACTACTTCTCCCACCCCGTTTCCTTCAATGCCGGATCATTTTCTTTTTTAAGAAAATCTGCATGGGATAAGGATGCCGCTTCCCATTCCATTATTGCATTATTCGGAACCATATCTACTACTTGCTTCCAGGAAACAGATGTTTCATTGTAGGCGATATTTGATTGTGCACTATAACAGGAGATGATCGACCAGCGTGGATTTTCGGAAAGATTGGCTTCTGAACGGTGCAAAAGATTGGGGTGAAAAAATAAAGCATCACCAGCATCCAGTTCACTGTATACCAGTTCCATGGTTTGCAATGCATTATTTACCATTACCATATCTGCACCAATCTGCTCGCCCGCAAATCCATGGTTAACGCGACCCATTTTGTGCGACCCTTTAATTACCTGTAAACAACCATTGGCTTTATTGGCAGGTGTTAGTGCAATCATTACGCTAATTAGCTGATCAGGAAATAGAAATTGATTTTTATACCAGTAACCATAATCCTGGTGCCATTCCCAGGCACCACCAACACGGGGTTCTTTCTGCATCAGTTTGGAATGAAAATGACAGACTTTTTTATCGCCATCAATTAAAGCAGCCACAGTTCTCACCATTCTTTCACTCCGCGACATATAACCAAAAACATCATTACCTGGCGTAAACCATAAAGACAGTTTCGTTTTTTTACCCGCCTGATCATTCAGATCCAAAGCATGTAATTTCATTGCCTCATCCTGCAAGGCAGTCTGATAAAGCTTTTCCGTTTCTTGCTCAGAGAAAAAATTTTTTATTAAAATATACCCGTCCCGATGGTAATCAGCTATCTGTTGTTCATTTAATGAGAGATTCATAATGTAGCAATTGTCCTTGAAAAAATTCCAATACTTCGAAATTCGACATTCGATATTCGACATTCGAAATTCTATACTCCTTACATAAACCCATCCGCCTCTCTATATGCTTTGATCAGCGCTTCTTCGCCGTCTTTTCCTGGTTTTGCATTACCATGTTCCATCCCCATCACTCCTCTGTATCCCTTATCGTAAATGTGTTTGAAGATATTTCTATAATTCATTTCTCCTGTACCTGGTTCTTTTCTTCCTGGGTTATCACCAATTTGAAAATAAGCGATCTCATCCCATGCTTTATTGATATTGGCGATGATATTGCCTTCATTTCTTTGCATATGGTACATATCAAAAAGAATCTTACAGGAAGGACTATTTACCGCTTTACAGATAGCATAGGTTTGTGGAGAAGTACGAAGGAATAAATCTGGTGTATCGCTCAAGGGTTCCAGTACCATGATCAATCCATGCGGTTCCAGTATTTCAGCACCTCTGCGCAAACAATCTATAACATTGGCCGTTTGAAAACCTTCGGGTAATGTTCTGTCGTAATTACCCGGCACCACTGTGATCCATTTAGCATGACAGCGCTTTGCTACTTCCACAGATTCTTTGGAGAACTGGATAAATTTATCCTTCCATTCTTTTTTTCCTGTGGTCATATTGGAAGAAAGAGGCCAGTCATCAAAGTTATTCACGAATACGCCCATCGTCATGCCCAACTTGGCTAATGTATCTCCAATTTTCTGTTGCATTTCAGGCGTCCGCTTCATCATGCCATTGTCTTCGATGGCCCTGAAACCCCTGTCGTATGCAAATTTGATCTGATCGATAAAATCTGTGCCGCCGCTGTTTTTAAACATGCCATCATGAAAGCCATATGCCATGTTAAAGGGTTTGTCTTCTATAGAATGTTGTGGAGAATTGTTGGAGGCGATTGCAGCGGATGCCGATAAAATGGATCCTCCTGCCAATAAACTTTGTTGCATAAAAGTTCTTCTTTGCATATGGCTGTTTTTTGTTGCTTAAATTTACAGTGTGCGCGCCTATTAACATAATAAATATCCTTAGTAAGGGGGAAATGCTAAATAAACTGCTGTGAGTCGTCTAATTGCCATTATTATTTGCCTTCAGCTGATGGGTCATTTTGCGGGGGCACAGATGAAAAAATTCCAGTTTACAGAAAATAAAATGGGTTCGCCATTTAACCTGACCCTGCTAACGGATGATTCTTTAAAAGCCAGAAACCTTGCCAATGAAGCATTTCAGCTGGTAGACTCTCTCGTACATATTTTCAGTGATTATGATAGTACCAGCGAATTAAGCAGACTAAGTAACTATGCAGGCAAAGGTCCTTTGCGCGTTTCTTCCATATTGTGGAATATTCTTCAGGAGGCAAAAAAGGGTTTTGAGATGAGTAAGGGCGGATTTGATATTACAGTTGGACCATTGAGTCAATTATGGCGTAAAGCGCGAAAAATGAAAGTCTTTCCTGATTCGGTGGCGATAGAAGAGGCAAAAAAGAAAGTAGGTTTTCAGTATATCATTTTTAACCAAGAACGGCAAACGGTTCATCTTACCAAAGAAGGCATGATGTTGGATCTTGGAGGTATTGCCAAAGGTTATGTTGCACAGGAAGTAATTAATTTTCTGCGAAACAAAGCTGTTCATGCTGCTTTGGCAGATGCAGGCGGTGATATTGTAGTAAGTGATGCGCCACCAGCAACAAAGGGTTGGACCATTGGCATTAATGTACCCGAAACAACGGATGAGCTGCTTGCAAAAAAGTTATTGTTACAAAATAAGGCCGTCACTACTTCCGGGGATGTTTACCAGTTTATGGAACACAATGGCAAAAAGTATTCGCATATCATAGACCCCAGAACCGGCTATGGGATCACTTCTCAACGTAATGTAACTGTGATAGCAAAAAGAGGAATTGATGCAGACTGGCTCACCAAACTTTGCAGTATACTGCCCATACCGGAAGCCAATAAAATAGTTACTGCTTATGGTGCGGAGATGTTGATCACAGTTATAGAAAAAGATCAGATCCGATACCATACAACCAAGGGTTTTACAAAATACTGGAAATAAATACCCATTAAAAGTCATAAAGGGATCTATTCAAATAGCATTCTTCCTATTTAATGCATACTATTTTATGTTAATATATAGCCGCCAAGTTTTGAATTCGTTAAAAAGAAAACAGAAAAAATATTCCGTTTATTGATGTTTTTTTATTGTTTATTGATAAATATTTATTGATATTTGCTTTACAAACTAAAACAGTATGAAAACAAAAACAGCAAATATTTTAATGGTATTAAGGATATTAGCCTGGTTAGGCGTATTGGGTTATGCAGTCAATCTGGGTAGTCAGCTTATATCAGTGGGTGTAAGTTTTTTCAATCCGATCGCGGCAAAAAAATTGCCGGGTATCTCTCAAAATTTAATGCCCTTAATCGAGCTAAATCGTAACTATTATATTGGTATCATGACATTAGTGATAACAATATCAGCCATGTATTTGAAACTATGGTATGTGATTGTAACCTTACTTTCGAAACTGAATATTCAAACACCTTTTACAAAGGAAGTATCCAAACTATTGGAAGAAATTGCTTACTGGTTCTTAGCCATTTGGATCATTAGTTTTATAGGGGATAATTATACCGACTGGCTTTCAAAAAGATTAGGTGAAGATCTTAGTGTGATCAGTGTTTCGAGTCAATTACTATTTTCTGCAGGTATTGTATATGTGATCTCACAGATCTTTAAACATGGTATCGAAATGCAGGAAGAAAACCAACAAACCGTTTAATATGCCTATAGTTGTAAACCTAGATGTGATGCTTGCGCGCAGAAAAATGCAATTACAGGAATTAGCAGAAAAAGTAGATATCACCATTGCCAATTTATCTGTATTAAAAACGGGCAAGGCTAAAGCTATTCGGTTTAGTACACTGGATGCGATTTGCAAGGCTTTGGAATGTCAGCCGGGCGACATACTTGAATTTGTAGATGAATGTTAATTTTCGGCAATCAATCCGTAAATTGTTAAACAGAAACAGTTTAGCAGTATGGTACAAATTGCTTTCGCGAATAAGGTTGTTGAGCGTATTAAAACCGACCCATCGATTGTTGGGTTAGCGGTTGGCGGCTCCTGGCTTACCCAAGAAATGGATTGCTATTCCGATCTTGACCTCACCCTCATCACACATGCAAGCATATCGAAGGATAAAAACAAAATGCTTGCCTATGCGCATCAATTTGGAAACCTGTTAACTGGTTTCACAGGTGAGCATGTTGGCGAACCGAGGCTATTGATCTGTTTGTATAACAACCCGCTTTTACATGTAGACATTAAATTTCTAACCCCCGATGAATTCAAAAAGCGAATAGAAAACCCTGTTATCCTATGGGATACAGATAATATTTTGCAAAAAATTATTACAGAAACAAATGCGCAATTTCCTTACCCCTCTTATCAATGGATAGAAGACCGTTTCTGGGTTTGGATTCATTATGCACTTACAAAAATTGGTAGAGGGGAATACCTGGAAGCTTTTGATTTCTTAGGATTTCTTCGACTTACGGTGTTTGGCCCTTTGTTACAAATCAAACACAATCATTTACCCCGAGGCGTAAGAAAATTGGAAAGGCAGATAGCCCGTAATGACTTTGAGAAAATTCAATCAACCATTCCAATCTATTCAAAAGAATCTATTTTACAAAGTATTGAAAATGCCATAATTCTTTATAAGGAACTTAGAATACTGATTTTTCAAAATAATATTCAATTGCAAATTGATACTGAAAAAAAGGTATTAAAATATTTTGAAGAAATTTCATCACAACAATCCTAATTTACATCAATATTATACCTGAACAATTCATTTTGGAAAGGATCTTAATTTGAAACAAAGGCCGTCATAATAATGATAAAGAAAATCCTTTCCAACCTTACTTTCTGGGTTTTGCTGGCCATAACCGCTGGCATTTTATTAGGCCATTTTTATCCTGAAACGGGTGTTGCCATGCAACCGTTGGGTAAATATTTTATAGATATCATCAAAATATTTATCAATCCCATCATACTGGTTACCATCATAACAGGGATCTGTGGTATGGATAGTTTGAAAAGAGTGGGAAGGGTTGGCGGCAAGGCATTGCTTTATTTTGAGATCATCACTACACTTGCATTGTTAATAGGTGTATTGGTAGCCCATTTTATTCAACCCGGTTCCGGTGTTGATACCACTGCTGTTCATAAAGGTGATATTACAAAATTGAATGGCAATGTTTCCATTTCATGGTTGCAATTTTTCAAAGACAATATCACCATACAGATACTATTGTTTTCCATTGCAGCAGGGATGATCATTAGCAAACAAAAACAAAAAGACAAAATTTTAAAACCCGTATACTTTGCCTCAAAATATATTTTCAAAGGGTTGCATTGGGTCATGAAAGCCGCACCCATTGGGGCTTTTGGCGGAATGGCTTTTACCATTGGCAAGTATGGGATCGCCACTTTATTTCCACTCGCCAAACTGATGATCTGCGTATACCTAACCATGGCTGTATTTATCTTTTTGGTATTGGGAAGTGTATTGCGATACTACAAGGTTTCACTTTGGAAATTTTTGGGTTATATCAAAAACGAATTATTAATTGTACTAGGCACTTCTTCGTCTGAAGCCGCTCTACCCTCTCTGATGGAAAAGCTGGAACATATGGGCTGCCACAAATCGGTTGTTGGTCTGGTGGTACCAACCGGTTATTCCTTTAACCTGGATGGCACTTCCATCTATTTGTCGATGGCTGTGTTATTTCTGGCGCAGGTATTTCATATAGACCTCAGTCTTAACCAAATGCTGGTAATTGTAGGTATCCTGATGGTTACATCCAAAGGTGCCGCAGGCGTTACCGGAAGTGGCTTTGTGATTTTGGCATCTACCCTAACAGCTACCAAAGTTATACCCATTGAGGGTCTTGCATTATTACTGGGTGTTGATCGATTTATGTCGGAAGCCCGTGCCATCACCAATTTTATTGGCAATGGGGTAGCAACCATATTCATATCCAACAATGAAAAAATGTTTGATAGAACAAGAATGTATCATGCGTTTAACATGCATAAAAGCGAAGAACCTAATTAACCTGCACACTTCGTTTATATCATATACGTTTAACTAACGCCTACAATTTTACCATTTACCACATCAATAAAGTTGGCTTGTGGCACTTTGGGTAAGCCCGGCATCCGCATCATTTCACCACAAACAGCAACAATAAAACCCGCGCCACTGCTGATCACCAGGTCTTCCACATCTATATTAAAATTTCCATCCTCCCCACTCTTATCTGGCGAGTCGGTAAAGGAATATTGTGTTTTAGCCATACAAACCGGTAAATGTTCCAGGCCTAACTTTTTAATTTTCTTGATCATATCCTGTGCTTTTTTATAAAGCACTACTTCTTTACCACCATAAATTTTGGTTACAATTTTACGGATCTTGGTTTCAATATCATCTGATAATTCATAGGTGAAGGTTAAGGGAGGGGAAGGATTTTTACACATATCAATCACAGCTTGTGCCATTTCCACACCCCCAAGTCCCCCTTTACTAAAAGCATCATTCACAGCAAAAGAAACAGCTTTTGAATGACACCAATTCCTTAGAAAATCAATTTCATCCGTCGTGTCAAATTGATACCTATTAAGTACAACCAAAATTTTCTGGCCAAAGGTTTTAAGAATTCCGATATGTGCTTCCAGGTTTTTTAACCCTTTTGTCAGTGAATCCAGATCAGGTAGCATCATTTTAGTTTCACTACTGCCGCCACTAAGCTTTAATGCCTGGGAAGTAGCAACTAATACACTCATAGCTGGTTGCAATCCGGCTTTTCTGCATTTGATATTAAAAAACTTTTCAGCTCCTAAATCACTGGCAAAGCCTGCTTCGGTAATAACATATTCGCCAAATTGCATGGCTGTTTTGGTAGCAATAATAGAATTACAACCATGGGCGATATTGGCAAAAGGACCTCCATGAACTACGGCAGGACAGCCTTCTAAGGTCTGCACCAGATTGGGCATGATGGCATCCTTCAATAAAGCAGTGATGGCACCTGTAACGCCCAAATCTTTGGTAGTAAAGGGATCGCCGGCGAATGTAAAACCTAATAATATGGCATCAATACGTTTACGCAGATCTTCCATATCATCAGCTAGGCAGAGAACTGCCATCAATTCACTGGCTGCAGTGATCACAAATCCTGTTTCTGATGGAATACCATTATTGGGCACATCCAAAGCTGTCACTACTTTTCTTAAAACACGGTCATTCACATCCAGGCATCGTTTTAATAAAACTGTTTTGATACCCTCTGGTTTACCCCTATTAAAAAAACGGAAATTATCCACCAAAGCTGCTAGCATATTATTGGCTGCGGTGATGGCATGGAAGTCGCCGGTGAAATGCAGGTTTATATCTTCCATCGGAATCACCTGCGAATAACCACCACCAGCAGCGCCACCTTTCATACCAAAACATGGTCCTAAGGAAGGTTCTCTTAAAGCAAGAACAGCATTTTTATGCAGTTTAGTTAATCCATCCGCTAATCCAACAGAAGTAGTTGTTTTACCAATACCGGCTTTGGTAGGCGTTATGGCTGTTACCAAAATCAGTTTAGATGAAGCAATTTTATTTTCATCGAATTTGCTGATATTGATTTTTGCCTTATATCTTCCATAGGGCTCTAAAAGATCTTCGGGTAATCCCATTTTAGAAGCAATATTTGTTATCAGCTGAATAGGTGTTTCCTGTGCTATTTCATAATCAGATTTCATATAAAAAAAGTATAATAGTTAGAAAAAAAGGCTTCTTAAAACTTGCTTATTGTATTCACTATAAAGGTACGCAGGATAAAAATAGTTTCGCAAAATATCAGTTTGCAATATATCTATTAGGACATTCAACAATTTGAATGAAGTACTTAAATTTTAGCTATTTTTAACTAATTTGAAATCCTATTAAGCCATCAAAATAATCATTATGAACTATTTACTCCGAATCACTTCCTGTTTCATTATTCTAAGCAGTTTTCAAGCAAATGCCCAGGATTCTGTACTCATTAAAAATGTTCAGATCTTCAATGGCAAAGACGATAAAACGGTAGCAGGAAGTGTACTCGTTGTTAAAAATTTAATCAATACAATTTATTCAGGTAATACAAACATTAAAACAGGAAAAGGAACTTCGATAATCGATGGTAAAGGTAAGTTTCTCATGCCCGGATTAATTGATGCGCACTGGCATTCCATACTCACTGCCAATACATTAGTTGATATGATAGATGGTGAATCAGGCTATGTATTTATCAAAGCAGGTGAAGAAGCAGATAAGACCTTGTTAAGGGGCTTTACATCAGTTAGAGATCTGGGCGGACCCAGTTTTGGCTTGAAAAAAGCCAT
The DNA here is from genome assembly GCA_943371675.1 of Chitinophaga pinensis. Taxonomy (GTDB): domain Bacteria; phylum Bacteroidota; class Bacteroidia; order Chitinophagales; family Chitinophagaceae; genus Sediminibacterium; species Sediminibacterium pinensis_I. The sequence continues at coordinate 21,611 of CALRVT010000034.1, read as the reverse complement.
TGATGAGGGCGTGGTTAATGGACCAAGGATCTGGCCAAGCGGTTCCATCATATCACAAACATCCGGACACGGAGATTTTAGAAGTGTAAATGAAAGGCCACAGTCACTAGGTGGCAGTTTACATCATTCAGAAGAAGTGGGTGGTGCAACCATAGCAGATGGCAGAGAAGAAGTATTAGTGGCTGTTCGTGAGAATCTGAAAAGAGGCGCATCACAAATCAAATTAACTGCCGGTGGCGGGGTATCTTCTGTTTTTGATCCTTTGGATGTTAGTCAATATACTTTGGATGAATTAAAAGCTGCTGTTGAAGCTGCCGAAGACTGGGGCACTTATGTTGCAGTGCATGCCTATACCCCAAGAGCCGTGCAAAAAGCTATAGAAGCCGGCGTAAAATGTATTGATCACGGGCATTTATTAGATGATGCCACTTTAAAAATGATCGGTGAAAAAGGGGTTTGGCTCAGTATGCAACCGCTTGATAGCACTACCAGTGTTCAATCGAATGAAGAACAGAAACAAAAAAAATACAATGTAGCAACAGGCACGGAAAGAATTTATTCTTCTGTAAAAAAATTCAACTTAAAACTTGCCTGGGGTACCGACCTTTTATTTGATCCAAGGGCAAATAGCAGACAAACATCTACCATACCTATGATGGGTAAGTGGTTTACGCCTTTTGAAGTTTTAAAAATGATCACACATGATAATGGAGAATTATTAGCCTTATCAGGCAAGAGAAGCCCTTACCGCGAAGGCAAATTGGGTGTAATTGAAACCGGTGCCTATGCGGATTTGCTACTTGTAAATGGCAATCCCTTACAAAATCTTTCACTGATGGAGGATTACAATAAGAACTTTGTGCTGATCATGAAAAATGGCAAAGTGTTTAAAAACACGATTGAAAAATAATTACTTTGAAAACTAAAACACCAAAACTATCAGATACAGATCAGGTTACAGCACACATACAAAAGCTTGAACCGCAAGTTGCCGAAGTAATTGAAGCCATAAGGCAGAGCATCTTACAGGTTCACCCTACTATCGCAGAACATATTAAATGGAATAATCCAAGTTTCTATTACAACGGACCAATGAAACCATTTGATCCCAAAGAATATAAAAGAGATATCGCGGTAATGAATTTGTACAAGGGCAGGATCATGCTGGTATTTCCTAGTGGTGCTAAAGTGAATGACCCATCAGGATTACTTCAGGGAAATTATGCAGATGGCAGAAGAACCTGTGTATTTAAGGATTTGACTGATTTTAAAAATCAAGAGCAACACTTGCATTCCATTCTGCTAAAATGGCTAAGTTTAATTGAAGAATAAGGTTACACAAATGAAAATCTATTTTACGTTACTCTTATTTCATTTTGCTTGTTCTTTTGCATTTTCACAAAGTAGCCAGGATTCAGTTTATTTATACGCTTATTTTAAAAACAATGGTGAAGACGGACTACACATGGCCTTCAGCAAAGATGGGCTACATTATACTGCGCTGAATAATGACCGGTCATACTTAAAGCCAACTGTTGCCAAAGACCAACTGATGCGCGATCCATGCATTATCAGAGGGGCTGATAACTTATTCCATATGGTTTGGACAGTTAGTTGGAATGATAAAGGAATTGGTTATGCCAATTCAAAAGATCTTGTTCATTGGTCGGAACAAATCTATCTGCCCGTTATGGAAACGAAAGAAAAGGATAGTGTGATGAATACTTGGGCACCGGAAATTACCTATGACCCATATGCTAAAACTTACATGCTTTATTGGTCAAGCACCATTAAAGGCAGATTTACAGAAACAAAACAATCAGAAAGTAAATACAATCATCGATTGTATTATACTACCACAAAGGATTTCAAGCATTTCAAAAAAACCAAATTATTGTACAACGAGGGTTTCAATGTGATTGATGCTAGCATTAAGGTAACAGGTAAAAATTCCTACCTCATGTTCCTGAAAGATGAAACGCTGGTACCCGAACCTGAAAAAAATATCCGTGTGGCTACTAGTCGCTACTTAACAAAAGGCTATTCTAAAGCCAGTAAACCAATTACTGGAAATTATTGGGCTGAAGGTCCTACTGCTATTCACCTTCAGGGGAAATGGGTTGTGTTTTTTGATAAGTATAAGGATCATGCTTATGGTGCCGTTAGCTCAACAGATCTAGTTAATTGGACAGACATTTCATCTCAGATTTTGTTACCTGAGGGGTTAAGACATGGTACAATTTTCATGATAAGTTCCAAAGAATTTCAAATACTTTTAAAAAATGAAAAATGAATATAACTTTCATCATTAAGACTTTAAATTATATGTAATTCCCCTTAACCATCAATTATGAACGGGAACTATACTTTAGAAAAAGAATTCGAAAAAATAGATTTTACCCAAACGCCATTTGTACAGGGTGTTTATGAAGAATGCATTTTTCGTAATTGCGTGTTTACAGCAGTTGAATTGTCTCGTTGTAATTTTACAGATTGCTTTTTCGAGAACTGTAACCTAAGTTTAGGCAAGCTAATTCAAACCACTTTGAATAATGTAACATTTAAAGACTGCAAATTAATGGGTCTTCATTTTGAAGATTGCAATGAGCATCTGTTTCGGGTTAGATTTGAACAATGCAACTTAGAACTCTCCTCCTTTTTTCAAAGAAAAATGAAAGAAACCCATTTTATCCATTGCAGTTGTAAAGAGATGGATCTAACGAATGCCAATTTATCTGGGTCAGTTTTTACAAACTGCGATCTTGATAGAGCCATTTTCGAGAATTCCAATTTGGGAAAAGTGGATTTCAGTACAGCGATAAATTATTCAATTGATCCAGAAAAAAACATGATTAAAAAGGCAAAATTCGGTGTAGCTGGTATTGAAGGTTTACTTGACAAGTATGATATTGAGATAGTTTAAAATGGGAAAAATGATTGCAATCAAAAGAACAGATTCTAACAACCCGGATTTTATTGCATTGGTTGCCTTACTCGACCAAGATCTTGCAATCCGTGATGGAATGGAACATCATTTTTATGCGCAATTCAATAAGATCAACCTTATCAAACATGCGATTGTTCTCTATGAAGATGAATTACCCATCGGCTGTGGCGCTATTAAAGAAGTTGCAAATGATGCCATGGAAGTGAAAAGAATGTATACCAAACCTGAATACAGGGGGAAAGGTTTTGCAACACAGGTTCTGTTAGCATTGGAAACCTGGACTAAAGAAATGCATTATACCCATTGTTTACTCGAAACCGGCAAAAGACAACCCGAAGCCATCGCATTATATTTGAAGAACGGCTATAAACAAATCCCTAATTATGGGCAGTATGCAGGGGTAGAGAATAGTGTTTGTTTTGAGAAAAAGTTAGTCGCCACAGATTACACTGATTAACACAGAATTTCTGTGCAAATCTGTGAAATCTGTGGCAAAACCTTTGATCCAAGAGCTATTTACTATCAATTATTTTCTTACCTTGAATGACCCAAAAATAACTACGTGCGCGTCATTTTTTCTTTTACCATTTGCTTGTTGTTAAACAGTTGCATTTATGCGCAATTGTCTACCGAATTATTCAAGGTTTATGAACAAAACATACCCGGCAGTAACCTAAAATTTAGCATGGTTCCTATACCAGGTGGCAGTTTTTTAATCGGTAGTCCTGCTGATGAAAAAAGAAGGGATAATAAGGAAGGTCCGCAACAAAAAATCAGTATTTCTCCATTATGGATGTCAGCCACAGAAATAACGCGCGATGCATTTGATGTATTTTTCAAAGACGAAAACACCAGTGCCAATGAGGATGTAGATGCTATAACAAGACCTAGTCCCCAATATGTTGACTTAAGCTGGGGTATGGGCAAAGAAGGCGGATATCCTGTTAATAGTATGTCGCAACTTGCCGCGCTCATGTATTGCCGTTGGTTGTATGGCAAAACTGGTATCTTTTACAGGTTACCTACTGAAGCAGAATGGGAGTATGCCTGCAGAGCTGGAACTAACACTGCATATTATTTTGGTAATGACAGTACAGAACTAGAAAAATATGCCTGGTATATGGCAAACAGCGACGATAAATACCATAAGGTTGGCGAGAAAGTACCCAATGCCTGGGGATTGTATGATATGCTGGGCAATATGATGGAATGGACCCTTGACCATTATGATGAAAACAGGTATCAAAAGCCCATCACAGAAAAGGATCCTTTTGTAGAACCCAAGATGGCCAAATATCCTAAAACACTGCGTGGAGGGGGATTTACTGAAACAGCAGGAGAATTAAGATCTGCAAAAAGATTTCATTCTGATCCTGTCTGGAACCAAAGAGATCCCCAAATACCTAAAAGCAAATGGTGGCTTACCGAAGCACGTTGGGTAGGGTTTCGTATTGTTCGTCCACAAATACAACCCTCTGCAGAAGAGATCAATCAATTTTTTAAAAAATATATTGGTAAATAAACATTTAAATCAAGCCATATGAACAAGGATGCTTTCACAATCAAAACCAGAAGGGATTTCATGAAACAAAGTTCTTTACTGGCAGGTGGGCTTATTGCAGCTCCCCTATTTAACAGAGCAAATTATTTTTCGGGATCGGATGATGCCATCAAAGTGGTATTAATTGGTTGCGGTGGAAGAGGTACAGGAGCAGCTATGCAGGCCTTACAAAGCAAACAGAATGTAAAACTGGTTGCCATGGCAGATGCATTTGCAGACAATATTGAAAGATGTTTTAAATCATTAACAGCAGACGATAAATCAGATGCTGCTACAACGGAAGCCATTAAAAGAATTGACGTTCCTGCTGAAAGAAGATTTGCCGGATTTGATGGATATCTCAAAGCAATCCCTTTGGCAGATGTGGTAATATTAACTACACCGCCCGGTTTCCGCCCCATACATTTTGAAGAAGCCATCAAGCAGAATAAACATGTGTTCATGGAAAAACCAGTGGCAACTGATCCTGCAGGTATTCAAAAGGTTTTGGCAACTGCCGCAATAGCCAAACAGAAAAAATTGAATGTGGTAGTAGGCTTACAAAGACATTACCAAAACTCCTACAGAGAATTATTCAAGCGCAAGGATATGATCGGTGATATTACTTCCGCACAAGCATGGTGGAATAATGATGGTGTATGGGTAAGACCACGTAAATACAACCAAACCGAAATGGAATACCAGATGCGTAACTGGTATTATTTCAACTGGCTATGTGGTGATCATATCACTGAACAACATATTCACAACCTGGATGTGATCAACTGGTTTAAAGAATCCTATCCCGTTAAAGCGCAGGGAATGGGTGGCAGACAAGTGCGTAAGGGCAAAGACCATGGTGAAATTTTTGATCACCACTATGTAGAATATACCTATGCCGATGGTTCTATTTTAAATAGTCAGTGCCGCCATATACCAGGCACTATGAGTAAGGTTGATGAATTTTTAATAGGCACTAAAGGAAAGATACAATGTGGCAAAGCCACGATTAGCGATCATAGTGGAAAAGTATTGTATCATTTTGAAACCAAGGGAGAATACAATCCTTATCAATTGGAACATGATGAACTCTTTGCAGCCATTGCAAAAGGTGAATACAAATTTGCTGATGCTGAGAATGGTGCCAAGAGTACCATGACTTCTATACTAGGAAGAATGGCAACTTACAGCGGACAGATCATTGATTGGGATAAGGCGATCAACTCTGGTATAGATATACAGCCAAAAGCATATAATTGGGATGCGTTGCCACCTATTATTCCTAATGCAGATGGATTTTATCCGATAGCTGTTCCAGGTGTTACAAAATATATTTAAGTGAATTGTTTATAAAAAATCCCTCTCTTCATTAAAGAGAGGGATTTTTTGTGCCGATTTTGGTGTTCTCACTTGAGGTGTTCTAAACAAATTTAAAATACATCTTTCTTTTTTCTATCACTCCGCTAAGGCGTGACCCATTTTGCTCAGGCCGCATGGCCTCGTCTTTGCGCCGACGCTGCTTTGGCTTCTGTAAAAATGTGCTGCGCATCATTTTTACTGCCTACGCTTCGCTGGGCACCGCATCCAAAGAGGCGTCTCTGCAAAGACTGGTGATAGTTAGATAGCTTTAAGAGTTGCAAATAATAACTAAACTGATTTTTATCTTCAAAACTTTGCCATGCTCTTCAGAGCATGGAATGAATAGCAAAAAATTAATATTGGGACTTTAGTCCCCCGTGTGGGTATTTGATACTACATTGAAAATTTAATATAAAAATCTTTACCAGAAGAACATCACATTTTGCTTTTTTTAACCAACATAATATTCTAAACAATAATGTTTTGAATCATCCTTAAATAAGTTGACAGATTAAATAATAGTCCCGGTTGCCTCAGGTAGCCGGGATTTTTGTTTGATAGACTTCGTCTGGTGTTTTCATTTTTAATGCCAGGTGTGGTCTTTTCTGGTTGTATAAAAGTATACTTTCTGCCACAAGTTGCTTTACCTGTTGACGACTCTTAAGCATCCTGTCCATTCCAAATTCTTCTTTTATGGTCCGATTCATCCTTTCGGCTAATGCATTTTCATAGGGATCCCCATTCTCGGTCATACTGAGTTGTATGTTATTTTGGCTTGTTAAGGCCGCATAATCTTTGCTACAGTATTGCAATCCCCTATCAGAATGGTGTATGGTTTGTTGTTGCATATTAACCTTGTTTTCAGCTGCCATTTTTAATGCTCCAATCATACTTTCCGTTTCCATGTTATCATCAACAGCATAGCCTACAATTTTTCTGCTGTATGCATCAGTAATCATATTTAGGTAGCAATTACCTTCCTCCGTTTTAAGATAGGTAATATCGCTAACCCATATTTCATCAACAACCTTGGCAGATCTTTCCTTAATAAGATTAGGCCACTTTCTAAGCCAATGTTTGCTCATGGTTGTTTGTGTATACCTACGCCTAGGTTGTATTAGTAGCCCATTGATACGCATTAAATCAAAGAGTTTGTCTCGTCCAAATTTTATCCCTTTTTGACGAAGTCCATCTGCGATTAGAAAATGTACTTTACGGGTTCCTAACCGTGGCAAAAGCTTCCTTTCCTTCTCCACCAGTTGCTTGACAATCTTCTGCTTAGAAGATTCAATAGCGACATCCTTCTGTTGTTTATAGAAGTATTGACGGCTATAGCCTAGGGTCGTTGCTACTAATTGGATGGTTTTTCTTCCCCCTGTTGCCTGGAAGCTTCTTCCGACAGGGGTAAGTACTTTTTTCTAATCTCGGTATTAAACATATCGTCAGCAATATCTATGGCCCGATTAAGAATTTCTTTCTCTGATTCCAATCGCTTGATTTTTGCTTCCAACTGAGAGATATAGGTTTTGGGAGGTGCTTTCTTTTTCATGGGCATTTTACTTGTCCAATCCAAAGTTCCGTGTTTTCTTAACCATACCAAAACAGTACATTTCCCTTGAATACCGTACTTCTTTTGACTCTCCTTATAAGTCAATAGCCCTTTTTCAACTTCATCTACTACCTGTAATCGAAAGGCTAAACTGTAATCCTTTTGAGTCCTCCTCGAATGATTCTTGTTCCCTTTGTTTATCATATAAGTTAACTTTTATGTCAACTTATTTAAGGACGGGACATTTGTTTAAATAGAAAAGGGAAAGCACCCATGGCGTTCCCCTTTCATTGCTATGATCCAAAAAACAAACCTAATATTTGAAGATCTTTCCACCAGCCATAACTTCCTGCGTCTTTGCATCAAAAGTTACTTTTTCACCTGTTCTACAGGCTGCATTAGACATGATTGTAGCGATAGAATGATTGTATCCCGCTTCAACAGGTGCATTCGTTTCTTTACGGCTGCGTATACAGTCCATCCAGTTCTTCACATGTGCAGTAGTTAATACATCGCCACCCGTATTGGCACCAGACTCTACTTTCACAACCGTATCCGTTAAATTCAATTCCGGCAAAAGATTGGGTTTCATTTTCATGGCAGCAGCCATATTGGGTCTTAAGCCACCTTTGGGTGAAACCTTATTGGTGATCAAATTTAATTCACCACCATTAGAATAATAAATTTCACTAGGGCTCTCATCGCCGTTGTGCATGCGCGACATAAATACCACCTGAAACCCTGAACTAGCATCATTTTCAGGACCATACTCAAAAACAGCTGTGGTTGTATCCCAGTTTCTTCTGCCATCCTTCCATTGATAAATACCTCCGTTAGCAGTTACACTTCTTGGGTGTGCTAAACCGGAGAACCAGTTTACCGTATCAATTTGGTGACTCATCCACTGACCGGGCATGCCGGAAGAATAAGGCCAGAACAAACGATACTCTAAATATTTTCTTGGATCAAATTTTTCAAAAGGTCTGTTCATGAGGTAACGCTTCCAGTCAAGATCTGCTTCACGACAATCTGCCACCAATTCTGGTCTTCTCCATCTACCTGGCTGGTTAACATTCCAGGAAAGTTCAACCATTGTTATAGGTCCAAACTTTCCACTCTGTATAAAATCAGCAGCTGCTGCATAATTAGGTCCACTCCTTCTCTGAGAACCAATTTGTACAATACTTTTAGAAGCTTTCACTGCTTTCAAAGCAGCGCGGTTATCTTCCATGGTTTCTGCAAATGGTTTCTCACAATACACATCCACACCGGCTTTCACGGCTTCAATGGTATGCAAAGCATGTTGAAAATCAGCAGTGCTGATAAAAACTGCATCCACAGTTTTTGAAGCATAGAGTTCGTCATTATTGCGATAGGCATTGATATCGTGGCCCATTTTATCTTTTAAGAATGCCTGTCCTTCCTCTCTCCTTCTTTTCCAGATATCAGACACGGAAACAATATCAAAATTCATCTCCTTATAGTACTTCATAAAAGGAGGAATATGAGAACTGCGGTGACGATCAGAAAAACCAACCACTCCTACCCTTACACGATCATTGGCACCCATGATCCTTGCATAACTACTGGCACTAAAGCCAGTGCTGGCAATATAAGTACCTGCTAAAGCTTTTGCAGATTGCTTGATAAAAATGCGTCTAGTATTTGACATGACTTAAGATTTATAAAAATGAAACACTATAAATTAAAATAATTTTTGGCATTATAATAAGCGATATCCTGTAATACCCCACCCATCCATTTTTCGTCGTTAGGTAATAAACCTTTGTCCATTTCATCGCCAAAAAGATTGCAAATGATCCTACGAAAATATTCATGCCGCGGGAATGAAAGAAAACTACGGCTATCAGTGATCATGCCAATGAAAGTACTGATCAAACCCAGGTTAGATAAGGTATTCAGCTGTTTTTCCATACCATCTTTTTGATCGAGGAACCACCAGCCGGAACCAAATTGCATCTTTCCTTTAATACTCCCATCATTAAAATTGCCCAGCATACTGGCAAATACTTCATTGTCGGATGGATTGATATTATAGATGACCGTTCTGGCCAATTGATCCGAACTATCCAAGTTATCAAAGTACCGCGACATATTAGCAGCCTGTGGAAAATCACCGATAGAATCAAATCCACTATCTGCTCCTAATTTTTTATTGAGTCGTGAATTATTATTCCTGATCGGGCCCAAATGAAATTGTTGTGCCCATCCTTTGGCATGGTACATTTTACTAAGTTCTGTTAAAACATAACCCATAAATGTTTCAGGCTCTGAAAAAGGGGTATTTCTATTTTGAAGAAAAGCAGCAAATTCATGTTCCAGAGCAGCACTAAAATGAATTTTACCCGGCATATGAAATAAACCATGGTCAGAAACCAAACAGCCATGCTCATGAAAAAAGTTCACCCTATTTTGCAGGGCTTCCAGTAAGGTTGTAATATTTGTAACCTTGATAGCGGATGATATTTCTAACAATGACAAGTACTTGAAAAAGTTTTCTTGCTGATCGATCATCAAAACTTTATCTGGCCGGAAAGAAGGCGAAACCCTGATTGCATAATTTTCTTTAGACAATTGCTGATGATACTGTAAGCTATCCCAAGGCTCATCAGTTGTACCAACATATGCAACATTGAATGATTTTAATAGGCCTCTGGTTGTTTTACCTTCTTCGGTCAATTGTTGGTTACAATTAGTGTAGATAAGGGAAGCATTGTCTTTATTCAATAATTCTTGAATACCGAACACATTTTTAAGTTCCAGATGAGTCCAGTGATATAAAGGATTTCGGATGGTTTGTGGTACTACTTTTGCCCATGCTAAAAATTTTTCTTCATCTGTAGCATTGCCTGTTATTTGGTCTTCCGGAACACCCAATGTTCTTTGCGCACGCCATTTATAGTGATCGCCTTTTAACCAGATCTCGGTAAGGTTTTTAAACTGTTTATTTTGGGCAATTTCGTCTGGAGGTAGGTGACAATGGTAGTCTAGGATGGGCATTTCTTTTACATAATCATGGTAAAGTTTTTGGGCAGTCTTGCCTTGCAAAAGAAAATGCTCATTGAATGGATAGCCTGTATTCATAATATATCTGTACTAGTTAAACGCCACCAAAAACTGTAAAGCCACCGTCAACCCCTATTTGCATGCCGGTTACAAAAGAAGAAGCATCACTCAATAAATATATGAGTGCACCTACAAGTTCTTCAGGCTTACCAAATCTTTTAAAGGGTGTATTTTTTATAACCAGATTACCCCGATCAGTATAAGACCCATCAGGGTTAGTTAATAAGGTTCTATTTTGTTCTGTTAAGAAAAAACCAGGCATAATGGCATTCATACGAATACTATCGCCGTAACGGTTGGCAACTTCTACGGCAAACCATTGATTATAACAATCAACTGCAGCTTTGCCCATACTATAACCCAATACTTTAGTGATCACTTGTTTGGAACTAACAGAAGAAATATTAACAATGCTTCCCTTCCCTTGCTTGGCCATTACTGCACCAAAAATTTGTGTAGGAATAATGGTACCCCAAACATTAAGTACCATTGCTTTTTTCATGCCATCGATATTCAAAGAAAAAATATCAGCATCTGGCTGCAAAACAGCTTCTGGAATATTTCCGCCTGCACCATTAACCAATCCGTCTATCTTTCCAAATTTCTCTACAATAAGGTCTCTGGCTTTTACCAGATCCGATTCTTCCAATACATCTGCCACCACTGCGAAAGCTTTGCCACCATTGGCTATAATTTCATCAGCCCTACTTTGAGCAACAGCACCATTCCTACCAAGTATCACGGGAATACCTCCAGCAGCAGCGATACCTTTTACAAATGAACCACCTAAAATTCCGGTACCTCCTGTTACAACAATCACTTTATCTTGTAAAGAAAACATGCCATCAGATCCCATGGTAAGCAATTATTTATGTGTGAATGTGGTGATTTTTTTATAGAAAATTCTAAGCAAGCATCTATTAATTTACGAAAACGATGTAGCGCATAAATAGTTAAGCGGATCAAAATTTTTACGGCACTATCAAATGATTTATTCAGGAATCATTTCTACCCTGCTGATACTTTTTATGGGCACTAAAAATTCTTTTCTTTTTTTGTTAAAAACCAACACAGAATCTCTTTGCATTTGAATAGGTCCTTCTACTATAACCTTATCATCCAAGCCAAATACCCTAAGGTTCGTTTTTTGTTTGATGAAATAAGTATAGGCAGATTCATTGTGAGAAGTAACATCAGCCTGTCTGTTGGTTAATCCAGTATTTTTTTTAGTGGTGATCATGATCACTCCACTAGCGCCCTGAGAACCATAAGCACCTGCAGATGCAGCATCTTTTAAAACACTGATATTGTCTACATCCTGTGCATTAATGGTGCCAATTTCTCCTCCAAAAATCACACCATCCAATACAATCAATGGAGGGCGTTGGTTATTCAAACTGCCAATCCCCCTAACAACTACAGAGCCACCAGATTTATCACTGCTGATCTTTACATCTAATCCTGGCACATCTTTCAACATCTCAAAAATAGTACGATAAGTACCTTGAATAGGATTGTTAGGCTTTGCCTGAGCAAATATTGTTTCTGAACACAATAATGATCCTGTAAAGATGAGCAGTAATAAGCAATGAATTTTTTTCATAAAGTTTATTTTTTTGACGCCATTTTTTGCGCCTGAATTGTGGTATAATATTTTGCCAGCATATTCGGCACTTCCCATGTCGGCATATTTTTATTGGTAAGGTACCCCAGAAATTTTTCTGTTACCCTTGCGAAATGAGATTCATGTCCTTCTTTGAAAGCCTCTGGAATCAATACTTCCCAGCCTTTATCATTCTTTTTAAGTGAAATGCCTTTGTATTGCAAGGAAATTTTTTCCAATACCGTCTGAACTGTTTTGCCATAAGCATCAGAATGGTCATTGCTTTCAATATACAATGTGGGTTTAAATTGTTGTTCTGCTCCCTGACGTATGATGAGGTTGGCTTTGGTGCCCCGCATGATGGAATAATGGGTATCCCCGGTTCCATCTGGTGCTTTGTAATTCCAGATCACCGAAACTTTTGCATGCACGCCTTTGATGGTATAGTTGATCTCACCATTGCTCATTACATTAATATTCTGTTGTGCATCATTGTATTTGGCTAAGTACGTAGGTTGCTGGTCCATTTTAGTAAGCTCTTTGAACTGCGCATTACTAATAGTAGTTGGCCAGCTTTTGGCACTGTTTATTTTGATGTCGTTTTTATAGTGTATCACCTGTTCCGGGAAACATTCCCATTGAACAAGATCTACCAGGTGTGTAGTTACATCTACAATCCCTTCCCCTTCCTGTTCCACATCTAAAAACCAGGCCGGCCTGGTTAATACAGATCCGGAAACATATTTATAAAAATGGTGTACACTTTCTTTGGTTACTGCGGGTTCTGCTGCAGTTCCTTTATGCAGTTGTCCAAATAAAGCAGGTTGTTGGGAGAATGCTTTTTGCAGTATGGTGGTAATTTCATAACGCTCGGTCATGATATCATACAAAAGTGTTTTCTTTTTAGCAGCCAGATCAAATGCTTTTTGCAGTTTCAAAAATCCGCTTTCATTGATCACCATAGGCTTATCAGAAAACACATGCAGACCAGCCTGAACTGATTGCAATATATAATCCGTTTTTAATTGGTTATTCCCTGCCAGCACCACCACATTTCCTTTTTTTTCTGCTAGCATTTTAGTTAGGTAATCATTTCCTTCGTACACTTGCTCTTCCCAATGAGTAGGTGCTGTTGCTAGATTATTATATCCTTTGATTTTTAATAAATGCTGGTCAAGATCGTTTCCTTTCTTTCCATAAACAAATACTTTGGGATCAACCTGTGGATACATGGATTTCTGTACCAATGCGGCATGAAAGTGACCAGGATCAAGGGTTATCAGTTTTACCCACGGTTGTTGTGCTTTTGCAGAAAAGAAACTGCCTAAAAATGAAGTGACAAAAAATACTTTACGCATACCCAATTAAATTGTTGATGATAACTTTTAACTATTAATTTTTAACTTTTAACTATTAACTATTAACTCCTAATTCTTCAAAGGGTCATCCTTACCCATTGCTTTGGCATTGGCATAATTCAGGCCTTTATACTGACTGGCAATGAATTTGAATCCTTGTAAAAGATGGTTTAGATATACAGGTTCTTCATAGCTTTCTTTACCGTGTCCGAGTGTAGTAATCCAAACATTACCACCTTCAAAATGCTGGTACCAAACAGCGGGATAATAATCGGCAAATGAGCCGGCATTTTTGGTGATCAGATCAGCCTGATCTGTTTGTAGTGATGATAATACATGAACCATCAATACTTTCATACCCGGATATAATTCTTTACCAAAATAACATTCATCAAATCTTTCCCAAACGGCTGGAACATCTTTCATGGAAGGATGTGTTGGATCGATATTCTTTAAAGAGAATTTCTGACCCTTTGCATGCCATGAAAATGTTTCGCCAATCATTTGCTTGAACCATTTCCAGTTTCGCTCTGTTCCTGTAACGGAATGAACACCTACAAAACCACCGCCAGCTTCTATATACCTCCTGAATGCCACTCTTTGTTCATCGTTATCAAAAACATCGTTATTGGTACTGGTGAAAACCAGAAAATTATATTGTTTGAGTTTGGCTTCTGTGAAAACACCAGCATCATCTGTAACTTCTACGGTAAAATTATTTTGAGCCGCTAATTTTTGAATGCCGGCAACAGCAGAAGGAATATTATCGTGAACATATCCTTTACCGTTTTTAGTATACACCAGTACTTTACTTTTAGCCAATTTTCCATTTTGTGCAGATAGATCAGTAAGAAAGCAAACAGTAAATAAAAACAAAACTAATAATGGTAGCCTGCTGATTTTGAAATCAATTTTTTTCATAAAAGGGGTTTAAGCCATAAATAAATGGAGAATGAATTTTCGTTTTATTCAACAATATGGAATTTAAAGACAAAAATATTCTGTTTGAGCAAGAAAAATCATAATCAAATCTTAAGAAATACAGTTGCTTATCCAGCATTTTATTCCACAATATGGAATTTAATATGATTTTTTTCTTTAGCATAATTTGACTATCAATGCTATTTACAAAAACTCTGAAAAAAATATAAAATTGATGCAGCAGGATAAAGGGCAATTCAGTCTTGCAAAGTTGGCTCTTGTCTATGCATTTAGTGGGGATATAGGTAATGAATGTAGCCGAAACCCAATGTTTACAAGGAAAAAGAATACTTTTTTCTTTCCCGTTATGAAGTTGGAATGGCAGCATTTGCATAAAACAGGTGATTCGGTTAATGATCGTAAAAACTAATTTACAGCGAACCGATGCGCACTGTTTTTTAATCTACGAAAACCTTTTCGTAGATTATCGACTAAATTATTTTAGTGATTGATTTAGGAAACAGAAACTATATTAATTTGACTAATAATTAACAATTGCTTAAAAACGGGAACGATTGCCCGTGCTAACCTGTAATTCAAAAACCAATTCTTGCCATTATGAAGAAAAATCTCCATGCTTCTAAAGCAATTCCATCCTCAGGCATACTATACATGGTATGTTTCCTGTTACTGATGGGTTCCTTTACAGTTAAGGCAGCAGCCGGTTGGAAAGAAAACCGCCTCTCTGCCCCATTTACACCTCCATCAAATGTTACCGGTAAAGTAACAGATTCAAAAGGCGCACCATTAGATGGTGTGAATGTGCTTATTAAAGGAACCACACGCGGTACCACTTCTAACGCGCAGGGTACTTTCAGCCTTGCGAATGTTCCAGACAATGCTACCCTAGTATTAAGCTTTACCGGCTTTGGAACACAAGAGGTAAAAGTTAAAGCTGGTACACCAGTGAATATTTCCCTTGCTGAACAGGTTTCCGGCCTGAACGATGTAGTGGTTGTAGGTTATGGTACCCGTACCAAGAAAGACCTTACCGGTGCTGTTGCACAGGTAAAAGCCACTCAATTGGAAAATGAAAATCCAAGATCAGTTCAGGATATGTTAAGGGGTAATGCTCCTGGCCTGGACGTTGGATTCGACCCTAGTACAAAAGGAACCAATGCTGGTTTAACTGTTAGAGGTAAGGGTACACTTACTGCCAGTTCAGACCCACTGATCGTATTGGATGGAGTGATCTATCCTGGTACTATGGCCGATATCAATCCTAACGACATTGCAACCATTGATATCTTGAAAGATGCCAGCTCTGCTGCCGTATTCGGTGCCAGATCTGCCAATGGTGTTATATTGATCTCTACCAAAAGAGGTAAGGTTGGTAAACCCGTTATTACCGTGAACAGCAATTTTGGTATGAACAAAGTGGTAAACCAACCACACTTATTAACCGGACCAGAAATTCTGGATTTCCGTGAAGCTGCAGAATGGGCTAAAACCAATTTTGACTCGACTTCAAAACCAGGAGTACAATATAAATTTCTGAATCCTTCTAAATTACCATCAACCTTTACAGTAGCACAATGGTTGGCATTAGATGGCTCTACTGGTCTTGACCCTACCAATGTTTGGTTAAACCGTAATGAGTGGAAGCCTATTGAACAAACCAATATCAAGGCTGGCAATTATATGAACTGGGAAGACCTGATCTATAATAAAAATGCCATCCAGAATGATCATACCGTTAGTATCGCTCAAAGAAGAGAAGATTATAATTATTATTTCTCACTGGGTTATTTAACGAATGAAGGCATTACTGTTGGCGATACTTATAAAACCTTCCGTACCCGCTTTAACCTAGAAGCGAAAGCTGCTGATTTCTTAACAGTGGGTATCAATTTCCAATATTCTAACAGGGATGAAAGTTCTGTTCCTGTAACTTTTGGAAATATTGGCTCCACACCACCCTGGGGTTCATTTTACCAGGCAGATGGTGTAACATTGAGACAGAGTGCTAATGACGACCCAGGTTCTAATACACACCCTTTTCTAGACCAGGCTTATAACACCCGTTTGTACAAATACGATGACTTCTTCGCCTCTATTTTTGCAAAAGGCAAACTGCCATTTGGCTTTTCTTACCAGGTAAACTTTTCGCCACGCTATGATGTATTGCGTGAATACCAGCATATTTCATCTAAAAAACCAAATGTGGCTGCCAGAAAAGGTATCGTGAACAGAAGAAACCAAACGGTTTATTCTTGGCAGTTAGATAATATTCTACGATGGAACAAACAGTTTGGTAAACACACATTTGAAGCAACCTTCCTTTTCAATGCAGAAAAATTCCAGTCATGGAATACCAATATCCAGGCTGAAAACTTTGCACCCAATGATAACTTGGGATTCAATGCTATTCAGGCAGGAACACTGGCTCCGATTGTTTCCAGTGATGACCAATATGAAACTGGTGATGCCTTGATGGGTCGTATCAACTACAACTATAACCAGCGTTACTATTTCACATTTACAGCTAGACGTGATGGTTATTCTGCCTTTGGTCAGTCGAACCCAAGAGCTACCTTCCCTTCAGCCGCATTTTCTTGGGCCATCAGTGAAGAGAAGTTCATGAAGAATACCGACAAATGGTTAGACTATGCTAAAGTGAGGATTTCTTATGGCGAAAATGGTAACAGACAAATTGGTCGTTACGCTGCCTTGTCAACCCTTTCTTCCGGTACCTATAACTTCGTTACATCCGGAGGTACAGTTTACAACACATCTTATGTTCAAGCAAACAACTTATCAAACCCTAATTTGAAATGGGAAAGAAACAGTTCTGTGAATTTTGGTCTTGATTTCTCAATCTTTAAAGGTAAGGTAAGTGGTTCATTCGATCTATACCAAAGAACAACCAAAGATTTGCTGGTAAACCGTTCACTGCCTACTGTTACAGGGTTTAGTTCTGTATTGGTTAACTTAGGTGAAGTACAGAACAATGGATTTGAATTTTCTGTAACCACCCAAAACATGCAGCGCAAAAACTTCATCTGGAATACCACATTCGGTATTTGGAGCAACAAAAACAAAATTGTCCACTTATATGGCGCCACTCCGGATTATGATGCTACCGGAAAACAAATAGGTACATCTGAAAAGGATGATATTAATAATGGTTGGTTTATTGGTCGAGCCATATCTGAAGTATTTGATTATACAACAATAGGTGTTTGGCAAACAGCAGATGCTGCATTAGCAAAATCATTCGGTTTTACCCCTGGTGATTTCAGGTTAAAGGATACAAATGGCGATGGTAAATATACCATTGCTGACAAAGAATTTGTAGGCAATTCTGCACCAAAATATTCATGGAATATGCGTAATGAATTCAAGATTTTCGGAAACTGGGATTTCTCGTTTACATTATATGCAAAAGCCGGACAAATTACCCGATTTAATGAAGCTACCAATGGTGAACGAAACCAAGGACTTGTGTTCTATGATCGTGTAAACTTCTATGAAACACCTTATTGGACGCCATCTAATCCGTCTAACGAATGGGGTAAATTATATGGACAGAGAGGAGGTGGTATTACCTGGAACCATTATAAAAAATCTTCCTTTATCAGGTTGAGTAATATTAGCCTTGCTTATACTATCCCGGCTGCTATTACCAAAAAATGGAAAATTGATGCGTTCAAGGTTTACTTCAATATCGTGAATCCAAAAGTATTCTCTAACTGGGATTATTTTGATCCTGAATACCATGGTGCTAATGGAACTACTAACCAAACGCCAACACCATTGACTTATAATTTTGGATTAAACCTTACTTTATAAGCTAACCTGTAAAAAATAAATAAATGAAAAATATCAATAAAATATTCACCCTATCAGCCATCACCCTTTTGGGCGTGATGATTTTAGAGAGTTGTAATAAGGATTGGCTTACGCCCAAACCTTTATCTATTAACTCGCCAGAAAATACCCTTGTTGACGCCATTGGATTCAATGCCGCATTAAATGCCTGTGCCAGAAACCTTCGCGATGAGTGGTATGGAGATGGTGCACCTATTATTACCGAAACCATCTTTTCTGAAGTTGCCGTAGAAGGTACTGATGACAAAACTGGTCCAGCACAAAACATGGATCTGCAAATCAAACCTGATGCCCAATTGAACAGTGGTGATTTTAATAGAATTGGTTGGTATTGGAATCAGGAATGGGTAGGTATTCGTTTAGCTAATACTATTGTTTCACGACTTCCAGCTGCTACAAGTATACCGGAAGCAACCAGAAATATCATTTTAGGTAAGGCTTACTTTTTCAGAGCTTATGATTACTATCGCTTAACCAATCAGTTTGGTGATGTTCCTTGTCCCTTAAAAGAATTAGCTGAAGCCAAAACAGATTATGCCTCTGTAAAAAGAGAAGTGATTTTGCAGCGCATGAAAACTGATCTTGATTTTGCTGTACAACATGTACCCTGGACATCAGACAAGGGTGATGTTAACAAAGGTGCTGTTTACCATTTATTAGCAAAGATAAACCTCTCTTTAGGCTTGTTTGATGATGCAATCACTGCAGCAACTGCCGTTATCAACAGCGGTACCTATAAATTAATGACCAATCGTTTTGGAATTGACGCAGGTGTTGCAAAAAAGAATGTGACCTGGGATTTACACCGTCCGGAAAATAAATCAGCGGCTGCTAATACAGAAACCTTATTCCTGGTTACTGATCGTTTAGGTGTTCCTAATAATTTTGCGGGAGGTAATCGATCTATGCGCCAATGTGTACCTGGTATATCTATTGCAGGTATCGTTACACCAAATGGAGGTGTAGGTATTTCTCCGCTTGCTGGTGTTGAATTTGATAATATGCAATGGTATGGTAGAGGTATTGGTCGTTGCCGTTCAACCTCATATTACTATAAAGATATTTGGGATGATGTAAATGATCATAGACATGATTCCACATCTGGTAACTGGATGTACATGGAAAACCTGCGTTATAGTAACCCTGCATTAAAAGGAAGGGATCCTTATTATGGTCAGCCTTTACAATTGTATAGTGCCGCTGGCAAACAATTATGTAATGGAAAAGATACTTTACGCAGATGGTATCCTTGGCCACATTATAAAATTTATGTTCCTGATGTTGAGAATACACCCATGCAGGGTGGTCATACAGACTGGTATGTAATGCGTTTAGCGGAAACCTTCCTGATACGAGCCGAAGCTTATGTATGGAAAGGTTTAAATGATCTGGCCATGGCTGATATCAATGCAGTAAGAACAAGAGCCAAATCTGCTCCTTATACCAATGCAGCCAATATGAATATTGGTACTGTATTGGATGAAAGAGCCAGAGAATTGTATTATGAAGAAGGCCGTAAAACAGAGTTAACCAGGATCGCTTATTTGTTTGCAAAAACAGGTAAATCTTACAATGGTAAAACTTACACTTTGGCTAATTTTTCTACTTCTAATTTTATGATCGACCGTATATTAGAGAAGAATGTGTTTTATGCGCAAAACTTTATTACTAACCACCAGGATATGATGAAGATTAGTCCTTACCATGTATTATGGCCCATACCACAATCAGCCATCAATGGTAATAGTGATGGACGTATCAATCAGAATATTGGTTATTCAGGTGCTGAATTAAATGTACCTGCTTTAGATAAGATTCCTGATTAATCTGATATAATAATCATTTTAATACAACTTAAAAAAGTGCTACACCTTTAGAAAGTGTGGCACTTTTTTTTGCTATTTTTAAACAATGATCATAAAACTACCTATTATGAAAAAGCTTGCCCCTTCTTTATTTTTAATTAGCATATTACTTGTATCCTATAAAGGGTTTTCACAACAAGCCAATGAGTCTTTACTCAAAATCATAGACAGGTCATTACAGTCGGCTGTTGAACAATACAAATATTTAGGCACCCAATTGCCTGCTGATGTTTTACCCAAAACATATTACCCTCTTACTAAAAAATTTGAAACCAGCAAATCAAGCTGGTGGACCAGTGGCTTTTATCCGGGTTCACTTCTATACCTCTACGAATATTCAAAAGACCCTGCTTTATTAACGGAAGAAAAAAGAATTGAAAAAGTAATTGAAAAAGAACAATTCAATAAAGGCACACATGATCTGGGTTTCATGATGTTTTGCAGTTTTGGAAATGCAAACAGATTACAACCTTCAAAACAATATGACGAAATATTACTGAATAGCGCCAAATCACTTTCTACCAGGTTCAAACCATCTGCAGGTGTGATCAAATCATGGGACCATGGCTCCTGGAAATACCCTGTTATCATTGATAATATGATGAACCTGGAACTCTTATTCTGGGCAACAAAATATAGTGGTGATTCTTCCTACTATAAAATTGCGGTAACACATGCCAACAATACCATGAAGAATCATTACCGCCCTGATTTCAGTTCCTGGCATGTGGTTGATTATGATGATACAAATGGACAGGTGATCAAAAAACAAACACACCAGGGCTATGCAGACTATTCAGCATGGGCACGTGGACAGGCATGGGGATTGTATGGTTATGTAGTGATGTATCGTGCAACCAAAGACAAAAAATACCTGCAACAGTCGAATAATATTGCCCGATTTATTTTAAACCATCCCAAACTACCAGCAGACAAAATTCCATTCTGGGATTTTGATACGCCTGAAATTCCTGCAACTTACCGTGATGCTTCTGCTGCTGCCATAACAGCATCTGCCTTATTGGAATTGAGTACCTATGTGGATGCAAAAAAATCTGCTGAATATGTAAAAGTTTCAGAAACCATTATTCGCAACCTTTCTTCCAAAACCTATACAGCGCCTTATAAAGAAAATGGTGGTTTTATTTTAAAACATAGTACGGGACATCTGCCTGGCAATTCGGAAGTAGATGTACCTCTCACCTATGCCGACTATTATTATATAGAAGCCATGCTGCGTTATAAAGCTTTAAAAGGTAAAAAATAATTGCAACAACTCTGTGAACCTCCGTACCTCTGTGACTCTGTGTTGAAAATTGATCAATTTTTTTAACACAGAGTCCCTTTAGATTAAAAATAGTTCTTTGACAATTGGAATAGCAGAAAATCAGTATAAATTTTGTGGAAGGAAAGTGGGGTGAACTTAACAGAGGCATAGTCAAGAACTACTTTGTGTATTAGTCCCCACCCTCCAACCACGGTTGCATTAGG
>CALRVT010000033.1:0-45118 GCA_943371675.1 Chitinophaga pinensis | reverse complement strand
AGAAGCACTGGCACCATGTGCTTTCATCTTATCAGCTACTTTATAACCTTCCAGAATATGGGTAAAGGTGTTTACACGGAAACCAAATTGTTCTGCAACGCGCATGGTTGAAACTATTTCGCTGGCAACATAACTATGACAAGTAATGAATCTTTTCTTGTTCATGATCTCTACCAGTGCATCTAATTCCAGATCGCGTCTGGTATTAGCGCTACCTTTTTTCCATTCTGCTTCATAGGCTTTTGCACGATTAAAGGAATTGGTTAATACCTGTTCAACACCCATTCTTGTATCCGGAAAGCGCTGATTTCCCTGCGTTGAAGAAGAACGTTTTACATTTTCTCCCAATGCAAATTTAATAAAAGGGTCTGCGCTCTTAAATTTTAGTCCTTCATCATCAAAACCCCAGCGTAATTTAATTAGCTGTGTTTGTCCACCAATGGTATTGGCCGACCCGTGTAAGATATGAGAGGTGGTTACACCACCACTTAATTGACGATAGATATTAATGTCGTCCGGATCCAGGTTATCTTGAATACGTACTTCAGAAGTTACAGATTGTCCGCCTTCATTGGTAGAGGCAGAAGCGATATGAGAGTGTTCATCTATAATTCCCGCAGTTAGGTGTTTACCAGTAGCGTCAATTACCCTGGCACCACCATCGCTCAGGTTTTTTCCTACTTTAACGATCTTGCCATTTTTAATGAGTACATCAGCACCAACTATTTTTCCTTCTTTTTCACTTGTCCATACGGTTGCATTTTTAAACAACACGTTTTCTGGTTTTGGAATTTCATTCTCTGCACTACCAAAAGCAGTAAATGGATAAAATGTTCCACCTGTTTTAGGAATTGGTTTTGCTTTTAATGAATCTGCTTTTGCTGCAGTTAGTGTAACCAATGTAGCCGTCCAGGTTACCTGAACGCCTGCTGAATCTACACCCGTTCCGTTCCAGGTATTACCATTGCTATAACCGGTAAGTCTTGTAGCGTTAGGAGGCAAAGTAGCTGCTGCACCTGCACCACCACCAAATCCGCCACCACCACCAAATGCGGGTCTGCGGCGTTGAACACCACCGAATCCGATTTTAACGGTTTTTCCATCAAAACTAAATCTTGTATTCAAAGTATCTTTTGATACTACGGAGCCACTGCTGCCAGATTTTACATCTAATGTATAGGTTTGAGGACCCGCAGATGTGTTTACTACTAAGCTATAAGTGCCTGCTGTATTTTTCCAACCGTCTTCTTTAACTGTGTATTTTTCTCCATTAACCCAGTTTTGTAAAAGAGTTGTTTTTTCTAAAAAGATGGGCCCTGTTGTAATAACAAAGTTTGCCAGCTTTCCTGCTTCAACGCTTCCCACTTTATCATAAACGCCTAACCAGCTTGCTGGTACTTTGGTCAATGCTTCCATGGCTGCTTTTTCTGATAAACCATATTCTATGGCTTTGCGAAGATTTGCCATAAAGGTTCTGGTATCCCTCAGGTCTGCAGTAGTTAATGCAAATGAGATACCTGCTTTTTCAATGGCAGCAGGATTAGTGGGTGCTAATTCCCAGGCTTTCATATCTGCTAAAGAAACCAGACGAGCATCGTTTGGATCTTCTACATCCTGTGCTTGTGGAAAATTAAGCGATACAATTAATGGGGCTTTGGTTGCCACCACTTCCTTGATACGCTGGTATTCTTTACCAGATGCTTTGATAATATATTGTACACCAAACTCATCACCTACTTTATCTGCACGCATTACATTCCAAAGGTCAATTGCTCCTCTGTCTTGCGCATCAAATATTTGTGGTAGCGACTGGTTATCGTTAAAATTTTTCAATGTAAAGTTCACCCCTTCTTCTTTTGCAGCAGCTGGATTTGATTTATACCAACTGGCATCATAATAGGTTTGGCGCAATAAAGCGATATTCCCCATCATGGATGAAGGATAACCTTGTGTAGAAGTTCCTTTATTAAAAGAATAGTTGGCACTTGCTCTTTCTTTGAGGAAAACAAAATTCTCTTTTTTGTTAGATAAGGTTACAACAGCTCCTGTACCTCTTACAATACCATCTTTCTGATGTGTAAGAACGGTTCCAAAACCCGCATCACGCATGGCTTTGGCCCTGGCTTCATCTGTTGCAAAAATTTTAGAAGCATCCACTTCCGATTTTAATGCCTGGTTCCAGCCATATGCACCTTTTTGGTTTGTGGTTAATTGAGCCGAGCCAAAAAACGCTTGAATGCCACCAGCACCCTGTTGCGCTCTTTGCGGTTGGGGTATACCATAATCGGTAAAAATATCTATGAAGGAAGGATAGATGTACTTATCCTTACAGTCCACTACTACTGCGTCTTTAGGAACCGCAGCATCAGTGCCTACTGCTACGATTTTTCCATCACGAATCACCAATGTAGCATTGGTTATCGTTGTTTGAGCATCTTTTACGATGGTGGCATTGGTGAAAGCATAGCAGCCGTCACGCTTGTCTGCCACACCATTTACCTGAAAGGTTTCCTGCGCCTGCAACAATGTTGTGAACAGCAGCCCGGAAAAAAGGAGCTTGATTTTTCTCATAATTATTAGTTGTTTTTGGAAGATGTTAAAACTACTGAATCAGGTGAACAGAAAAAACAGTTGATTGGTTT
The DNA here is from genome assembly GCA_943371675.1 of Chitinophaga pinensis. Classification (GTDB taxonomy): domain Bacteria; phylum Bacteroidota; class Bacteroidia; order Chitinophagales; family Chitinophagaceae; genus Sediminibacterium; species Sediminibacterium pinensis_I. Next base: position 42,476 of record CALRVT010000033.1, on the reverse strand, counting down.
ATCGGTAAACGCGTCTTCTTGTCGGTGAAAATCTATTTGGTAAATCCGCCCTTGTCAACGTCTTTGATAAATGTTATTAAGCCCGGAAAATAATGTGCCTGGTCATCCCACATAGAGCAATGACTGCCTTCTGGACAGATCAGGCTTCTGCCTTTCTGCACCTGAGTCGCCATCCATTGCATGTGTTCGGGGTCCATGGTGTCGTGTTTGCCGCCAATGGTTAGGGTGGGCACTTTTATTTTAGGAAGGTCTTTGCTCCTGTCCCAATTGGCCAACCTTCCTGCTACGCCAAATTCTGAAGGGCCTTGCATAATAGTATAGATCTCACCATTCATATGTGGCAAAGCCCTGTTGAGGGCATCGGGCCAGGGGTTGAGCCTGCAAACGTGCTGGTTATAAAAATTGGGTATCAACAATTCCATGTATTTTGGGTTGGCAAAATCGCCCCTGGCTTCTATGGCCCTAACCGAATCAAGCACTTTCGGATCCATTTGTTTGGCTAATACGTCTTCGGCATATTTACCATAAGCCGGACAGCTGCTCATCATATTACTGATGATCAACCCTTTTATATTATCCTGGTATTTGAGCGCATATTCAGTGGCCAGGATACCGCCCCAGCTATGACCCAATAAATAAAAATTGTCCTTGTTCATACCCAGCGCCTTTCTCACTTGTTCTACTTCTTCTACAAATCTTTCTGTGGTCCATAAGCTACTGTCTTTGGGTTGGTCGCTAAAATAGGAACCCAGTTGGTCATATTCGTAAAACTCAAATCCTTCTTGCGGAAAAAAACTTTCAAAGGATGTAAAAAACTCATGCGTGCCTCCGGGCCCTCCATGCAATAACAATACTTTGATCGTTGGATTGTTGCCAAATCTTTTGGTCCATACATTAAATTTACCCAATGGTGTTTCAATTGGAATCATTTTAACGCCACCAGTTTGCACACCGCTGTCAACTATTTGATGGTACTCTTTGAGTGATAGCGATTCTCCATTTTTTGTTCCACATGCAAAGAGAATAGATACCAGCGATACAACAAGTAAATTTTTCATAGTTGTTAAGTTGATTTAGCCCTTCGTTTTTTCTTCTTTAGTGCTGCTTTTTCTGAACCTTTTCAGTGGATCGTATTTGATATGTATTTTACCATCAGACCCTGTTGTAGCTCTTATAAAAACACTCATTCCTCCGCCCTTATCTGTTCCCTGGTTTTGCGGCTTGTAATCTTTTTTTCTTTTCTTTAAATTACTCAGTGGTACTTGAATGCTTACATCTGTATTTCCTTTTGGACTATACACGCCTTCTATAAAAAGCGACAATACGCTTGAATTTATCTCCATTCTGTTGATGGTTACTTCTCCTTTTTTAAAACTGAAATGATCCTTTATTTCAGCAAATTCAATTTCATGGAAATCTCTTTTACCCAGTAAGAAATTATCTATATTTTCTATTGGTACAAAATTGATGAGTTTACCTTTTTTGATAGATACATCAGCATCCCCATTGATACTGTTCATATCAAAGCTTCCATCTTTTTTTAATAATAAGGCAACGTTCACATTGGCTGAAAGGGTGCCCTCCAGATTTTTATAGGTTAAAGAACTGCTACCGAAATTATCGAAGCTGTACCAGATGTTTTTCGCGTCGAGGTTCTGCATCTTCAAATTGGAACTCAATAGAAAATGCTGGTTCTTTTGTTCCGTTACATTTCCTTGTATAGCCATAGTGCCTTTGCCATGTACCAAGGAAGCGTTTTTTAGCTGCCAACTGTTTTCATTAATGGAGATGGAAGCCCGAACATTTTTAGCATCAAACTTTTTGTAGACTAATTTATCTGCATTGATAGTTAGGTTAATGGCACCCCTCGATAAAAGGTTGTCAATTTTCGACATGGTTTGTGCCAGGTTTCCACTAGATTTTGCTTTCTTCTTAGGTTTTACGGGATATTTTCTGGAAATGATACTGCTAATCTTATTAATATTTAGAAGCGGTGCCGCACAAACTAACTCTAAGGATACCGGTTCGTGCGAATCGCCTACCAGAGAAAGTACATTTTTAGCTTTGGCTTGCAGAACAATTGGATTGCCCGATAATTTGCAGGACAGTTTTTCAATGTTCAGGTCTGCATTCGATAGTTTAATGTCTGCAATACAATTGGTGAGTTCTGATCCAGACGCGCTGATGCCAATGGTGCCATTGTCTATTTTGATAAAACCTTCTACACTAGCGTTTTTAGGAGAAATATGGTCGATGGCTCCTTTATAATTTAGTTCCATCTTTCCCATACCGTTTACCAGTGACATAGCATCTGATTCAATAATTGTATTCAGATCCTGTAGTTGAAAACTTGAGGTAAGTTTTGCAGTAACGTCCGGCGTTGTTAGATTGGTTAATATAAATTTTGGAACCTGTACAGGCAGCCCCATCCATTTACCGGATAAATTGTGTACTTCAATTTTTGAGTTCGGATCGGTGAGGGGAAGTCCTTTTACCACTTCGTTAGTATAGAGCCCCGAAAAACTACAGTCAGTTATATTAACGATCGGTGTTACTATTTCATTGTTTTTTGTTTGCCAGTTAACAATTACCAGCGGATCACCACCCTGTAAACTGCCGCTTAGTTTCGCCTCCACATCCAATGGTTTTTTCACGGCTACTATATTGATTGCTTTGGCTATTTTCTTTGTTAGAATTTTTTTAGCTGAATCGACCAGTAGATTTTTTGATATGGCTGTAAAAGCAAAATTTTGTTCAACACCCAAATTAAACACGCCTGTAAAACTGAAAGGTTGTCCAGAGATGGAAAATTCCATGTTTTGAAAAAAGAGTTTCTTTTTCTTTTTATCTAATTCTATTTTGTATTTGCCCTCCAATAATCGATTTTGTAAAAAACTGCCAGCAGGTAAATTAAATCCAAGGTCTTTTACCAAAATGGATTTGTTGAGTTCATAAACAGTTGTGCTGTCTGTGTTCGTGGCTTCTACCAAAAGTTTATTAATTTGAAAATCAAATAATTTCTTTTTCTGTTCATCATTGATGGTTGCTGCAAAATTTTCGATGGATATATTGTCAAACAGTCTTTTAGTGGATTCGGACGATGGTTTTGTTGGTTTCTTTTTATCCGATTTCAGCATATAGGCATTTGTGTAACCTGCTGTATCTGTATATAAATAGAGACTCCCGTTTTTGATGGCCAGATTGGTTAATCTAACAGACCCTACCATTAATCGGAAAGGGTTGATACGTGCATAGATTTTTTCCGCATACAAAAGTTTATGCTGATGCACTTTGTACATGCTGTCTTCCACACTTACTGAAGACACCGCAATGGTTACATAAGGGAATGTTTGAAAGAAGGAAACGCTCAGATCTTCAATGGTTGCTGAGGCGTTGATGGCATTGCTTATTTCTTGGTTTGCTTTGGCAAGCATTTCTTTTTTATGGGAGCGTACATAAACGGAAGCAATAAAATATGCAATCAACAAGATCGATAGGAGCGATCCCAAACCGATTAAGATATATTTCCGCAGTTTTTTCAGAAGCAGTATTTAGTCTTTAAAGTTAATCGTCTGCTTCTACAATTTCTAAAAATTTTATCTGCCCATATATACCATCAATATTTGAACATCACTTGGATTCACGCCACTTATTCTACTTGCCTGTCCAAGCGTTGTGGGTTTTATTTTCTTAAATTTTTGTAAGGCTTCATGAGAGAGTGCAGATACCTTATCAAAATTGAAACCTGATGGAATGACCATGTTTTCTAGCTGGCTCATTTTTTCAACGATCTCTTGTTCCTTCTCCAAATACCTTTCATACTTGATCTGTATTTCTGCTTGTTCCAGTGACTCAGCAGGAATTTGACCTATTTCTTTTTCCAGTTCGGAAACCCTTGAAATTAGGGATGGTAAGTCTACATTAGGCCTTAGTAATATTTTGGCAACTTTTTGTTTTTCTGTAATTACTGCAGAGCCGATCTCTTCCAGGTATTGGTTGATGGCTGTTGGTTCCAGGTTGGTTTCTGCCAGTACCTTCTTAACCTGATTGATCTCTGTTTTTTTCTGGTCTACCTTATCCATTCTTTCTTTGGATGCTAAACCCAGGCGGTGACTGATTTCTGTTAAACGCAGATCAGCGTTGTCCTGACGTAGCAGTGTTCTGAATTCTGCACGACTGGTAAACATGCGGTAGGGTTCATCCGTTCCCTTGCTGATCAGATCGTCTATTAATACACCAATATATGCTTCGCTTCTTTTTAGGATCAACGCCTCTTTTTCAAAAGCTTTTTGGTGTGCATTGATACCGGCCATCAATCCCTGACAGGCTGCTTCTTCGTAACCTGTAGTTCCATTGATTTGTCCGGCAAAGAATAAATGACTCAGTGGTTTTGTTTCCAGCGAATACTGTAATTGTGTAGGTGGAAAATAATCGTACTCAATAGCATAACCCGGACGGAAGATGCGGACATTCTCAAAACCCACTACGGTACGAAGCGCTTCGTATTGAACTTCTTCTGGAAGAGATGTAGAAAAACCATTGACATATATTTCAACCGTATTCCATCCTTCGGGTTCTACAAAAAGTTGGTGTCTGTCTCTTTCTGCAAAGCGATTGATCTTGTCTTCAATACTGGGGCAATACCTTGGGCCCACACCTTCAATCCTGCCCTGGAACATAGGACTTCTGTCGAACCCGGTTTTTAAAATATCGTGTACCGTTGAATTGGTATAAGTAATATGACAGCTTCTTTGCTTTTTTGGATCAAGCTTGGGTGCGTCTGTAAATGAGAAACCCACTATTTCATCATCGCCTTTTTGTTCCTCCATTTTAGAATAGTCGAGGCTTCTGCCATCTACCCTGGGTGGTGTTCCTGTTTTTAAGCGATCACTTTCAAAGCCATATTCAACTAATTGTTCGGTGATGCCAGTGGCTGCTTTTTCGGCAACCCTTCCACCGCCAAACTGTTTTTCGCCAATATGTATGATGCCATTTAAAAATGTGCCACTGGTTACCACTACCGCTTTCGATCTTACTTCGTGGCCTAGACCGGTAACCACACCACATGCTCTATCACCCTTAATAATAATGGACCTTACCATGTCTTGGTAAAAATCTACATTGGGTGTTTCTTCCAGCATTTCGCGCCAGGTAGCAGCAAATAGCATCCGGTCGTTTTGTGTTCTCGGACTCCACATGGCAGGACCCTTACTTCTGTTCAACATCCTGAATTGTATCGTACTCTTATCGCTTACGATCCCACTATAACCACCCATGGCATCAATCTCACGCACGATCTGTCCTTTGGCAATACCGCCCATGGCCGGGTTACAACTCATCTGGGCAATGGTCTGCATGTTCATGGTGATCAGTAAAACCTTGCTGCCCAGGTTGGCAGCGGCGGCGGCGGCTTCACAACCGGCGTGTCCGGCACCTACAACTATTACATCATATTCAGGAAACATAGGCGGCAAAGATAGTTCAGGGTTTTTGGGCTGAACCGAATTTTCTAAGGATTTCCCTTTCGAGTAAAAGTTCTTCAACCGTATTGCCCTTGTTTAAGCGGTTAAATGTTTCCGCGTCTAAACTGGCAATACCCTGAAGGTTCTTGCTATTGTTTATTAAAAACTGTTCCAGGGCGGGATAGGATTTTCTGTTGGACAGTTCTATTTGCGCAATCTTTTGGAGCATTAATTGGCAAATTCTATAGCCAGATTTGCCAAAGAGTTCTTCAAAATAATGCTTGGCCATCAGCAGGTCTGATCTGGTTGGCTCCTTTTCTGCATATTCTACCCTCAGGTTGGTGAAGTTCCAGCAGAGTAAGAGATCCTCTTCATCTGCAAAGTTGAAATAACTGGTTGGCACAATATGTTCAAACTGCCAAAGCTTGCCAAAATTGTCCCAGTTCATGTCTTCCGTAAACTGTAAGGCAAACCATTCGCGCAACAATTCTATGTCTAAACCAAAATAGGGGGCATAGGCTTCACTGGGTGTTTTCTCTAAAACATACCTTCTGAAACTTAATTGCCACTTTCTCTTTTCCCTAAGGCGTAGGAGTGAGTCTGTAATTTCGGTTTGGGCCGTCCATCTTTTTCTCGCCATACCCAAAACTACAAAATGTTTCAGGGCGAAACAGTGTTTTGTGAAACCTTTTTAGGTGGAAGGCGCTTGTTTCAGGCAGAAACAGTTGCCCGTGGAAACTATTAATTCTGCGCACAGGAAAAGTCCTGCACCAGAAAATACTGGTTATCCTTTCCATAGGGAGCAGATCCTACCCCTATTTCTACCAGTTTTGGATCCATCAGGGCTTTGCGGTGGCCCATATCGGGGAGGCGTATGTCTAAATAGAGTAGGATTACGGAAAGGAGAACCGACTGACTACTAACAGAAATATTCTCGCTACCGCAATATTTAATCCCGGATCTTTTTAAACGGGTGCCAAAATCGGTTCCGTTGGTGGAGTTATGACTTGGGTTCGCCTTTTTATTGCCAATATCTTCCGCATGAGCCTGGGCGGTTTTCACCAGTTTCTCGTTTAAAACAAACATGGGCAATACGCCCTTGGCATATAAATCTTTTTGCAGGCTCTCCGATTCCTTGCCTTTAAGGGATGGAAAGGTTTTTAGCACAGGCACAATAATGCTATCCCAGAACTTGGTGGGGTTGTTTCTGCAGCAATTGGTCCAATAAAGTAATTGCTTGGATTCTTCGGGTAGCTGCTGGTATCCTGGTTGCAATTGGTTCCAGCTATCTACGGCAAGGTTTCTATTGGGTGGTTCGGGTACTTTGCGAGCTTCCAGCTCAACCATGGCGTATTGCTGAGTAAGGCCGAAAAAAGGAACTAAGTAAAACAGAAAAGAAACAGCGGTCTTAAGCATTCGAACGAAATTTCTCAAATAAACGCAAATATTGATCCTCTTTGCTACGCATGAGGGTTATTTCACTTTTCTTTTTGTCTTTATAACCGCAGAGATGTAAAGCACCATGAAAGATTACCCGAAGAATTTCTTCTTTAAAGGAAATACCCAGTTCTTTCGCGTTGTCCTTTACCCTGTCTATGCTGATATAGATTTCTGCAACCACAGGCTCATCCTTGCCGGTTAGGGCAAATGTGATGATATCAGTATAGTAATCGTGTTGTAGAAAGTCGCGGTTCATTTGCAGCAAGTGCTGATCAGAGCAAAAAATATAATGAATGGAAGCCAGGGCCCGCTTCTCTTTACGGAAGATCTGTTGGATAAAAGATTTGACCACCGTTTTACCCGCCAGGGTTAAGGTGCGGTCAGCTGAATGAAAAGAAACTTCCGGCATAGGTCAATAGATTTGATAACTCCAAAATTCGTAACAAAATGCTAATCAGCCACATTACCTTTAATCATTAATAGCCGGAAATGAAACGATTGTCAGAATTAGCAGTAGGTCAGCATGCCGTGATACACTCTTTTGAAAAGGATGATATATTTATCAAGTTAATGGAAATGGGATGTGTGCCGGGAGAGAAAGTTGTAGTAGAACAAATAGCTCCTTTGGGCGATCCAATATCGATTGGCGTTTCCGGATACCACCTGAGTTTAAGGCTGAATGAGGCAAATAGTATATTTGTAGAACTTTCTTAAGAACATAAATTATTGATTATCAATATATTAGATGAAAATTGGTCTCTACTTCGGCTCTTTTAACCCCATTCATATCGGTCACCTGATCATTGCCAGTTATGTAGCCAACCATGCGGATATACAGCAGGTATGGTTTGTGGTATCACCTCAAAATCCATTGAAACCTTCTTCTGTTTTATTGAACGAATACCACCGTCTACACTTGGTGAACTTGGCCATCGAGGGCGATTTAAGGATGAAAGCAACCGATGTAGAATTTAAAATGCCTCGTCCGTCTTATACCATAGATACGCTTACCTATTTAGCTGAAAAATATCCGCAACACGAATTCTCCTTAATTATGGGAAGCGATAGTTTTCAAAATTTGAAGAAGTGGAAAAATTTTGAAGCGCTGATAAAAAATTATCCTTTCATCATTTACCTACGCAAAGATTTTGAGGTGAAAGATAATTACGGAGCCCGGGTTCAAGTTCTTAACGCCCCCATGCTACAAATTTCTGCCACCGAAATCAGAGAAAATATCCGCAACGCAAAAACCATTCGTTACCTGGTGCCAGAAAAAGTGAGGGAAGAGATAGAGGACAATCATTATTATAAACGCTAGCTTGCATCTTATAGAACCCTTTGGTGGGGCCTCTCTTTAGCTGAAGCTTAGGCGGATGAATCCTCCTTCGCTGAAGCTTCGGTGGATGAATCCTCCTTTGCTGAAGCTTCGGTGGATGAATCTTCCTTCGCTGAAGCTTCGGCTGATGAATCCTCCTTTGCTGAAGCTTCGGTGGATGAATCTTCCTTCGCTGAAGCTTCGGTGGATGAATCCTCCTTCGCTGAAGCTTCGGCGGATAAATGTGGGGTTGTGGTGAAGCGAAGTTTTTTTTCAACACAGAGAAACAGAGACGACAGAGGTCACAGAGCATAAAAAAGCCATGCAATTTGCATGGCTCTGTAATTTCTATTCAATTCGAAATTCGTAATCCGCTAATCCAAAACTCAAAACCCAAAACTCCAAACTGTTTTATCTGTTCATCGACATCAGGAATTCTTCATTGTCCTTTGTTCCGCGCATACGTTTCAACAATTCATTCATGGCCTCTTCGGTGTTCATGTCGTTGATATATAAACGGAGGAGGTTCATTCTTTGTAATACTTCTTTATCCAGCAACAGATCATCGCGACGGGTAGAGGATCCCACGAGGTCAATAGCAGGGAAGACGCGTTTGTTGGCTAGTTTTCTTTCCAGTTGTAATTCCATATTACCGGTACCCTTGAATTCTTCAAAGATCACTTCGTCCATTTTACTACCGGTTTCAATTAAGGCTGTTGCCAAGATAGTAAGTGAACCCCCATTTTCTATTTTACGGGCAGCACCAAAAAACTGTTTTGGTTTTAATAAGGCGTTTGCTTCCACACCACCACTTAATACTTTACCACTGCTAGGTGCAACAGTATTGTGTGCGCGGGCCAAACGAGTAATAGAATCGAGCAGGATTACTACATCGTGTCCGCATTCAACCAAGCGTTTTGCTTTTTGCAAAGCAATGGTTGAAACTTTTACATGTTTTTCGGCCGGCTCGTCAAAAGTAGAAGCAATTACTTCTGCTTTTACGCTGCGTTCCATATCGGTAACTTCTTCCGGGCGCTCATCTATCAACACCACCATCAGGTAAACTTCGGGGTGGTTGGCAGCAATGGCGTTGGCTACTTCTTTCAATAACATCGTTTTACCCACTTTAGGTTGGGCAACGATCAATCCACGCTGGCCCTTACCAATTGGAGTAAAGATGTCCATGATACGTGTGCTGTAATTATTGGAAGTAGTGAACAGGTTCAGTTTTTCGAAAGGGAACAAAGGTGTGAGGTAATCAAAGGGAACACGGTCGCGCACTTCGTCGGGGCGTTTGCCATTGATACTATCCACCTTTAATAATGCAAAATATTTTTCACCTTCTTTGGGCGGACGAACAGCTCCATGAACTGTGTCGCCTGTTTTTAAGCCAAATAATTTTATTTGAGAAGGGGATACATAAACATCATCCGGAGATGAGAGGTAATTATAATCAGAAGAACGTAAGAAGCCATAACCATCGGGCATCATTTCCAACACGCCTTCGCCTAAAATCACGCCTTCAAATTCAATATTAAAAGCGGGTTCTTTGCGTTGTTGCTGGCGAGGATACTGGTGTTGTGGTGTTTCTGCAGCAGTATTGGTTTCGCCTGCTTGGGGTGCTTCTTCTGTATGTGTTGTTTCTGGTGTTGATTCTTGGTTGCCTGTTGGTTGTGCAGATTCTGTTTCTTCAGCGGGTTCTGCTGTTTCAACTTTGGGTTTGCGAACCGGACCTTTTTTAGGGGCGGCTTTTTCAATCGGACGGGGAGCAGGCGCTTCTTGCATCACTTCAGCCTCTTCAGTGCCATTGGCCGTTTTCAGGGTAACCGGTTTGCGCGGACGGGCATTCTTCTTTTTAGGATCTTCTTTGGTTTCGCTGGCTTGAACAGCTTGTCCATCAAGGATCTTGTAAATCAGGCCTTGTTTGTCCAATTTCTTAAGGTTGGGGATCTTTAGTTGCTCGGCAATGTCCAGCAACTCAGGCAGGAGCATGTCGTTTAATTGCAAAATGTCGTACATAAAAAAATTCTGTTAATACAGGAATGTCAATTTGAAATAGTTAAAACACTAGTCTAAGGAAAATTGTGAACTCAGATCGTGTTGTGAATTTTTTTGATCGGAAAGAGAGTAAACTGATTGTGTCGAGAGCTAAGTGAAGACTGCATCAGCTTGTTTCCAATGCAATGTTAAGGCAGTTTTTCTTAAAACAAACATTTTTTTACCGATTTTAGGCTAAAAGGGCTGTTAAAAGGATGTTTGGAGGGGGGGGTTGGTTATCTTTGGAGGAAAATTGTGAATGATAGCATGATAGCATGAGTGAGTGGAAAAATTTGATAATTAATAAATTAGAGAATTTCAAACAAGATCCGCTTATAATGAATCGATCCCACCAAAAGACCATTCTATCATTCTATCAATCTATCATTCTATCATTATTAATACATCTATGTTTAACAAAAGAACAAAAATCAAACAACTGCTCACAGCCGGTGTTGCGGGCGAACAAGTAACCGTAATGGGTTGGGTGCGTACATTTAGGAATAACCAGTTTATCGCTTTGAATGATGGTAGTACCAATAATAATTTACAGGTAGTAGCTACATTGGGTGCATTTGAGGAGGCTTTATTGAAAAGACTCACCACGGGTGCTTCTGTAAAAGTAACGGGAGAGTTGGTAGCTTCTGTAGGTAAAGGACAATCTGTAGAAGTGAAAGCCGCTACCATTGAAATATTGGGTGATAGCGATGCCGAGAAATATCCTTTGCAACCTAAGAAACACAGTTTAGAATTTTTAAGAGAGAAAGCGCATTTGCGTTTTCGTACCAATACATTCGGATCGGTTTTCAGGATCAGGCATTCATTGGCATTTGCGGTGCATCAGTTCTTTAACCAGAAAGGATTTGTGTATTTGCATACGCCGATCATTACTGCTAGTGATGCAGAAGGTGCGGGTGAAATGTTTCGGGTAACTAATTTGCCCATGGATGGTACGGCACCAAAAGATGCGGCAGGTAATATAGATTACAACGAAGATTTTTTTGGTAAGAGCACCAACCTAACGGTGAGTGGACAACTGGAAGGTGAATTGGGTGCCATGGCATTCAGTGAGATCTATACTTTTGGACCAACATTTCGCGCAGAGAATTCCAATACAACCCGCCACCTGGCTGAGTTCTGGATGATCGAGCCGGAGATGGCTTTTCATGATATTGAAGACAATATGAATTTGGCGGAAGAGTTCATTCAATATTTAATTCGATATGCAATGGAGCATAACAAAGAGGATCTTGAATTCTTAGATGCGCGTTTAGCAGAAGAAGAAAAACAAAAGCCCCAGAACGAAAGAGCAGAAATGGGCTTATTGGAGAAATTAAATTTTGTACTCAATAACCAATTTGAGCGCATCACGTATACAGAAGCCATTGCCATTTTATTAGACAGTCCGGCATATAAGAAGAAAAAATTCAAGTACGAAGTAAGCTGGGGCATTGATATGCAGAGTGAGCATGAAAGATATTTGGTAGAAAAACATTTTAAAAAACCCGTGATCGTAACCGGTTATCCTGCCAAGATCAAAGCTTTTTATATGCGCATGAATGATGGCTGCGAACCCGGCAAAGAAACCGTAGCCGCCATGGATATACTGGCACCGGGCATTGGTGAGATAGTGGGCGGTAGTCAAAGAGAAGAGAGACTGGAAAAATTAGAAGCAAGAATGGCCGAGATGCACATCCCTGCCGAAGAAATGAGTTGGTACCTCGATACCCGCCGCTTTGGAACCGTACCCCATGCGGGTTTCGGACTAGGTTTTGAGCGTATGGTACAGTTTGTAACTGGTATGACGAATATTAGGGATGTGATAGCGTTTGCGAGGACGCCGAAGAATTGTGAATTTTAACCTCACCCCCCAGCCCCCTGAAGGGGGAGGATTATCTGGACGAGGTTTATTTTTTTGTGGATAATTTCTGAATTTAACTCATCACCCCTATATTTGCACCCCGCTTACGCTTAGGCTTCAGCGGGCAAGCCCGATAATCTTAATTGTGCTTACGCAATTAAGTAAGGGTTGAAAAGAAGAACTAAAAGTTAAGTGCGCTTGCGCGCCGAAGCTTTAGCGGTCGATGTCCGGAAAAACATCAACAAGTAAGTAAAGGTGCGCCTCGCGCGCCGAAGCTTTAGCGAAGGTGCGGTAGCTCAGTCGGTAGAGCAAAGGACTGAAAATCCTTGTGTCGCCGGTTCGATCCCGGCCCACACCACCTTGACCGCCATAGCTTTAGCGACGGAGGTTTGAAAGATTAAACCCACGCTTGCGTGGGTTTTTCTTTTATAAAAGCTTTTGAAAAGGAGTGCTTGTTCGCCGAAGCTTTAGCGGAGGAGAAAAAATCCTTGTGTCGCCGGTTCGATCCTGGCCCACATTTATCCGCCAAAGCTTAAGCGTAGGAGGACTTGCCCGCCGTAGCCCTAGCGTAGGAGGGCCACCGAGAATTAACCCAGACAGTTCGTGTTTTTTTATTTAAATGCCTCAGCAAAGGAGACCGTGTTCACCATAGCTTCAGCGAAGGTGAAAAAAAATCCTTGTGTCGCCGGTTCGATCCCGTCCCACATTTATCCGCCGAAGCCCTAGCGTAGGAGGACTTGCCCGCCGTAGCCCTAGCGAAGGTGGGCCACCGAGAATTAACCCAGACTTGTCATGGTTTTTTCTATTTGAGGAATGATTGAATGATAGCTTGAGTGGATAAGTGAATCGTGAGAAAAAAGTACCTATGATTATCAATCTCCTCGCGCACACTAGCGCCCTCGCGTCTATGCGGTTAGGCGAAGGTTCAACCGCAAAGATGAAGTGAAAGAATATTGATTTCCCTTACAGAATTAAAAAATCTTCCATATTAGCTGGGGTAACAACTAGCATTTTAGCGTTGTGATAATTATCGGAAAATGTTTGCGGAAATCGGGTACTTGCTTTTGGGTTTAGTTTAAATTCAAAAGCAGACATTTGTTCATTGGATTCTTCAATTAGATCAATTTCTTGTTGCTGTGTAGTTCGCCAGAAATATTGCTTTACATCCATATTGTTATAATGCAACAGTTTCATTCGTTCTGCAATTACATAATTTTCCCATAATGCACCAGCATCCGTTCTAGATTCCATTGATTGGAAATTATTTATCACTGCATTTCGAATTCCGCAATCGTAGAAATAGACCTTTTTACCTTTCTTGATTTCGTTCCGCACATTTTTGTTGAGTGCAGGTAAACGGAATACCACAAATGCTCTTTCCAATAGATCAATATATTTATCTACCGTTTTTCTGTCTCCCCCAATAGTTTGAGCCAATTCCTGGTAATTGATTTCGTTGCCAATTTGTAATGCAAGTGCGCGCACTAATTTTTCGAGAATAAGGGGCTTCTTTATCTGTTCTAGCATCAAGAGGTCTTTGTACAGGTAACTGCTTGCCAACAGTTTTAATAACCGCTCTTCTTCACCGGACTTCGTAACAATTTCGGGGTAGCAGCCATAGACCAAACGATGATAGAGTAATCTTTTTTCTTGCAGTAAACCATGATGTGTAACCATTTCAGCAAAGCCAAATGGATAGAGCATATATTCATATTTACGACCCGTTAATGGTTCGTTTACTTGACTTGATAATTCAAAAGCAGAGGAGCCCGTAGCGATTACCTGAATATCTTTTAATTGGTCTGTAAAAATCTTGAGGGTAAGCCCGATATTTACAATACGTTGCGCTTCATCAATAAAGACGATCCTATTATTGCCTACCAATAGTTTTAATTTTGTTGATGTTGTGTTCGTAAGTATTTCACGCACATCAGCATCGTCTCCATTTAAATAAAGATGTTCTTTATCTTTCAGGACTTCCTGGATCAGGGTTGATTTGCCCGCTTGTCTGGGTCCAAATAAAAGGATAGCTTTCCCCTTAAAGAGATCTTTTTTGATGGCTTCGGATACTGTTCTTTGTATCATATTTTGGGTTTTAAACACCAAATTTACATAATAATATGGGAATACAATACCAAATTAGCATAATGAAATGGTATTTATAACCAATTCTTATCTAGCGAGCCCGTCTCGTTTTGACTCAGCCTAGACGAGATTTCGGTTGTGTGATCAATAAGCGAGAATCGAACCTGCCTGACGGCAAACAGAGAAAAGAAGCGCCTCCGAATTTCTTTACCCCACTTCTTTTCTCTTTCTCTCCGTTTTTCTCTTAGCACGCCCTCGCGTCTTCGCGGTTAAGCGAAGGTTTAACCGCAAAGACGCAAAAGCACGAAGTTTCGCTAAGAAAAAGAAGACTGAGACTTTATTTTATACGCTCCATGTACGCAACCGCAATTCACACTCATCTATAGGAAGACGTTTATTGTTAGACATCATAAGTCGCATTTTTGTACAAGCAACTTCTTTTGTTATGCATCCATTTTCAACAAGCTGATCAAAAACCCATAAGACACCATTTGCAATGATCCCTTTTGAAATAGCATAGTTTTTTAAACGCTTGTCGCCTGTTAATAATATGGTGTTTTCTTGTTGTGCAAAATAATAGGCACTCCAGTCCTGTTCAGACAAACGAGCATCTAAAACAGTTAATTTATTTATTTCAATAAGGTCCTCTTCAGAAACAGCAATTACACTAAACTTTTCTGCTTCTATAAAAGGCATAAGAAAAGCGGATTGTTCATCATATAATTCTGCTATAATTAGATCGGTGGTACAAAATTGATAGTTCAGCAATAAGCAGTACTCAAACAAATCTGCTTTTAATAGATCAATTAAAATATTTGCATCTTGTATGGCTACTTTTTTCATTTACCAGCTTTGCTTTATATTTCAATTGCATCTAGCCGGTCTCTGAACTCGGCAAGCTTCATGCCTGCTAAGTTTGCTGCTTTACTTAGGCTAACCACATCTTCTGCAGCTAAACGAAATACCATTTGCTCAAATCGATAAACTTTTTCTTTCCCTTCAAAATTGCCAAGACCCTCTTCTTTCTTATTTCCGGATATGGTTTTCCAGAAACGATCTAATGCGTTTTTGTTGATGATTCCTTTCAGATGAGCCCTCATCATAATTGCCTGTACTGATACACCATATTGTTCTTTTATTCGAACCAGTTCTCCGGGTGCAATATTGTTTCTTTTATCACCCAATAGTTTTTCTAAACAGTTATCCGGCAACAAAAGAGCGCCAGCAAAAGCGTTGCAGATTTTTTCTTCATTTGCCTCCTCATCAATAGTTAGAACAAGATGTCCTAGTTCATGCGCAGCGGTAAACCTTTTGCGTTCTACCGTAAAGTTTTTGTTAATGACAATCACAGGTATCAGCCCAACATGGGCACTTAATCCGTCAAATTCAATAGGCGCATCTATTTCAATTACGCGTATTCCCTTTTCTTCCAACATTTCCAATAAATTGGGTATTGGATCAAAACCGAGATTCCAGGCTTTTATTAAATCGATCACAAGCAGCTCCACTTCGGTCTCACTACTAATGGGATCTTTCTCTATTGGGTTAATAAATTGACTATTGATATTTAATAGACTTTCTACTTCGAGATAACGCTCTAAAACATCTTTGATCTTTTCTTTGATTTTATCTATTTCTTTGGTGCTCAACTTAGCTCGTTTTCTAAATTTAACCTCCGGTAGTTCTATACTAGATTCCCATAAAAAATAATCCGGCTTAACACTCAATGCCCGGGAAAGTGACACCAATACCTCTCCGGTTGGCTTCATGGTGCCCAATTCGTACTTGTTCAATGCCTGCTTACTGATAGAAACAGACACTTGATCGGCAAGTTCTTGTAGGGACCAGCCCTTCATTTTACGGGCTGATTTAAGGCGCTCGGAAAAAGCGTTCATGGCGGAAGTATTAGAAGGTTTGAAATCGTTGGTTGACAAATGTATAAATTTATATTTATTTGTCAACCAATTTCTAAGTTTAATATCAAATTCCTCGCGTACCCTTGCGCCCTCGCGTCCTTGCGGTTAATCCTAGGTTTCAATAAGAGAAAAACGGAGAGAAAAAGCGTCTCTGAGTCACTTAAACCCTTCTTTTCTCTTTCTCTCCGTTTTTCTCTTAGCACGCCCTCGCGTCTTTGCGGTTAAGCGAAGGTTTAACCGCAAAGCCGCAAAGGCACGAAGTTTCGCTAAGAAGCCCCCTCTTTAAACCCAACAATTCAAAACTTAACCCCAACAATCCAAAACCCTAAACTCAAAACCCAAAACTTCTCCCTCCACCCCCAAACTCAAAACTCAAAACCCAAAACTCTAAACTGAAAAGCCCGCTATTTTAAGCCAAAAGCTCAAAACAACAGGCTTTTTACCTAAAACCCGAGGCTTTAGGCTGAAACAGCAACCGGAGCAGCCTCAACCCTACGCCGGCTACGCGGAAAACGCTCTGCCAAGTCCTCATAAATGGCCTGGGTGCCGGGGGCATTGGTGCGGGTGGCGCCTTTTACGGAATTGTGGAAAATGAGTGCCGCATCATAAGCCTCCGAACCGGCAACCATGAGGGTATCATCTATGGCCTGTCTTAGGGTGCTGAGTTCATGGCTGAGTTCTTTCAGGTCTGCACAGAGGGTATAATCTTTGATGGCCTCGGGCAGCTCCAGATAAGGCGGAACCAGGGTGGGGTTTTTGGTGGCATAATCTAGGGCTTTGCCTACAAAGGCTAAACTCTTGTCGCCCATTTTGGCAAGGTTCTGGCGCTCGGAAGGGTCTAGGTTAAAAATGAGTGCGGCACCCAGTATTTGCCTGATCTCGTTGATGTGTTTAAGCACAGCTGCTTTTTCTGTGGGCTTGAGGGTTACGGTGATCCTGTTTTCTTGTGACATAGTGTTTTGGATTAAATAGTGAATGTATACGGCAATAGTAGGGGTGAAAAAGAGATGGCGCAATAGGTATTTGCCGCAAATAAAAAAGGTGATTTAACAACCACGATTAGGTATTTCTACTTAGTTAACTTCAATTAGTACTTATAATATGCCAAGTATCACGTAATTTTAATAGGCTTGGAAAAAGCCAATAGCACAGAGAGAACTCCCCCCGAGCATCACCCCTCTGGCTATTGACAAGTGAATGTCTTTTACCAGTATGTAACCTATTGGTAATCTCTGTTTTATTTTTAATTGTGTACCATGCCCGTGACTAAAAATGCGGTTCTTCGATACCGTATCATAGATAGTTGCCTTACCAATACTCACCATCGGTATCCTTCACTATTGTATATACGTAAACGCATTGAGGAACAATTGATGTGTGATATTTCCGAGTCGATGATCAATAAGGATTTTGCTTCTATGAAGCGTATCTACAGCGCTCCTATCAAATACGACAAACAGAAAGAGGGTTATTCTTATACGGAAGAAAAATTTTCTATCAAAGAATTTCCTTTAACCGAAGATGAAATGGCGGCCCTGGATTATTCCACAGCACTTTTGCAAAACATGAAAGGCTCCAAACTGTTCGATCAATTTGAGAACGCTATCAATAAAATGATCGAAGGCTATCGGGTGAGCAAGATCATCGGCAAATCGGAAAGGCAATTGATACAAGTAGAAGAACCGCTGAAAACAGGAGGCAATGAATGGCTGGAGACCCTACTAAAAGCGATCGTTTCCAAGAAAGCATTGGAACTGGTGTATGCAAAATATGGTGGGCTGGAAAAGACGCATGTCCTCTCCCCTTACCTGGTGAAAGAATATAGAAATCGTTGGTATGTGATAGGTTTTTCAGCTAAAGCTGAGAATATTTTGATCATGGCGCTTGACCGGATCAAGGCTATGGTTATTTCAAATGAGAAATATGCACCATCTGGTGATTTTAATCCTGACGACTTTTTCAAATACTCCTTTGGCATAACCCAGATCCATGGTGCCCAGGCAGAGAAAGTTGTCTTATCCTTTACCCCGTTTCAGGCACAATACATCTTGGCACAACCCCTCCATCATTCCCAAACGGTGCTATTGGAAAATAAGGAAGAAGTAAGGGTTCAGGTAGAAGCATATATAACGCAGGAGTTGATCATGACGGTATTGAGTTATGGTAAAGAAGTGAAAGTGTTGAAACCCGAAAGTTTCCGGAAAAGGATAGGCCAAATCATAACCGAAATGGCTGCAAATTATAAATAGGTGGTAAACACGCATAATATATTTGCGGTTAACCCAATTTAAAACAGAATGGATACAGAACTTATAATTATTGCTTTGGTTTCTCTTTTAGTAGGAGCCGTCATCAGCTGGTTAATAGCCAAAACCAAATATGCGTCCCAGTCCATCAGCTTAGAAGAAAAGTTGAAACAAAAGGATTTACAAATTCAAACACTTCAAACGGATAATCGAGAACTACAAAACGATAAAGAACAGCGCATCTCTCAACTGGCCATATCAGATACACAGTTGAATGCCACCAAAGATCTACTGGCTGCTGCCAAACAATCCGGAGAGCAATTGAGCGAACAGCTGAAGCTGGAAATGAAGGATCTGGCAGAAAAAGTAATGAAGAGCAATAGCATTCAGATGATCGAGCGGAATGAAGAAAGGATTGGTGAGATCTTGAAGCCCTTGAAAACAGAATTGGGCGATTTCAAGAAGAAAGTAGAAGAAACCTATGAAAAGGAATCCAAAGAACGTTTCAGTTTGGGCAAGGAAATAGATAAGCTGGTTCAGATGAGCGCCCTTGTGAGTCAGGAAGCCAATAACCTCACAACTGCTTTAAAAGGCAATGTGAAAATGCAGGGTAATTGGGGGGAGATGATTTTAGAGTCAATTCTTGAACACAGTGGATTGGTAAAAGGAAGGGAATATGTAACACAGGAATTTATAAAAGACAAAGCAGGTAATATTATCAAAGATGGAGATGGTCATGGCTTACAACCTGACGTTACCGTTTCATATCCTGATGAACGTAAAATTATTATAGACTCCAAAGTTTCATTGATTGCTTGGGAACAATATGTAAATGAAACAGATGCGGACGAACAAAAGAAAACACTAAAACTTCACATTCAGTCAATAAAGAACCATATAGACGGACTTAGTCGAAAAAACTATCCAAAATATGCAAAGGCGCTTGACTATGTATTGATGTTTATTCCTATTGAGCCCGCATTTCTTGAAGCAGTAAAATCAGATACAGGCCTTTGGAAATATGCATATGAAAAGAAAATCATGCTTGTGAGTCCTACAAATTTATTAGCAGTGCTCAAGATCATAGCCGATTTATGGAAAGTTGAAGATCAAAATAAGAACGCAATAGAAATTGCAGAAAAGGCTGGTGCATTGTACGATAAGTTCTATTTATTTATTCAAAACCTCGAAATAGTTGGAAAAAAATTGGGTGAAGCCGATAGCGCTTACCAAGATGCATATAAACAACTTGCAACAGGAAAAGGAAATATTGTAGGAAGAATTGAAGAACTAAAGAAAATGGGCGCAGACGCTTCAAAACAATTACCAGATAGAATATTATACGAACTGAAAGAGTCGTAAACATGAAAAAAGTTCAATTATCTAAATCAGATTATAAAGTTGGTGCTGATTGCATTACAAAACTCTACTATAAAAAGTTGCGTTATCCAAGCAGCAATGATGCCGATCCATTTATGGAATTACTTGCAGAGGGTGGCTATATGGTTGGTAAGTTGGCTCAGCTTTTATATCCCGGTCATACTATTGAAAAAATGGAAACAGCGGTTGAAGAAACAGCTACTTTTTTACAACAAAAAAATGTTTGCTTACATGAAGCAATCATTGTAGCTGGAAATAAAATAATTCGAGTAGATATTCTAAATAAAAAGAATAAAGTTTTAGAACTTATTGAGGTGAAAGCGAAATCTTGGGACTGCAATGAATATTCTTGGGAAACAAAAAAAGTAGTATCTGATTTCGATGAATATTTAGAAGATGTGACATTTCAGTATATGGTCATTAAAGAAGCATATCCTGAATTTGAAATTAGACCTTACCTTTTTTTACCAGATAAAGCAAAAAGAACAAAAATTGAAGGGTTGAACGGCATGTTCAAAATAAAAAAGTTGCCACCCACCGAAAGTGGTTTTAGGGGATATGACATTGATTTTGCTGGAAATGTTGACGAAGTGATGAATGACGACATCATGACACTTGTTGATGTAAAAGAAATGGTACAAAATCGTTTACCCCAGGTTGAAGCTTTAAGTAAAGTACTAATTGATTCAATAACACCGGAGCCAAAAAAAGCGCAAGCTGATATTGGCATTAATTGTAAGGGCTGTGAATATAGAGTAGTAAAAGAAACTAAACCTAATGGTTTCGCAGAGTGTTGGGGGAAAAAGTCTTTTAATGCCCATCATATACTAGACTTAACACAGCTAGGAAACATAAATAGATTAAAGGGGGTAGACATTCAAGATTTTATTAATAATGGTGGGGCTACTTATAAAGATCTTAATGCTGAATTATTTATTGATAAATACTCTAATCGTCCATACTATCAAGTTGTAGGAGATAAAGAAGTTATGCTTGACGGATTAAAACAAAGTATTGAATGGGATTTTCCATTTTGCTTTATAGATTTCGAAGTAAGTAAGATGGCTCTTCCCTATCATAAAGGAATGCGCCCGTATGAAAACGTAGCTTTCCAATGGAGCTGCCATACATTATATGAAGACGGAAGGTTAGTTCACAAAGATTGGATAAATGTAATAGATACATTTCCAAATTTTCAATTTGCAGAATCTTTAATGGCTCATATCAAAAACGCAGGATCGGTTCTTATATGGTCGAGTTATGAGAATACGATTCTAAAAGATATATATGAACAAATGGATGTTTACGGCTATAAGAACAAGGCATTAAAGGAATGGCTTGAAGAATTTGTCAAATTTTATAAAGGCGATGTACATGGTTTTATTGACCAGGCCAAAATTGCTAGAGATTTTTACCATCATCCTCATGCTAAAGGGAAATATGGCATTAAATATATTTTACCATCCATTCTTTTAGAAACCAAGGACAAGCAAATAATTAAATGGTTAGAAGAATTAAAACTTTATCATACAACCGAAGATGGAAAAATTGGTAACCCTTATGATGCTTTGCCTAAGTTAGAGATAGAGGGAGAATCTGTTGTTAGAGACGGAACGGGAGCAATAAGAGCGTATCAAGACATGATGTACGGCATTCACAAAGACAACATTCAGGTTAAACTCTTGTGGGAAGACGCATTAAGGCAGTATTGCAGGCTGGATACTTTAGCTATGGTGTTGATTTGGAAATACTGGAAAGATAAAGACAACAACACTTGATAATAAGATATAAATAAGTTAAATTGATAACCCCAATACTAAGTTTCTTGTTCTTACTTTTTTACACCAATTAATAGAATAACTATGAGTGAATTGATTTCTAACGGTATATTAATAAGAGCAGAAATTATTCGTACAATAAAAGATGCCAAAGAAAGCATAAGCTTAGTAATGGCGTATTTTACAGATAAAGAAATCTTCGATGAAATAATTCGAGCATCAAGTAGGGGTGTTGTTGTAAACATTATTTTATCGAATGATGAAATGAATAGACCTATAATCAACACCTATTTGGGGACAGAATCAACGAGTGTTAAAATGTATATTCGATCCCTTCAAAAGGGAATAATGCATAATAAATTTTGTATTATAGATGGAAAAATTATTCTAAAAGGAACCTATAATTATACTATAAGTGCAAGTAGACATAATGATGAAACATTAGAAGTTTCTACAGATTACACGTTAATTTCCAGTTATGAAAGTATTTATAATGATTTAAAAAGAGATTCAATTGAAGCCAAATCGGAAAGTAAATCAACCACTGAAATACCAATAGAAAACAATGATATTGATTTGTATTCAAACAAAATTCAAGAATTAGTTTCTGATTTAATTGACAAATTCGATCAAAATGATTTAACTAAATCTGGATACGATCTTTCAAAAAACAATAATTGTGATACTGAGCAATTCAAAAACGGACTTGATTTAAATTTAAATAGCTATAAAGTTAAGTTACAAACGGATGAGCAAATAAAGAAGTCAATAAAAGTAAGAATTGAAGCAGCACAGGATGATAAACTAAATCAACTTGAACAAGAATTTCGTGTACAAAACAAAAGAATATCTGAAGAGTTTGATCGCAAGGTTGATCAAGAAAAACTTTCTGTCAAATTTCTTGCTGATGAACAACTAGAATTAAAAACGGAAAAAAACAAGAATGAAAATAGACTAATTGATGAAAAATCTAAACTTGAACAAGTTAATAGTGAAATAGCTAGATTAAATATTACAATGGGTGTTATTCCTTTTACCTTTAAAAAAACATGGTTTAATTTTATATTTCTTTCAATAATATTTACATATTTATTTGTCTTTTATACTTCAGCAATTTATAATCTCGTATATGTTCAAAAAGAAGCAGAAATTGCAGCAAACGCAGGCGCTGATTTACCCAAAATTGAATTTTTTAATTCTTCAGCAATTCCCAAGTTGTTTATAAAAGGTTTTGGAGCAATTCTTTTTAATTTTATTGCAGTATTCATTCCAATTGGCCTTGCCTTGTCAAAACTTTATACTAAAAACAAATATGTACAATTTATTCTTGGTTGGATTGTAGCTGTATTAATAGTTGATTTTTTTGTTGCAATTAGCATATCCCAAACTATAGCAACAGTTGATAGTCTTCGACTAGGGACACCAAATACTTGGACTGTATCACAATCATTTTATAGTCTTGATTTTTGGAAGGTTTTTATATTTGGTGCAATTCCTTTAATTATGTTTAAGTTGTTGTCAGAGTTGATATATAGTAAATGGAGAAACAGCCAGCCAGACATAATTGACAAAGAAAAATCTATATCTCTAAAATTATTAATTCAAGATAAAGTTTCGTATCAACAAGCGATAAATGAGATTGAGTTTAAAATCCAAACGCTAAATGAAAAGATAAGTATAAAATCCTCTGAAGTTAATCAAAAAGAAATGAGGCTAAATGAAATATTAGCAGAACGTCAAGAAAGTCTAAGTCGCACCGAATTATTTTACGACGACAAGAAATCCAGAGTAAAACAAATTACTTCTAATTATATTGCTGATATC
Source organism: Chitinophaga pinensis (assembly GCA_943371675.1). GTDB lineage: Bacteria > Bacteroidota > Bacteroidia > Chitinophagales > Chitinophagaceae > Sediminibacterium > Sediminibacterium pinensis_I. The sequence continues at coordinate 19,132 of CALRVT010000033.1, read as the reverse complement.
GAATCTGGAAATATTAAATCATTGAAAGATGTTATAACAGCTAGAATTGCAGCATTCAAACAAGGTTTTATAAAATATATTAAGGAATACTATTCAGAGCAAGAATCCAATAGACGTATTGAATTAATTAATAAATCTCATACAGAATGGAATCAAAGAAATTTTTAATTACAACAATATTGATGCTTTCATTATGTAGCTGTTCAATAAATAAGAATGAGTTTACAACCAAAATATTATTTGATAATATTATCGTATTATCAGACGTTACAAATCGTATTGTTCTTGAAGATTATAAAAAGCCGGTACATGATACTGTTATAATTTCTAGATTACTCGATTTTTATCATGATCAAATAGTAAGACCAGGGAAGACAATAAACCCACAGCATATTTTCCAATTTTATAATATAAACTCTTTAAAAATCTCAAATTGTAATTCAATTAATAAAATCGATCTCAGTAGTTTTAAAAATAGCACAGAAAAATCTTCCTATATAAACTCTAGAGTGCCAGGGTCATCTTTGAAAGATGATATCTACAAACTTAAAAATCGAATTTCCTGTGAATATCAAAACACAGATGCTGGTGGTGACATATTAAACTCTTTAAACCTAATTTTAAAAGTAAATGAGAATATCAAAAAAACAGATTTAATACTTGATTCTGCTAATGATGTAACTAAGCAATGGAGAAATACTATTGTTGTTTTTACGGATGGTTATCTCGAATTTAAAGGAATGAAAAAATCTCATTATTCAACACACAATAAGATTTATCAAATCAGAACTTTATGTCAAAGCAAGAAAATTTCAATCGAAAATGTACTGGAATCCAATCCTAATCTGAAACTTGAAAAACTTAATAATCCTGCATTTGGTGAATCTCGGCTTTTTATTCTTGAAACATTTGATAGGAGTATTGATCGTAAAAACGGCACTTCAAACGAATCGATAAGTGACGAATCAATATTAAGGATTCTTTGGAGCACGTGGGCAAAAGAGTCTGGATTCGAAGAATTTGACTATTTCCCTTATTTTAAAAATACTGATGAAATTAACTCCCGCCTTTCAAACTTGTTCAAATCACATTAGCAATTCATTAAAGTAATTGTTATACTTTAAATTTTTTAAAAATTCACTTTATATACTTTAGATAAGTATTAAAAAATTATTTCCGAGTAATTATGGCAATCAAAAAATCAGAACTCTATTCCTCCCTCTGGGAAATGTGCGATGAACTTCGTGGCGGCATGGATGCCAGCGAGTATAAAGACTATGTATTAATCATGTTGTTCATTAAATATATCAGCGATAAATATGCAGGTGTTCCTTATGCTCCTATTACTGTTCCACCGGGTGCCAGTTTTAAGGATATGGTGGATTTGAAAGGTAAAGACACTATTGGGGAAGATATTAATACCAAAATCATTGGTCCTATTGAGCAAGCAAATAAATCACTTGGTTCTATTAAAGTAGATTTTGATAATCCAGAAAAGTTGGGTTCTGGTCCGGAGAAAGTGAAAAGATTGACTAATCTGATTGCCATCTTTGAAAAGCCAGAACTGAACTTCAGTAATAATAAAGCAGAAGGTGATGATATTCTGGGTGATGCCTATGAATACCTCATGCGTAACTTTGCAACCGAAAGCGGTAAAAGCAAAGGGCAGTTTTATACGCCTGCTGAGGTAAGCCGTATCATGGCTAAGATCATTGGTATTAATAGTAAGAGTACTAATGCCAATACCACCATTTATGACCCTACTTGTGGTTCAGGTTCTCTTTTGCTGAAAGTGGCAGATGAGGCAGAACGTAATATCACTATCTATGGACAAGAGAAAGAAAGTGCAACCGCCGGTTTGGCAAGAATGAACATGGTATTGCATGATTGTCCAACTGCCGTGATCAAGTGTACCGGAAATAGCACTCTTTCTGATCCTCAGTTTAAAGAAGACAATGGTGGTCTTAAACTATTTGATTTTATAGTTGCCAATCCTCCCTTTTCTTCTAAAAACTGGGCTAATGGATTGAAGATAGAGAATGATACAGCAGATGATTACGGACGCTTTGCAGGATTTGGTATTCCTCCGGATAAAAACGGTGACTATGCTTTTCTGCTTCACATGTTACGTTCGTTAAAGAGCAAGGGAAAAGCCGCGGTTATTTTACCGCATGGTGTATTATTCCGTGGCGGTTCAGAAGCGGAGATTCGTAAGAACCTGATTAAGAAAGGATATATTAAAGGAATTATTGGACTTCCAACTAATTTGTTTTATGGCACAGGTATCCCTGCTTGTTTAATAGTGATAGATAAAGAAAATGCCGAAAGCCGAAAAGCCATTTTCATGATTGATGCCAGCAAAGGCTTTATGAAAGATGGTCCCAAGAACCGCCTTCGCGATCAGGACATTCATAAAATTGTTGACACTTTTAACAGGCAACAAGAAGTTGCCAAATACAGCCGAATTATTCCGGTTACAGAAATTGAAGAGAAAGAATACAACTTAAACATACCACGCTACATAGATAGCCAGGAGGAAGAAGACATACAGGATATTGCTGCCCATTTATTAGGAGGCATACCCGATGCCGATATTAATGCCTTGCAAAATTATTGGGATGTGTACCCAACCCTGCGCAATGACCTGTTCAAAAAATTCAAAAGAGTAGGATACAGTGAATTAAAGATTGCAAAAGACGCCATTAAAACCACCATTTTTTCTCACCCTGAATTTACAACCTACAGTAAGAAAGTAAATACCGTTTTTGAAAAATGGAAAAATACAGTTGTGCCTGAATTAAAAAGCCTTAAAGAAGGTGTAAAACCCAAGAAACTCATACATGAAGTTTCTGAAAGCTTGCTTGAAGCTTTTGGCAGTTTGCGATTAATTGATAATTACGATGTGTACCAAAACCTAATGGTTTATTGGAGTGAAACGATGCAGGATGATTTATATGTTATCTCAGACGATGGCTGGAAAGCTGGTAAAGAGGTTTACCGAATTGTAAAGCAAACCAAGAACAAAGATGGTAAAACAAAAGAAAAAGAAGTAGAGGGAATAGATGGTATAGAAAGCAAATTGCTTAAACCCTATATACTGATTAATAAATACTTTGAAACGGATAAAAAAGCATTGGAACAATTAGAAGCCGAACGGGACAGCCTTGCTGCCGAAATGGAAGCCATGGAAGAAGAACATGGAAGCGAAGATGGCCTGATGGCAGAAGCCAAAAACGATAAAGACAAAATAACATCCGCCTCCGTAAAAGACCGCATAAAGAAAATAAAAGAAAGCAAAGCAGATGCAGAAGAACAAAAGTTACTGGAAACTTATCTTAAGCTAAGCGACAAAGCAGGCGAACTAAACAAAAAAATAAAAGATGTCCAAAAAGAATTGGAGCAAAAAGTATGGGATAAATACAAAAAACTGAGTGATGATGAAATCAAGACTTTAGCAGTTGAGGATAAATGGATAACTTATTTACAGAATGCCGTACAAAACGAAATGCAACGTATAAGCCAACGATTGACGCAGCGGATTAAAGAATTGGCAGAACGTTACGAAACGCCATTACCGTTACAATTAAAAGAAGTTAAAGAACTTGAGGAAAAAGTAAATGCTCACCTAACTAAAATGGGATTTGAATGGAATTAAAAAAAGGATATCAGCAAACGGATATTGGAATATTACCAGAAGATTGGTGGCCCACACAAATAAATAAAGTATGTAAGTTAATAAACGGTAGAGGATTCAAACCGTACGAATGGGAAAGAGAAGGATTGCCTATTATTAGAATACAGAATTTAAATGGGTCAGAAGAATACAATTATTTCAAAGGATCGTATGATAAAAAACTAGAAATTAATGATGGTCAACTTTTGTTCGCTTGGTCTGGAAGCCGCGGCACATCCTTCGGACCACATGTTTGGAAAGGTGAAAAGGGGCTATTAAATTACCATACTTGGAAAGTTGAAATAAATGAAACAGCGATAAAAAAAGAATATTTTTTACATGCATTAAAAAAGTTAACAAAGTACATAGAAGATAAGGCTCACGGGGCATCAGCATTAGTACATACTCAAAAATGGGAAATGGAAAAATTTTACTTTCCTTGTCCTAATAGCACCATAGAACAAACCGCCATTGCAAGAGCCCTTAGTGATGCCGATGCCTTAATAAACAGCCTTGAAAAACTGATTGAGAAAAAGAGGAATATTAAGCAAGGGGTAATGCAGAAGTTGTTGAAGCCGAAGGAGGGGTGGGTGGTGAAAACGTTGGGAGAATTCATAGATTATATACAACCTACAGAATATTTGGTAAATAATACAGAATATGATGATTTTAATCAAACCCCTGTATTAACAGCAGGTAAGACTTTTATACTTGGATATACGGACGAAGAGCATGGCATCTTTAGAAAATTACCTGTTATAATTTTTGATGATTTTACTACAGCCATTAAGTATGTAGATTTTCCTTTTAAAGCAAAATCTTCTGCAATGAAAATGCTAATTCCGAAAAATGAAAAAGTAAACTTGAGATTTGTGTATGAGTTAATGCTTCAAATTAGGTATTTGCCTGGTGATCATAAACGACATTGGATAGGTGAATATCGACAAATCGAGATTTTAGTTCCTTCAAAAGAAGAAGAACAAAATGAAATAGCAACCATTTTAGGTGTGATGGATAAAGAAATCAATGTATTAGAACAAAAACTTTCAAAAAGCAAATTAATAAAACAAGGCATGATGCAGGAATTACTTACTGGTAAAACAAGATTAGTATAGTTAATAAACCCAGAAATGGCCATACAGCAAAAAGAAATACAATCTATAGCTCAGTTACTAAGTAACCCTAACTTACAGGTTCCTCATTTTCAACGACCCTATAAATGGACACAAAAAAATGTTACACAACTGATAGATGATGTTCAGCGGTTTCAAAAAGGGGAAAATCCATACCGAATTGGAACCATTGTTATTTATAAAGATGAGGAAGGAAACAATAAAATTGTTGATGGCCAGCAACGCTGTATTACTTTTTTGTTGATTACAAAAGCAATTCAGAATAAAAAACTACAAACGCTAACTAGCTTGCCACTTAAAAATATCATTGCAGAATTAAACAGCTTTAAACCTTCATTTAAAAGTGAAATTTCCATCAAAAACATTCAAGACAATTACAGGGAGATAGAGCGAAAAATAGACCGGGTTGATGAATCTTTTATTGATTATTTCTACAATAAATGTGAGGTTACCTATTTTGTTATTGACGACGTAAGTGAGGCTTTTCAGTTTTTTGATTCGCAAAATGCCAGGGGCAGAGACCTTGAACCACATGATTTGTTGAAAGCCTTCCATCTTAGAGAAATAAATAATAACGAAAATATTATCAGTGAAACGGAAATAGCTAATCTGGTAGATACCTGGGAAGGCATGGAGATTAAAGAATTATCTGGCTTATTTGCTGATTTTTTATACCGTGTACGGGGCTGGTCCAAAGGGAAATCGTCTAGGTATTTTACGAAACGAGATACGGCTTTATTCAAAGGGATCAACCAAAGTAGAATCGGTGACTATCCTTATACACAAATTTATAAAATGGCAGATGAGCAAATCAATCATTCTGCTAAAAACGGTGAAGCCACACATTTCCCTTTTCAAATGGATCAAGTTATCATTAATGGCGCTTATTTTTTTGAAATGATAACGCATTACAAAAAGATGCATGACACATTTAAAAATCAAACCAATGAGTTAAGTACAGAAGCTAAGGAAATTATTCAAACACTAAATGATTATGCAGGAAAAAACAGAACAGGGGATAAATATATCCGTATGTTATTTGATTGTGCAATGTTATATTTTATAGACAAATTTGGTAATGCTGAAATTTCAAGAGCTATCGAAAAGATATTTATTTGGGCCTACACCCTACGCTTAACCTATCAGAATTTACAATTGGCTTCTGTAGATAACTATGTTGTACAAGAAATTAATTTTTTCAGAATCATCAGAGATGCTACCTACAAAGAAGAAGTAATTAATTATCCTATTCCCGAAATTAAAGAGGAATACGAATCCGATAAAACGACTGATTTAAAAAACCTTTTCAAAAAAATGCATTATTATGCAATTGCCTGAAAAAGAAATATTACCGCTGAATATCCGGGAGTTATTGGGAGGAACAGACAACTATGTTATCCCTGTTTACCAGCGTAATTATGCTTGGGAGGCAAAGGAAATAGATCAATTAATACAAGATATAATTGATTACGCCAGATTACACAAAGAAAAAAACTATTATATAGGTACTTTGGTGGTTTCGCATAATCAACAAGAAGATAGTGTTCAATATGATACAATTGATGGTCAACAACGGTTAACAACCCTATCCATTTTAAGTGCTGTACTTAAAAATGAATTTTCCGAATTAGTAGATATGGCATGGTTTAAGCAACTCAATCTGAGATTTGCAAGCAGGGAAAAATCTACTCAATCACTCAATGCTGCGTTTCTTGGCAACTTCGAAATAGACAAATGCGATGAAAATATCAAATCAGCATATAAAATATGCAGAGAGACTTTACATACCAGAATAAATAGCGAGGTTGAATATGAAAAAATAAGCATCACCGAGTTTTCAAATTATCTGTATAAGTATGTACAAATACTTAGGGTAACCTTACCCTATGGCTTAGACATGAATCATTATTTTGAAATAATGAATAGTCGCGGAGAACAGCTGGAGAAACATGAGATTCTAAAGGCAGAATTAATGGATTGCTTCAATGTGTATAAGCCGGAAGAAAGGGAAAAACTGGAAGCCGGTTTTCATCTAATTTGGGAAGCTTGCTCTAACATGGAAAAGTATGTACAATATGGATTTACTGTTACTCAACGCCATATCATTTTTGGAAATAACGATTGGAACAATCTTTCAATATATAGCTTTGATGATTTTGTAGAAAAAATCAACCACACTATTTACAATGAAAATGTTGAAAAGGTTTTAGAGATAGATGATATCATTAATAGAAATATCCAACATGAAAAAAAAGCTGAAAGTGAAGAAAGCCCAGATAGATTCAACGCTGTAATAAATTTCCCCAATTTTTTATTACACGTTTTGAGGGTACAAACAGCTGAAGATGAAGTTGCATTAGACGATAAGCGACTGATAGATATATTCAAGAGTCAATTGCCAAAGGAACAAGAAAATCGAATTCAGTTTGTGAAAGATTTTATTTACAACCTACTTCGATGCAAAGTCTTGTTTGATAAATATATCATCAAACGAGAGTTTACTTCTAATACAGATCGCTGGAGTTTAATGAGTTTAAAATGGTATAGTTCTGGCAAGACCAAAAATGGCGTTAAATATGTAAATACTTTTGGTTTCGACGAAGGGGAAGTTTTTGACAGCGATAATCGCAGAGTTTTAATGTTGTTGAGTATGTTTCATACATCAATTCCTTCAATGTCTTACAAATACTGGCTTAATGCAGCACTAAATTATTTATTTCATGAGTTCGAAATAAATAGTAAAGAATATATCAGTTACTTGGAGCATATAGCCAAATCATTTGTATTCGATAATTATCTAGCTATTGAGCCAACTAGCTATTTCGTTATGATTGACGAAGCGGACAAAGTTATAAACAGATCGGTTGATCAATTAGATTTAAATAAGCTCAGGTATGGAAACTTAAACAATAATCTTGTTTTTAACTTTCTTGATTATCTGCTTTGGGTGAAATACAAAGACATTGAAAATGATTCACGAGTAAAATCCTTTGCATATAAATTTAGAAGTTCAGTAGAACACTTTTATCCCCAACAACCAATTGGGGGACGAATACTAGCTGATCAAGAATTACATTCTTTTGGTAACCTGTGCCTAATTAGCCATAGCGACAATTCTAAGTATAGCAATTATCTTCCTGATGCAAAAAGCACTCATTATAATAACAAAGAAGATTTAGACAGCATCAAACAATTTTTGATGATCAAGCAGTGCATGCTAACCCGAAATTGGTTAGCACCTGAAATTAATAAACATAATCAAGTTATGGTTGATTTGCTGATAGAAAATTTATCTTCCGATTATAAACCAAAATCAAATGTTTCTTTAGCTCAAAGATGGTTTAAAGAGTATCAGGATAAAGATAGAAATTTATTAATCCGGGTTCTTTTATGTTTTGGTGATTGTACTAAATACATTAATGGGGATAAATACAATTTATTTCATTTTGATTATATAAGACATAATGAAGCCTTTGAAAAATTTGAAAAATATGTAGAAAAAAACTCACCTTCTAGTTTATTAGATATTATTCAGTCGCATCTTACAAATGAAGACTTGAGAAATGAATATAGGTATCTGTTTGTAAAGTACCCGGAAGTAGTTAACTTTTGTAAAGAAGGAAATTTCCAATGGTTTGAAGATGCTGATGGGAAATTGATTTATTTGTTAGAGGGAGAAAAAAGGACGAAAGGATCACGTGAGTTATTTACATTTCTTTTTGAGGAACATTTCAATAATTTCTTAAACACCGAATTAATTTCAAATTCTGAGATGTTTTGTATAAATATTGAATATGATAAAGGCGAATATTTTGTTACGGATTCTGAAGAGCCTCATTTACAGTTACAATTTTGGAATAATAAGGGCATCGAAATTAAATATTCATTAAACCCGAATGTAAATGGCAATTCTAGTTCTATAAAACAGCTCGAGGAGTATAATTGGCAGAAAGTGGAAGGTGGCGTTTTTATTAGAAACGGTAGGGATATATTGATAAAATTTCAAGGAAATTTTGATGAAATTGTACAAAGAGGAATAGAAGAAATAAAAAAAATATTAAAAAATGGCTTAAAAATAAAATTTCAATGAGTGACATCGGCCAAATAGAAAGGTTAACCCAAAACCGGGTTGTCAAATTATTCAGAGAAAATCTGAATTATAACTACTTGGGTAATTGGGAAGACCGGCTAAATAATAGCAATATAGAAGAAGAACATCTTCGTAGCTATTTAATTAATAAGGCTAAATATCCGGTAGAATTAGTTAATCGTGCCATTTTTAAATTACAATCAGAATCGCGTAACTGTGACCGAAATCTTTATGATAATAACAAAGAGATTTATAAACTATTACGTTATGGTCATGAAGTAAAAGAAAACCCAAGCGATCGATATAAACGTATCCATTTTATTAATTGGGAAAAGCCAGAGGAAAATGACTTTGCTATAGCAGAAGAAGTTACCTATCTCGGTAATAGAGAAAAGCGCCCCGATATTGTTCTATATATTAATGGTATTGCTATTGGAGTGTTGGAGTTAAAAAGAAGCACAGTATCTATTGGAGATGGTATCCGACAAAATCTTGTTAATCAACAAAAGGAGTTTATAGAGCAGTTCTTTACTACCATTCAATTAGTAATGGCGGGTAATGATACTGAAGGACTCCGGTACGGATCGATTGGTACTCCCGAGAAGTTTTTCCTTCATTGGAAGGAAGATATAGAAGACAATAGTCTTTTGCAGTTAGATAAGTATCTGATTAAAATTTGTAATAAAGCAAGGATATTAGAAATCATTCGTGATTTTGTGCTATTTGATGGTGGTATTAAAAAATTACCACGCTACCATCAGTATTTCGGTATTAAAGCAGCTCAAGAGCATATCCGAAAAAGAGAAGGTGGTATTATTTGGCATACCCAGGGAAGTGGTAAAAGTATTGTAATGGTTCTCTTGGCTCAATGGATCTTGAAAAATAACCCCAATGCCAGAGTTGCCATACTTACTGATCGGGATGAATTAGATAAGCAAATCGAAAGGGTTTTTAATGATGCTGGTGAGCCTTTGGTAAGAACATCAAGTGGTAAAGAATTAATGGAGCAATTGAACCAGCCTTCACCTAGATTACTTTGTTCCCTCATTCATAAGTTCGGTAAAAGAGATATAGAAGATTTTGATGCCTTTATTGAAGAGCTGAAGAATACACCATCTAAAACAGTTGGTGAGTTGTTTGTTTTTATAGATGAATGCCATCGTACCCAAAGTGGCAAATTGCATAAAGTAATGAAAGCCATGTTGCAGAATGCAGTATTTATTGGCTTTACCGGTACGCCATTATTAAAATCAGACAAACAAACCAGTTTAGAAGTGTTTGGCAAATACATTCATACCTATAAATTTAATGAAGCCGTAGAGGATGATGTAGTAAAAGATCTCGTATACGAAGCAAGAGATATTGACCAAAAACTATCATCTCCTGATAAAGTAGATATATGGTTTGCAGCTAAAACAAAAGGGCTAAATGATTTTCAAAAATCGGCTCTGAAACAAAAATGGGGCACCATGCAAAAGCTGCTGAGCTCTCGGTCAAGAATTGAAAAGATTGTTACCGATATCTTTTTTGATTTTACAACAAAGCCTAGATTAAGTTCTAAAAGAGGTAATGCCATCTTGGTTGCAGGAAGCATTTTTGAAGCATGTAAATATTACGAAGCATTTCAACGATCAAGTTTTGATGATCGATGTGCGATTATCACTTCTTATAATCCATCCACAAAAGATATCACAACTGAAGACACTGGCGAGAACACCGAAACTGAAAAGGAGTTTATATATAATACATATGTAGAGTTATTAAAAGATGTTAAGGCAGCTCCAAATAAAACTAAAACTGAAACCTACGAGGATAATGCCAAAAATAAGTTTGTAAAAGAACCGGCAAATATGTGTTTACTGATTGTAGTAGATAAACTGCTAACCGGTTTTGATGCGCCCTCTTGCTCTTATTTGTATATCGATAAGAAGATGCGTGATCATGGATTATTTCAAGCTATTTGTAGAGTAAACAGACTTGACACCGATGATAAAGATTTTGGATATATCATCGACTACAAAGACCTTTTTAAAAATCTGGTTAATGAAGAAGGAACAGGCGCAATTCAAGTATACACTTCTGAATTAGATTACGACAATTTTAAAAAGGAAGACTGTGATATTCTGATAAAGGAGCGATTAAAGAAAGGAAGAGAAAGATTGGATAGTGCTTTGGAAGAGATTCATTTATTAACCGAACCTGTTTTACCTCCAAAAGGAGACCAGGAACATATTCGATATTTCTGTGGTAATCCAGAAATTACTGAAGACTTAAAGAATACTGAATTGAGAAGAACAGCATTGTACAAGTCTGCAATTTCCTTAATTCGAGCCTATGCAAATCTTGCTGATGACCTTGATGAGGCAGGATATTCTACTGACGAAATAGAAGATATTAAATCGAGTGTTGATAAAGCCATCAAATTAAGAGAAGTCATCAGGCGGGCTAGTGGTGAAACCTTGGACTTAAAAACGTATGAAGCAGATATGCGCCATCTGATTGATAATTATATTCAAGCAGATGATTCTCGATTAATATCCAAATTTGGCGACATGTCGCTTTTGGAGATAATCACTAAATCCGGAATAGAAGAAGCAGTTGGTAGCTTGCCTTTAGGAAATAGAGGAAGTCAACAATCTGTTGCAGAAACCATTGAGAACAACGTAAGGCAAAAAATTATTAAAGACCATTTACTCGATCCTGCCTTTTATGAAGAAATGAGCAAATTGCTCAATGCGGTAATTAAAGAAAGGAAGGACAATGCTTTATCCTATGAAGAATTTTTAAAAAAGATAGCCGATTTGGCAGCCCAGGTACAAAAGGGGAAAACAGATGAAAATCCGGAATCGCTCAAAACACCCGCACTAAGAGCTTTATATAATAATCTAGGTAAAGATGAAAAATTGGCTATCCAAATTCACGAAACCATTTTACATGTTAAGCCTGATGGGTGGAGGGGCAATGAGCCGAGAGAGAATATGATTAAAAGGGCCATATATGAAATACTTAATGATTTTGGTGAAGTAGAAAGAATATTCACTATCGTAAAACAGCAAGCTGAATATTAATGAATCAGATAAAGCTAGGAGATATTACAGTTGATGTAGAATTGAAGGATATCAAAAATGTTCATTTAAGCGTATATCCACCAAAAGGTAGGGTCCGTATTGCCGCTCCAATGCGAATGGACTTAGACACAATTCGTATTTATGCTATTTCCAAACTTAGTTGGATTAAAAAGCAACAAATCAAGTTTAAGGAGCAAGTTCGAGAAAAGCCTAGAGAATATTTAAATCGAGAAAGTCATTATTATTTTGGAACAAGGTATTTGTTGAAAGTTATTGAACTGGATGTCCCTCCAGTTGTGAGTATAAAGCACAAATCAATAGAACTTCAAATACGTCCTGGAACTGATGCAAAAAAGAGACATGCAATCATGGAAGAATGGTACAGAGCTCAATTAAAGGAAATCGTGCCAGCCTATATTCATAAGTGGGAAAAGAAAATGGGTGTTTCTTTAAATGAATTCGCTATCAAAAAAATGAAAACTAAATGGGGTACATGTAATAGAGAGGCCGGGCGAATATGGCTAAATCTTGAATTAGCCAAGAAACCCTACCACTGTATAGAATACATTATAGTTCATGAAATGGTACACTTGCTGGAAAGGAACCACAACGATAAATTTATTGGTTATATGAACCATTATTTACCAGAATGGAAGCATTTAAAGAGTGAGCTTAATAGGTTGCCAGTGAGTCATAGGGATTGGGGCTATTAAGTAAAATATTAATCTCATTATCCAAATAACAGATATATTATATTAAAAATTATGTAAGCCCATTTATTAATTCTGTACAGATCTAGTCTTTCGTGCTTAAAAAGAGAATTATTCTATGAAACTATATAAATTAAATTCACAAAAGGTAATAGAATTAAATTTTACACCTTTTAAATTAGAAAAAGAAATACAAAGTATAGTTGAAAATAATTTAGGAGAACTCTTTAGTCTTGAATTTGTCCGGTCTGAATTTAAAGTGAAAAATTTTCGCATTGATACACTTGCATATAGTAAAGAAAACAGGTCATTTGTAATAATAGAGTATAAAAAAGAGAAAAATTTTTCAGTTATTGATCAAGGATACACTTATTTATCATTAATGTTAAATAATAAATCGGATTTTATTTTAGAATACAATGAAAATAGCGAAAGTCAACTTAAAAGAGAAGATGTTGATTGGACTCAATCACGAGTAATTTTTGTTTCTCCTTTTTTTACTGAATACCAAAAGCATTCTGTAAATTTTAAAGATGTTCCTTTTGAACTTTGGGAGATTAAAAAATATGATAATAATATGTTGGGTTTGATTCAACACAAAACAACTTCAGATGAAAGTATTTCTACAATATCTGATGAAAAAGGAAGTGTTGTGAAACAAGTATCTAAAGAAGTAAAGGTTTATACCGAAGAATACCATTTTAATAAAAATAAAAACCGTGATGAAAAGGTAATTGAACTTTATAAGGCATTAAAGGAGAGGATATTGAATCTCGGGGAAATAGAAATTACACCAAAAGGAACATATATTAGTTTTAGAAAAAGAAGACCATTCACCGATATTATTATATATCAAGATGGATTATATATATTATTAAACCTAAAAAAAGGGCAACTTAATGATCCTGAAAAATTGACAAAAGATGTAAGTGATGTTGGTCATTGGGGAAACGGAGATTATTCTTTGTTAATAGATTCAACTACAGATTTGGATTATGTTATGTTTCTGATAAATCAATCATATAAAGCCAAAGAGTAGTAGTTCAATGTTTCTGTAATTTACGCAAGGGCCTCTGCTTTCACCGGACAAGTACAGAAAGATGTCACAAACAAGTATTGCATGTAAATTAATAATCATTCCATTTTAGATAAAGCGATTTATCTCTATATTATAAAAGTAACCATACTTTCAACTCTATCCATCCCCATACAAAGCTACTCTTCCTGATCTGACTCAACATTCCCCCCCAACTTTCACAAAAGGAGAACCGAAGCTCCTTTCTTTTTCTATCAATTTTCCAAGATATAAATCACGAATCTCTTCTTTAGCTATTCTTCCAATAAACTCCCATCTTTTTGAAATGTCTACATCAAATGTTCTTTTAAAATATTGTTGCGTTCCGGCTTTAACCCAGCCATGTATTTCATATACTTCTTTTACAATGCCGTTATATGTTGCATAGGCAAATTTTAGTGAAAGATCGTCTTTTGGGGGTTTACTCCAAACACCTCTCGTTACTTCCATTAGGCTTAATGCAGACATTCCCGATTTATATGTATTGTTTAATATGAAAGCAAGGCCTCTATGTTCCATTTTCACTTTCATGATCTTTTGTGAGATGATGCAATCAATTTCCTCAAGGCTCATTCTGCCCATTTCAATTCCATTTCCTCTTACTTTATTAGTTAGCTCTCCAACACCGATTAGATCAATACAAGTTGCTTCAATTAATTTAAGGGTTGCATCATCTTTTATTCCATGTCTTAGAATATCTATACCTAGCGTATTGTTTTTTAGTAGGTCTTTTATTTTATTTGTTTTATCAGATTCTCCTTCTTCTTTTAAATGTTGTAAACATCTTTCTCTTTTGCCTTTGCCTATATAAAAGGGAGTTCTTTTGTGTTCATCTATTTCACAGAGGGCATAGATATAGCCATCGATCTTATTAAGGGTTGATTTGAATTTTGAAAAGGATGTCATATAAAGAAATGAAAGGCAATTTTATTAGAATAATGATTTCTCATAAAAACTAAGAATTTAAGTTAAGAAGTAAAATGGGAAAAACATGTATAAGATAATCAAACAACCTAGCCACCCAACGCTACTAAAGCTCAAGTGAGTGACCCCTCTTACATCGGGGCAAGTACAACGAAGCCGCAATGAAACTCCACTGTTGGTCCCATCAAACTCCTTCGGACTATTAATGTAGCATCTATTTTAGCAAATTAACCTACCGCAAAATCTTAATTCTTCACAACATATTTCTTCACCCTTGCATCCTTAATCACACCCTTCCAATTCAACCCAAATCCAAAATCGTAGAGATGGCCATTGCTGTCTTTATAGGGTATCATATCACGAGGCTTATCTTCAAATTGCTTTTCAACGGCAGACATATTCAGGGGCATTTGCATGGGCAATAATCCCGAAGGCTCTGATTTACCGGAAACCATATCCAATATCGCTTCTGTTTGCACACCAAATTCTCCCAGGATCGCGTCTACCTCTTTTTCAAATTCACCAAATACCATCGGATTGGTTAAACTAACAGAAATGATCACGGGTTTTCCTTGCATGGCTTTTCGCGTATCTTCTATAGTTTTCAGATCAGGATAGGAATTGGATTTAGAGGTTTTGCCCAGATAAGAACGATTGGTAATGGTAGGATCGATCACGGGATCACCGGCAGCCATACTTTTGGCCCTGGCATCCACGGCTGTATAATCCTGCAATTGTAAACTGATGGGAACATAGCCATTACCACCCGCTTCTCTATCAGCCCTGCTATAACCCCCGCTAATCGGACTCTTGATGAATACGATAGCAAAATCTGCTTTAGCCGGATCTTCCGTTACTGTATAATATTTTTTGATCAGATCCAGGTTCACCGGATACTCGATCTTCTCAGGAGCTGCTTGTCCAAAGGAATTAATACTGGCAGGTGTTACTCTTTTAGGGATATAGACGGTCTTGCCTTTTTGGATGGGCAAGGTTTTGTTTTGATTCTTGAGCAGCACGATCGATTTCAATTGCGCTTCATATCCCGCTTTCATGAATTCGGGTTTGCCAATATTCATTTTTGATTGTGCCGGATCCAGGTAGGGATTCTCAAACAATCCCACACGGAAAATATTCAACAATAATCTTACCGCAGACAATTCAAATCTTTTGCGCATAAATGTTTCTCCATGTTCCTTCACACCCATATGGTAAGCTTCCAATACGGGTTTGATATCATTGTTTCCGCCAAACTGATCCACACCTGCCATCAACACTTTATAATGTCTTTCTGCAATGCTTAACTTTTCTACGCCCCAGGATTTACCGGAAAAGATATCCGGTTTTTCCCCTTCATTTGCCGTTACCAGCCAATCGGTACAAACCACTCCATCATAGCCATATTTGTTTCGCAATAGATCTGTGATCAGGTATTTGCTATAACCATTACCTACATTCTCTTTATTCTTGGTATCTTGGTTATAAGAGATGGTATAATAAGGCATGAGGGCTGATGCTTTTTTGGTAGGCCCTTTTAATTTAAAAGCACCTTCTGTAAAGGGTTTCAAATGTGTTTGGAATTGATTGCCCGGGTACACCGCAAATTTTCCATAAGCAAAATGTGCATCCCTTCCTGCTTCTTCCGGTCCACCACCTGGCCAGTGCTTCACCATTGCATTCACACTTAAGTTACCCCAACCCTGATAAGCAGTAATGGATTGTGGAGAGGTTTGAAATCCATCTACATAAGCCCTTGCCATATCTGTTGCTAAAACAGGGTCTTCACCAAAGGTTCCGATAAAACGATTCCACCTGGGTTCGGTGGCCAGATCAATCTGGGGAGATAAGGCCGTGGCTATGCCCAATGCCCGATATTCTTTGGAAGCGATTGAACCAAATTGACGGGTGATAGCAGGATCGAATGTTGCGGCCAGTCCCAATTCCTCCGGCCATTGAGAAATGGTTCCTCCGGATCCTGCATTGTATTCTGCATCCTTATTAGCACCATTTCTTGGATCAGAACTATTGTTGGCGGGAATACCCAGTCCAATGCCTTCTACCAATTGCTGTACCTGGTTATTCCATTGAGCAGCCACTTCTGGACTCAATACGGAAGTCACCAACACGTGCCGCAGGTTGTCTTTGGTAAGAAATTCGATCTGCTGGTCTGAAAGATCAGATGCTTTTACACCGCTTTTAGAAAAGGGTTGGCCTTTATAGGTACCACCGAACATTCCCCTTTCTTGTGCAGGTATGGCCTGGTGTCTGCTGTATAACATTAAGCCGGCGATCTGGTCAACTGTCATAGTAGATGCCAGGTTTTTGGCACGATCCACCACATTCACGCGCCAATCTTCATAGAGATCTACTTTACCATTTTTATTCAGGTCTTTGAATGGCAGCCCCTCTTTCATCAGGATCTTAACACCCGATTGGGTGGAATAACCCAATTGGATCTGATCAGTTACTTTGATCATTTTGATGGTTTCACCAACGGAGCTTTCTGCAGGTTTTGTTTGGGAAATAGCAAAAAGAGGAAGGCTGAAAAGTAGCAGTAATAGTATTTTCATGGCAGTGGATTTCGAAGTTTGATAAGCAACAACTAAGTTAGGGAATGATGTGTATTGTTTAGCTTTTGGAAAGTTCTAAAACTTTCCAAAAGCTATTCTTCTATAATACAGGCGAAACTTAGCGAACCCTTGCGCCCTCGCGCCTTTGCGGTTAAGCAAAGGATTAACCGCAAAGGCGCTAAGGAACGAGGTTACGCGAGGAAAACTTGCCGTTGTTGGTGTTTTCACCAACAACAATCATAATTGTTTCTGTTTATTTTATTAAGCCTAGGCGTTGGTGAAAACACCAACACCGGCGAACGAACAACTGCGGCGAACCCATTGAACAGGAAAAGAGCCGAATAAAATAATTATTCGGCTCATTATTTTACTATATTTGAGCCGAATAAACACCCTAATCGGCTCATGGCAATATACAACTGGCAACAAAATGACTGGCCACAGTTTACCTTCTCATTGGATGCTGTGGAGGATGAGCTGCAGATCTTCACTGAGAAGGTGGGGAGGGTATCGGGCATTTTTGATGGTCTGCCAGAGGAAACAAAGCAGGACGTTCTTGTGGAGATCATATTGGCAGAAGCCATCAAAACCTCGGAAATAGAAGGCGAATATCCAAGCAGAAAAGATGTGCTTTCATCCATTAGGAAAAATCTGGGCTTGTTGTACGATACTGAAAATAGCAAGGACAAATCCGCCGTTGGTTTGGGGGAATTGATGATCGATGCCCGTAAAACATACAAGGATGTTTTAATGGAAGAAAAGCTTTTTGCATGGCACAAGATGTTACTGGGCGAAAACAAAAGGGTTTCCGTTAGTCAATGGCGCTACCATGAAGAACCCATGAAGGTAATTTCAGGTGCTTTGGGTAAAGAGAAAGTACATTACGAAGCACCGCCCTCATCAAAAGTGCCAGAAGAAATGAAACGATTTATACAATGGTTCAATGATACAGCTCCGGGTGGCAAACTTGAAATTAAAAAAGCCCCCGTCCGTTCTGCCATCGCCCATTTGTATTTTGAAAGCATACATCCTTTTGAAGATGGAAATGGAAGAATTGGCCGGGCTATTGCAGAAAAAGCATTGTCACAAACGATTGGAAGACCGGTTCTGCTAAGCCTGTCCAGAACAATAGAGGCCAGTAAAAAGCTGTATTATGATACTCTGGAACAAGCCCAACAATCAAATGAAATTTCGCCATGGATAGTATATTTCATCAAAACAACCTTGCAAGCACAAACGGAAGCGGCAGAACAAATTGAATTTACTCTGAAGAAAACAAAATTCTTTGATCGTTTTAAAGACAAACTAAACGACCGCCAAATAATGGTTATCAGGCGAATGATGGAAGAAGGTACAAAAGGTTTTGAAGGGGGGATGAATGCAAGAAAATATATAGGGATTGCTAAAACATCAAAAGCCACTGCTACAAGAGATATGCAACAGCTGGTGGAATTAGGGGTATTTATATTGGCGGGTAAGGCCGGAGGTCGCAGCACCAGTTATCAAGTAGATTTGTAATTTTTCATTAAGCAATTGAAAACCTTCTCCACCGGCGAAACTTAGCGAACCCTTGCGCCCTCGCGCCTTTGCGGTTAAGCGAAGGATTAACCGCAAGGGCGCTAAGGAACGAGGTTACGCGAGTGTAAAGCTTTTGGAAAGTTTTAGAACTTTCCAAAAGCTATTCTTCGCCGTTGTTGGTGTTTTCACCACAGGTGTTCGGAACAAATTTAAAATACATCATTCTTTATTCTATCACTCCGCTAAGGCTAGCCCCATTTTGCTCAGGCCGCATGGCCTCGTCTTTGCGGCGACGCTGCTTTGGCTTCTGTAAAAATGTGCTGCGCATCATTTTTACTGCCTGCGCTTCGCTGGGCACCGCATCCAAAAAG
>CALRVT010000032.1:0-45132 GCA_943371675.1 Chitinophaga pinensis | reverse complement strand
CTATCACTGCATTTAACAATGACTGAAGTACCTGCATATTTTGCGGTGCTACTGCTTCTGAACTTGTAAGGCTGATGGTATAAGGCTGATTGGTTTTCCCCGAACGATCGATCCTGATAAGGGCTGTGATTCTCCCTTTTTCCAGGTCTTCTTTCACTTCAAGCTTTGTTTTATTGACCATTTTGATCCCGCCCATATTTTTCATGGCGGCATAAATGGGGTTGGCCGTATCAGATAAGGGATCCATTGCCACATTGAGAGATACCCTGCTGCCACCGCCAATAAAACCAAAAACAAGGATAAATATCAAAGGGAATGCGATGCTGAATACCACTGCTGAAGGGCTTCGAAAGATAGCTTTCAAACTACCCTTGGTAATGGCCAACATGGCACGTAACTGACTATACTCCTTCTTCATGGTGTGGGTATTGAGAAACAAATCTACTTTAAATTATGCGCTCTCAAAAAATGATAAAAAGAAAGATTTTAGTTATTTTTAAGACATTTGTCGTATATTAGTGCGTCAATTGTCGTTTATGGGTAAATTACGCAAAAAACCAGTTCTTCCACCTAAACCCTTAAAAGTAGAAGAACCGCTCCTACCCTACATTCCTGCCAAAAAGCCATTATTGGTAGCAGATTTTCCCTATAAAAAATTTAAAAAAATAGCTGAGCTGGTACCCTTCACGCAAAGTGAGTGGGCTGATATGCTTCACCTTTCCGAAAGAACCTTACAACGCTATGCCAAAAACAATAGTTCCTTTGAAGCGATCTATACAGATAGGATCTTATTGATACAAGAGATGATTCAATTGGGCCTTGAAACATTCCAACATGAACTATCTTTCTACCAATGGCTTAAAAAAGAAAAGAGAATTTTGGGTCATACCATTAATTTTCAATCTCTCCACTCGGATAGAGGCATCCAGGAAATCATTGACCAGCTTACCAGGATACAATACGGTGTTTATACATGATCGTTTACAGATTTGCACATCCGAAATTTGCCAATGACCTCAGTGGTAATGGTGCAAGACTGAAAGGTGGCAGATGGAATAATGTAGGCACACCTGTAATTTATACCAGTGCCACTATTTCTCTGGCTTTACTGGAAGTTCTGGCAAATGCTTTAACGCTGGATGAGTTACAGTTGATGCGCCTCATGGAAATTGAACTCCCCATATCAGAAAAACAGCAACAAATAAGTTTGCAAAACCTAAAAAACAATTGGTATTTGGATTTTGACTATACCCAATGGCTGGGTTCAGAAATACTTCGATCAAAAGAGACTCTTCATTTTCAATGTCCTTCCGCACTAGTTCAAAGTGAGTATAATTACCTCATCAATCCACTTCACCCCGCTTTTAAAAAAGTAACCATAAAACGTACGGCTCCATTTCATTTTGACGAGCGCTTGTTCAAAACCGTATCGTCTAATTAATGCTAACCAGGAAGGGCATTTTTGCCTGTGGCACACCCACCATCTTATTTACCTGTTTTAATTTTTGTAGCATGAGTTGCTGGCTCTCTCCTATTTCTGCTTTAATAATATCCGTGCGAATCGATTTTTTATAACTGCTCATTAACTGATCCAGAAAATTCTTTCTTTCAGGAAATTCTTTTACACGATAAGTGGTTGCATCTGCCATACGTGCCGCACAATCCAATGCATCCTGTAAAGTACCTATTTTGTCTACCAGACCAATCTCTTTAGCCCTCGTTCCCGTCCAAACCCTTCCCTGTGCAATACTATCCACATAAACCATGTCTTTTTTTCTACCATCCGCTACACGAGATTTGAATGTATGATAAATAGAATCCGTACCTGATTGAAAAAATCTTTTTTCCGCTTCATTCAAAGGTCTATCGATATTACCCATACCTGCAAAGGGTGCAGTTTTAACACCATCGAATGTAATGCCCAATTTATTTTTGAAAAAAGATTGCATATTGGGCACAATACTGAACACCCCAATAGATCCCGTGATGGTATTCTCATTGGCAAAAACTGAATCAGCATTACAAGCTATATAATAACCGCCGGAGGCAGCTACATCACCCATACTCACAACTACGGGTTTAACCTTTCTTGTCAAACTGATTTCACGCCAGATAACATCGCTTGCCAATGCACTTCCTCCCGGAGAATTTACTCGAAACAAAACTGCTTTGATGCTTTTATCCAAACGCACTTTCCTGATTAAACTACGGAATGCATCACTGCCTACCTCTCCATTTTCTCCCTGACCCGAAACAATATCCCCATCAGCATAGATAATCGCAATTCGGTCTTCACCGGATGTTTGTTTATAATCTGCTGCTTTGGAATAATCATGCACACTAACAAAATTGATCTTATCATTTTCTTCCTGATCCAGTCTTATAGCGATCTCTTTTTTTACCTGGTCATCATATTTCAAGCCGTCCACCAAATTATAGGTCCTAGCATCCTTTGCGGTTTGAATGGCGCCTGTTTGTGCAAGATTCCTAAGTTGGGCAGTATCCAACCCTCTAGAAATGGCTGTAGCACTGATAAACCGATTGTACAGATCTCCCAGCCAAACCGAGGTTTGTAATTTATTGGCATCGGTCATTTGGGTTTCCCTTAAAGGCTCTGTAGCACTTTTAAATTTACCTGCATAAAATATCTGTGGTTGTATTTCCAATTTATCCAGCATGCCTTTCAAGAAAAGCAGGTTCACAGAAAAGCCTTCCCATTCAACACCACCCTGTGGGTGACAATAAACCTTGTTGGCCGTATTGGCTACATAATAAGCTTTTTGAGAAATGGCTTCACCATAAGCGATGATGAATTTTTTAGATTTTCGGAAATCTATCAATGCCTTCCGCAGTTCCTCACTGGCAGCATATCCGTTACTGTTATTGCCACAAAGCAAATAAATGCCTTTAACCGATGAATCTGATTGGGCGTGTTTCAATAAACGAACCATATCATACAGAGAAGGTGTTTCATTTTCTTCATTCTTTAAAAGTGCATTGAAGGGATCATCCAATGCCTGTTCTTTGAACTGGTTATTCAAATCGATCACTAACACTGCTTTCTGACCAATTACTGGCGCTTCCTCTGAAGTGGCACCCGCTATGATACCTATTAAAATAAAGATGCCTATAAACACAAAAACTACCAGTGCTAAAAATGACGCAAAAAATGTTTTTAAAAAACCCCTCATGATTTTTAATTATTTGGTAATGAATTTAAAGATATTTGAACCCAATAAAACTTCCAATTTATGAATACAGCTTATTTGCTGATAGGTGGTAACCTGGGCAACAGAAATGCGTATTTGGCGGAAGCACATCGTTATATTCAACAATTTTGCGGCAATATCGTTCATTCTTCGGCTATTTACGAAACTGAAGCATGGGGAAAAACCGATCAACCCAACTTTTATAACCAATCTCTGGTAGTAGAAACCGCCCTGGAACCCGAAAAATTGATGGAGGAATTACTGGCTATCGAAACCCTGATGGGGAGAGAAAGAAAGGAAAAACTAGGCCCCAGAATCATTGACCTTGATATTTTACTCATTGATGATAAGGTAATTAACAGCCCTTTGCTACAATTACCGCATCCGGCACTTGCTTCACGCAGATTTGCTCTTTTACCGCTAAATGAAGTGGCACCCAGTTTATGGCATCCGGTTCTGCAAAAAAATATTGCTCAACTATTACAAGAATGCACCGATCCATTGAATGTGCAAAAAAAATCAGCTGCTGCTAACTGATGGCGGTTAATTTTGAACATAACCACGGAAATCATACATGAAGCATCATTTTATCACAGTTGAAGGGAATATTGGCGTTGGTAAAACCACTTTAACGCATTTATTGGCCAAGCATTATAATGCCCGATTGATCCTGGAAGAATTTGGCGATAACCCCTTCCTTCCAAAATTTTATGAAAACCCATCGCAGTATGCATTTCCGCTTGAGCTGTTTTTTATGGCAGAACGTTATAAGCAATTGAAAGAAATGATCCATACCAAGGACCTATTTCAAAGTGTTACCATATCCGATTATGTTTTTACCAAATGTCTTTTATTTGCCAAAGTAAATTTGCCGGAAGAAGAATTCAGACTTTATCAGAAATTATTTGATATCATTCACCAACAATTATCATTCCCTGATATTCTCATTTACCTGCATGCTCCTGTACAAAAGCTGCAATCGAATATAAAAAAACGCAATAGATCTTACGAACAAAACATTCCCGACGAATATCTCTTCCATATTCAGGAAACCTATACCAGTTATATCAAGCAACACAATATCAAAACCATTTTCATAGACGCCAGCAATGCAGATTTTTTGGGTAATGAAAAACATTTTCAGGTGGTCATTGATGCCTTAGAAAAGGATTACGAAACAGGTCAGCATTATTTCAGTTTACCCTGACACCCATTAATTCATGAATGAACAACCTATCGTAAAACAAGATCCTTTTGCAGCTATCAGAATTCCTGAATACCGAAACCTTATGATGGGGCGCTTCTTGTTTATCATGGGACTCAGAATGATGGGTACCTTAGTTGGATGGTGGGTATATGAATTAACCAATGAGCCTTTTGCTATTGGTTTGATAGGACTTTCAGAAGTGATACCGGCAGTTTCACTTTCACTTTATGCAGGCCATATCATTGATATCAGTGAGAAAAGAAAATTACTCTTAAGAGGCGTTTCCCTTTATTTGGCTTGTGCATTATTGTTGCTCGGACTCTCTTCACATTACACTTCCACACAGTTAAGTGAGCATAAGATTGCGTTTGGCATTTATATTATTATTTTTTTTACAGGCATTTTCCGTGCTTTTACCGGACCAACCTTCGGCACCATGGTAGCTTCTATTGTACCCAGAGAACTGTTACAAAATGCTACCACCTGGAACCAAGGTGTATGGCTTTCTGCCTCTGTTATTGGTCATGCCAGTGTTGGGTTTCTTATTGCGGGCTTGGGTAATACCGGTTCTTTGGCAATTATTTGTATGCTGGTGATCATTGGTTTTTTCTTTATGTATCGCTTAAAACCCAAACCTGCCCTGAATGAGCCAGGTGAGAAGAAAACAATGGAAAGCGTGAAAGAGGGTTTGAAATTTGTATTCCATACCAAAGAAGTATTGGGGGCTCTTTCACTAGATCTTTTCGCCGTACTTTTTGGTGGTGCCGTTGCGATGATCCCCGTTTTTGCCAAAGATATTTTACTGGCCGGTCCAGTAGGATTTGGTTGGCTCAATGCCGCTTCAGATATAGGGTCTATCATCATTATTATTATACTTACGCTATTCCCTTTAAGAAAAAAACAAGGCAAGAAATTATTATTGGCTGTAGGAGGTTTCGGTATCTGTATCATCATTTTTGCCCTCTCAAAAATCTTCTGGCTTTCTTTTACAGTTTTATTGATCAGTGGAATCCTTGATGGCATCAGTGTTGTGGTAAGGGGTACTATTCTGCAGTTAAAAACCCCTGCACAAATGCGTGGCAGGGTAATGAGTGTAAATTCTATGTTCATCAATAGTAGTAATGAACTGGGGCAATTTGAAAGTGGCGTAGCCGCTAAACTAATGGGTGTAATCCCTTCTGTTGTTTTTGGCGGATGTATGACATTACTGGTAGTATGCACCACCTGGTTTAAAGCGCCCAGTTTGCGAAAAATGGAATATTAATTTAGTATCTTAGTTTGTCTTAATATCCTTAAAACATAACCATGCATCGTAGAAACTTTATTAGAAATGCCGGTGTTACAGCTGCATTTTCTACCCTCAATCCCCATTCTATTTTTGCTGCTCTTTTACAAGTGCCAGGTTATAAAATAAAAGCCCTGAGAGGATGTGTTAGCATCTTTTCGGAAAGAGGCGGAACAATTGGCATTTACCAGTCGAAAGAAGGCTATTCTATTATTGATTCACAATTTGCCGATACTTCCAAACATTTGATAGACGAATTGAAAAAAAGTCAGGACATGCCATTCCAATTCCTGATCAATACCCATCACCATGGTGATCATACAGGCGGAAATATTTCCTTTAAAGGGATCGTGGAACATGTGGCTGGACATGAAAATTGCCTGACCAATTACAAGCGGGTTTCTGAGCAGAACAAATCTGTTGATAAACAGCTGTTCCAGGATACAACATTTGGAAAGACCTGGAAACAAAAAATAGGTAAGGAAAGAGTAAGGGCTTATCATTTTGGACCGGCCCATACCAATGGCGACGCCATCATTCATCTGGAAAATGCCAATATTGCCCATATGGGGGACCTGTTGTTCAATCGAATGCACCCCTTTATTGACAGGAGTTCCGGCGCTTCCGTAAAAAACTGGGTTTCGGTTATGCAGGAAGCAAAAAAGACCTTCGATAAGAATACCTTATTCATTTTTGGTCATGGAGCAGATCCTGAAAAAATCACCGGTTCACTGGATGACCTTACCGCATTTGAAGATTATTTGGGCAAACTGATTGATTTCGTTGCAGCTGAAATAAAATCAGGTAAATCAAGGGAAGAGATCATTAAAATGAAAGAAATCCCCGGACTAAACTGGAAGGCCAATGGTGCCGAAAGGAGTATAACGGCTACTTATGATGAACTTATGGCAAAGTAACCAAAAGCTTTTCGAGCACATAATATACTGCTGGACAAAAGGTCGAATTTTTTAATGTGATAACGGGGCGCTTAAAAAGTACATCTTCATCCGTATAGGGAAACCTGTGACAGTCGGAAGGTCTTGCATCATAAATGCTGCAATAATTATCTGAACCCAAAAATGGGCAGGGTTTACTTTGGGTTACATAATCGCCTTCCTGGTCAAGAAAAAGATAGGTTTCAATAAAATCACCTTCTTTCATACCCAGGTATTTACTGATCCGCTTGATATCAGGTGTTTTGAATCTGGGTGAATAATTTTTACAGCAATTGGCGCAGGTTAAACAGTCAATTTTGGAGAATGCTTCATCGTGCAGATCAGGCAAAATTTTCAATACTTTATTCTTTTGCTTTTCTGCTTTTTGCAATATTTGCTTATAACGTTTCTGGTGCTCTTCGCTTCTTTTCTCCCATTTATCCAGACTGAATTCACTCATATGATTATTATTGATTAGCAATGGGGCATTTAACCCTGCTTGATTATAAGATTAGCTGGAAATCCATTTCCCGCATAATTTAAAAGGGAATTAAACAGACATAATCCTTTTTTGGAAAGTCTACTGGTTACTACCACTTAAACTTTCCTATTTTTAATCCACCCCCTATCCCCAAATACAACAAAAGAGCTATTATTCTGTTCTATCATCTTAACTTTGCGGCAATTTACCCGGTTATCCTGTTATAACCTGATTTTCTCTATTATTTGTAAAAAGTAACTTCTAGCTATGAATCTATTTGAGCAACAATCGCATGAATTCAAAAAAAGACATATTGGTCCTAACCAGGAAGACACAAAAGCCATGCTGGCAACCATTGGTCTTGGTTCTTTGGAAGAACTGATCAACAATACCATTCCGGCATCTATCCGTATTAAAACGGCTTTGCAGGTTCCTGCTGCTATAAGCGAAGCAACTTACTTACAAGAATTAAAAAAAGTAGCTTCTAAAAACAAAGTATTCAAAACTTGCATAGGTCAGGGTTATTATGGTACCCTTACACCCAGTGTGATTCTTCGAAATATTTTTGAAAACCCAGGATGGTATACCCAATACACACCCTATCAGGCAGAAATCTCTCAGGGCAGACTGGAAAGTCTTCTTAACTTTCAAACAATGGTTACAGACCTTACTGGCTTACCCATTGCCAATGCTTCTTTGTTAGATGAAGCCACTGCTGCTGCGGAAGCCATGAACCTGGTTTTTCACCATGTGAATAAGACCGATGTCATCAGCAAACCAAAATTATTTGTAGACAATGCCGTTTTCCCTCAAACAAAAGATGTTTTGGAAACAAGGGCAGAACCCATAGGTATTCAATTAGTATATGGTGATTACAAGCAAGCCGCAATAGATGACAGCTTTTTTGGCGCATTGATTCAATACCCCAACGATAACGGATCTGTAGAAGATTACAGGTCTTTCATTCAGGAAGTACATGCAAAGGAAGGCTTGGTGATCATGGCTACGGATTTACTGGCGTTAACCATATTAACTTCTCCTGGCGAATTAGGTGCTGATGTGGCTATAGGATCAGCGCAACGCTTTGGCGTTCCTATGGGCTTTGGCGGACCTCATGCGGCATTCTTTGCTACCAAGGACGACTTTAAAAGAGGCATGCCCGGCAGGTTGATTGGTATCAGTATTGATGCACAGGGTAACCGCGCTTTAAGAATGGCCTTACAAACCAGGGAACAACATATCAAACGCGAAAAAGCCACTTCCAATATTTGTACGGCCCAGGCTTTGTTGGCCAATATGGCTGCGATGTACGCTGTTTTTCATGGTCCTGATGGCTTAAAAGCTATTGCCAAAAGGGTTCATATCATTGCCCAAAATATTGCGGAGGGTTTGGGTAAACTGGGTATTCGTCAAACCAATGATTTCTTCTTTGATACCTTACAAATACAAGGTTTGAATGCAATGGATATAAAAACCATGGCAGAGAAATACCATACTAATTTCCGCTATTTTGAAGATGGTTCCATTGGAATATCTCTTGATGAAACCACTACTCTGGAAGATGCCAATACCATTTTAAAGATATTTGAAGCAGTAACTGAAAAAAGTACCGGACATCCATTAGCAGCTGAGAAATTAGATATGGAAGGATGGAGAATTCAAACAGATTTACGCCGTACTTCTACTTTCTTAACGCATCCTGTTTTCAATACCCACCAGAGCGAAAGCCAGATGATGCGTTACATCAAACAACTGGAAAACAAGGACCTGTCTTTAAATACCAGTATGATCAGTTTGGGAAGTTGTACTATGAAATTAAATGCAGCCAGCGAAATGATCCCTGTTAGCTGGCCTGAATTTGGAGGAATACATCCTTTTGTACCCAGCAACCAAACAGAAGGCTACCAGCAGATCATTGATGAACTGAATGCTTATTTATGTGAAATCACCGGATTTACTGCCTGTAGCTTACAACCCAATAGTGGTGCGCAGGGTGAGTATGCCGGTTTGCTAACCATGAGAGCCTATCATGCGCACCGTAAAGAAACACATCGAAATGTGGTGTTAATACCGATCAGTGCACATGGTACAAACCCGGCCAGTGCTGTAATGGCAGGCTTTAAAGTGGTGGTGGTAAAATGCGATGATGCTGGTAATATTGATGTGGTCGATCTTCAGTCAAAAGCAGAACAATACAAAGACACACTTGGTGGATTAATGGTTACCTACCCTTCTACCCATGGCGTTTTTGAAGAAACCATTAAAGATATCTGTGAGATCATACACATTAATGGCGGTTTGGTGTATATGGATGGTGCCAATATGAATGCTCAGGTTGGTTTAACCAGTCCGGGTATGATCGGCGCAGATGTTTGTCACCTGAACCTTCACAAAACCTTTGCCATTCCGCATGGTGGCGGTGGTCCGGGCATGGGCCCCATTTGTGTGAATGATAAACTGGCTCCTTTTTTACCTGGTCATCCCTCATTCGACAAACAGAAAACAGGCTCTGTAAGTGCAGCCCCGTATGGCTCTGCAAGTATTTTATTGATCAGTTATGGGTATATCAAGATGCTGGGTACTGATGGTATTCGCTTATCTACTGAATATGCCATTCTCAATGCCAATTATATGAAGGCAAGATTAGAGAAATATTACAAGATCCTTTATGCCGGCAAAAAAGGCACTTGTGCGCATGAGTTCATTGTTGACCTAAGACCCTTTAAACAATCAGTAGGTATAGAAGCCGAAGATGTGGCTAAGAGACTGATCGACTATGGCTTTCATGCACCTACCATGAGTTTCCCAGTAGCAGGAACTATCATGATCGAACCTACTGAGAGTGAGGATAAGGCTGAACTAGACAGATTCTGTGATGCTTTAATTGCTATTTATGAGGAGATCAAAGCAATTGAAGAAGGTAAGGCAGACAAGGTTGACAATGCCTTAAAAAATGCACCTCATACGCAAGCCGTTGTTTGTGCTGATGAATGGAAACATCCATATAGTAGAAAAGAAGCTGCTTTCCCTTTATACTATGTTACACTGAATAAATTCTGGCCTTCTGTGGCAAGGGTTAACAATACCCATGGCGATAGAAACCTGATTTGCACTTGTGAACCTGTTTCTTCTTACGAAGAAGCATAGATTAATATGATTTTTTTTAGCCGCAGATTCGCAGATTATATAATCTGCGAATCTGCGGCTTTTTTTTAATCATTTCATCTATTCCTTTTATCCCATTATTGCATT
Source organism: Chitinophaga pinensis (assembly GCA_943371675.1). GTDB lineage: Bacteria > Bacteroidota > Bacteroidia > Chitinophagales > Chitinophagaceae > Sediminibacterium > Sediminibacterium pinensis_I. The sequence continues at coordinate 34,763 of CALRVT010000032.1, read as the reverse complement.
TCCTTCAAATAAAACTATATTAGTATTCAAATCATATTTATGGATCAGCGCATCATCAACCTATACGACGAGTATACCCACAAACCATTAAGCCGTGAAATCTTTTTGAAAAGATTGGCGATTTTAACAGGTAGTATGACATTGGCCATAGCCCTCTTACCACAACTGGAATCCAACAAAGCCAAAGCAGCCACGATTGCACAGGATGATCCCGAACTGGTAACAGAAAGTATTGCTTATGATGCCAATGGCAATACCATGTTTGCATATACGGCTAAACCCAAAAAGGGCATGAATATGGGTGGCGTAATAGTGATACATGAAAATCGTGGTTTGAACGACCATATCAAAGATGTTACCAGGCGATTAGCCAAAGAAGGATATTTTGCTGTTGCTCCGGATGCCTTATCAGAATTTGGTGGCACTCCTTTCAATGAAGATGAAGCACGTGGTATGTTTGCCAAACTAGACCCTAAAACCAATCTGCAAAATTTTGCAGCTACTGTTGAGATAGTGAGGGCAAGAAAAGAGTGCAACAGAAAAGTAGGATGCGTAGGTTTTTGTTGGGGTGGTGCATTGTCAAATGAATTAGCGGTAAATGTTCCGAAGCTCAATGCTGCTGTAGCTTTTTACGGACGTCAACCTAATGTTGCTGATGTTCCAAAAATAAAAGCACCGCTTCAATTACATTATGGAGGCTTAGACGAAAGGATCAATGCAGGCATTCCAGCATTTGAAGAAGCACTGAAAAAAAATAGCGCTAAGTATGAACTTTATATTTACCCCAATGTGAACCATGCATTTCATAATGATACATCTGAAGCCAGGTATAATGCACAGGCTGCTTTAACCGCATGGAGAAGAACTTTGGAGTTTTTTGCGGCTAATTTGAAATAACAAATTTGCCCTGATTTGATTGATTAATTTTTTCAATACAAATCATGACAGCGATAACCTTATTTAGGAACTATAATAAATACAATACTTGTATTATAGTCTCCAGGATCTGCATTTGAAATATTGCTATTATTCCCTGGTATAGAAAATTTGAGCGTATAGGGAACTATCTGATAAAACCTATTGGTCATGGGATTATCTGCCACCACTGTAGCTACATCAGAAAGATTGATTGAATAACATGAAATTGCCGAGTAAACTGATTTTGTTGAAACATCAAGTCTAATGGTAGAAACCGGTAATCCCTGCGAATTCCCAAAAGAAGTTAAGCGGTTACTTGATGCCTTTACAATTACCTGATGGGGTGTAAATGTAATTACATTCAGTCCGTCAATCTTAATATCCGACACTCCTGTAATGAAATCTCTAGAGCTATTAAATCCAAGTGAAATATTACTTGCTCCATTTAGTAAACTTACACTTGAACTATTAGTGATATTCTGTTTGATCTCCATTTCAATTCTGGCAGTTGAAGAAGTTATTGTATTTCCAAATTCATCAAATAGAACGATGATCAATGTAGTACTATAAAATCCATTCGGAGCATTAATCAATTGATCACCACCACCCCGTACAATTAAATCATACTTCAAATCAAACCCTGGGAAATTTAACTGATCAAGTGGTTCGAGAGACTTGTTTACAAGCGTAACCTCACTCATTGAAATAGGAATAGGTACACTGCTGATTCCTATATCGCCTGCCGTTGGACCACCAACAATAGTATTGAATTTTAGCGATGTATTTCGAACATCAATAACATTATTACCAGAACGCCAATGACCATTCGCTCGAACAGTTAAACTCCAATTTCGACAATTTACATTTCTGGTGGTTGCGAAATGTATATTCAGGTAGCGTAAACTGGTATAGCCATTGGTTAAATCGCTAGCATTTAAAACGGGAAAATTAGTAGTGCCGGAACTAACCAAAGTACCATTACACTGTTGTGCAACTACATGACCATAAACAAAAAAGGTCAGGAATAAAACCTTCAGGGTAGTATAATTATGCCTTGATGGATTTAGTCCTGACCTTTTAATAAAATTCATATAAAGATTCTAAAATACAAACTCCAATTCTGCCACTTTTATATCTTTATTTTTTCCATAAGTAACTATGGAAGTTGCCGTATATTTTCCTTTTGGCAAATCAGTAGGTAGTTTAGCTTTTAAACTTCTCGTGTCTCCCGGTAAGCTGTAAAATTCGAACTCATCTAATGCGGTTTTTGAACCAGTACTTGTATTCAATAATTCCCATTTAGCTTTTCCATCTCCCCAGATCTTACCATTGTTTTTGATGGTAAGGTCGAGTATTCTTTCATTACTCGCACTTTTGCCATCTTTGAAATTCACAATTTCAATCTTTGCAGGTTCATCTGGATTGTTAGTGAAATAAACTTTAACGCCCATTCTTACAGTTACTTTTATGGATGCACCATTTGTTTTTGTAGCCTGACCCGCATTCAATTGTGTAAGATAAATCATGGCAGTTTGACTAGAGCCGTCACCACTTCTTTTAATAGCATTGTTGAATTGAACGGATATTTCTTTTTCTTCATTTGGCTTTAAAGTAAAGTAAGCGCCTGGCAATACTTTTAAAGCATTTGCACAGGATGTTTTTAATTTACCTGCTGGATATAGAACATTGTTTCCAAGCGAATCATAATTCCAATCAGAAATAGTAACACCCAATTCTAAAGGTTTATCACTAGGATTGGTTACTTTAATTTTTTGTGCCTTTAATCCTGCAGCACTGCTGTTATAGTAAAGCCTGGAAGGACTAATAGAAATTCCTGCCTGAGCAGCTGATTGAATTGAATACCCCAGTAAAAATGTTAAGCTGAAAAAATATATTCCAAAATGTTTACGCATAAAATCAGTTTATGATGAATGAATGTTTTGATGGTTATTGCTATAAAGGTTCAATAGAATAAGTAATGGTTGTAGAATAGGTACCCGCAGCCTTATTGATATAGGAAGTTCCTCCGCTTGCTTGATACTTAACATCATAATATAATTTGGTAGCACCTGTAGGAGATGAGATAAAATCAACAGCAGTAGGATTTAAAATAGCAGATAACAAACTTGCCTTTTGCACATTGTTTGCTCCAGGTATACTAATACCAACAACATTCCCTGAAGGAGCCGCCTGTGTGCCTGTTGTTGGTGTAAGTGTAATGGTGTTTACAGGTATAGCGTTAGCACCATTCACCAAAGTTGGACCTGAAGATTTAACTTTAATTGCATAGCCACCTGTACTGGTTACTTCTAAATGCCCAACCTGATTACTTGAAACCCCATTATTATAATCTGCAGCATTTGCAAAGATCAAACTGACATTGGTCTGAGAAGGATTTACTTTTATACTTCTTACATCAGATAAAACAACATTTAAAGTTGAATTGGCAGTTGTTTGTGCATTTATTTTTTGAGATTGCATCAAGCAGAATATTGATCCTGCTATCATAATTATCCTGTTAACCTTTAGTTTCATAAATGTTGATTTTTTGTTTATTGATTATTGAGGTTCAATTGTATAGGTGATGGTTACCGAATAATTACCAGAGGCTTTATTCATATATTCTGCTCCCCCACTTGCCTGGTATTTTACATCATAAAATGTTCTGGAAGACCCCCTGCTGGCGTCAATGATAATTTTTGGGGTAACATTTAATTTGCTCGGATATAAATAAGTATCTGCCGCTAAACTCTGACTATTTCCACCAATATTTGAGCCTCCTCCATTTGCATTGCTAATTGAAGGTGTTAAAGTGATGGTATTAGCCTGAATCACCTCTGATCTGTTTTGTAAAACACTGGAACTGGATTTCACTTTTACTATATACCCACCTGTACTGGTAACTTCTAGATGGGAAGGCTGTGAAAGTGAAACACCATTTGCATAATCAGTAGCTGTTGCAAAATTTAAGGTAACAATACTTTGAGCCGGATTAACTTTAATACTCCTTACATCTGCTAAATATACATTCAAAGTGGCACTGGCAGATGTTTGTGAAAACCCTGGCAATGCAATGAATAATAATATTATCCCAATAAAAATATTTGTTTTATGTTGCCTGCCCGTAAACATCTTTGATTTTTAAAATTTAAATATAATAATATTATTGGTCTTTTTTTGCTGGTGATACAAATTTTTGAACTTTATAAATTCGTTGGTTTACTATTAACTCAAACCCAAGATTTGAAACGCTATTGATTTCCAGATTCGTGGCTTGTTTACAATTATTACATTGAACCTGTTCAGGTAAATTTACTTTTAAAATTTCAACCTGGTACTGACCGGGAGGTATGAAAAATATGAAACTTCCTAGCTCTGTAGTTTTGGTAATATATACCTTCCCAAGTGCATCAGTAGCATGAATAAAAATATTAGCCCTCCGCTTTTCTACATCATACAATATTCCATCCTGCGCAGCATAAGTAACCGTTCCCCTCAATACAGCATTGCGTTGTAGCGCAATTGCTATTTTTTTATTCTCTGTAACTGAATAAACATTTTCTCCAGCGTACCAGCCTTTACTGGGTGGAACGCTGATATTGTACATACCGGGTGGAACTTTTCTATACATGGCCAGTCCCCTTTTATCCGAAAGCAATACTTCTTTCCCAATATTAATAATATAATCATCTGCAATGGAATCTGTGGGTTCATAAGAACCATTACTATTAATGTCTTTATAAAGAAAAATGGTCAGGCTTTGCCTGTTATTATAAATGGTTGCATCTGGCATATGTTTGATGAAACCTATCCTGAAATCCGAAAATGAAATCTGTTCATAATCATACTGATAATTCATTAATGATGCATACAATTTGTCCGTACGATTAAAACTATACTCAGCTTTCCCTGTGACTTGAAATCCATTTGCATTTAAGCTGCTGGTATTGATACTAACCCCAGCCTGAAGATTGAGCTTTTTGTTAAACAAATCATGCTGAATCATGGGACTAACATTAAACATTTTATATTGATCAGTGTTTTGGAAATACCTGCCCAGCACTTCTCCAGCAAAGAATTCACCCACTTGTCCGTAAAAGTTCAGACTGAAAATGCCTAATTGATAACTCACATTTGTTTTTAAATGGAATAAAGTTTTGTTTCCGTTTGTTAACGGTGCTTTGTAACCACCCAATTCTGTGCTTACATAAAGAAAATGCCTTGCTTGGTGATTAAAGTAGTTCAACCGGAAACCTGCACCTAAGGAGTTTATTTCAGAAATAAGTTTCGTATTCGCACCATATGGCAAACTATTGTATTCTTTAAAATAGATAGGATTGAAAGAATAGTTTATTCTGTCACTCAGTTCGCCAGAGAGCCCGATCTCCGCTTTATTGGACGAAAAAAGAGACGAATTTGATGATGAAGTTGTTAAATACTGAGGATTGAACCTATTATAGGCGTATTCAAAAGAAAGATTGCTCTTATTACCAACAAAAGTGAGTCTTTGCGAAAAAATGGTACTCCCTCGTTTTATACCAGGGTAAAATGGAGAAGAAATATAATTTTCACTGGTGAAGATCAACTTCCCATAGTTTCCTTCAAGATTTATTCCGGCAGCAAAACTTGTTTTTGAATTGCTGGGTAAGGTTTCAGAATATCCACCATTGACTATACCATCCACTTTAAGTTTTTTCGAAAAACTGTAATGCATTTCATTTGATAGCAAATAATTTTTCTCGTTATACAATGTGTTTTTTTCATGTATGAAAGTTGATAATAATGAAAACTTTTTTCTTTTTATACCGTATTGCGACCATAAAGCCTTTGAATTTTCAAAGCCAGAAAAATTAGTTTTTTGAATTAAATTATAACTTTCATCCATCGCTCCAGCTTCAAAATAATTACTATGCGAAGAATCACTTAAATAACCTGAGATCCCCCTTCCGATTAAATTCAATTCATAATTACGCGTAATATTTCCAACAGTAATGCCGCTTCCCCCGTTATCATAATTTATATACGTATCTTTAAAATAAGGCAGAATACCATCCTCCTTCCAAAACTGACCATCAATACTATAATTGATCTTCCCTTTACTGTTTTGAAACAAAATATCACTGTTAGCCCTTACCTGATAGGTCTCAAACTTCGTAAAAAGGTATTGCCCATTTACTTCAAATGAATGATTTGTATTAATATTAGCATAATCAGAGTATACTTGGTTGCCATAATTAAACTTCTTGCTACTTCTTAAACTTTGAATGGTCAATGATCCTATTCCAACGAAATCACCGTTTTCATATAAACAGGATAAAGTAACTTCAAATTCGCCCAAATTCAATAGTGAAATGGACATCGTTTTGTTTATTTCAATGATCGTGTCTTTGAATGCTGGCACTAATACTGTAATGGGATGGTACCCATCATTATCATTTTGATTTAACGAAGGAAATTTGGTTGCTACAGTAATTAACTGGTCCGTATTACCTGTGTTTTGTAACCTCACAGGTATAACAATTAACTCCCCCACATTCCTTATCTGCAGAGAGTTCTGCATTAAAAGGAAATTCACATGACCTGTTTGTTTTATACTAACTGAACCTTTCTTTTCTTCTAAAACGATACCAGTTGTATCTAATAATTCTAAAGAATATTCCAGTAATTCATCTGCGGCTGCATTGTTCGGTACCACTACTTTGTGTGAATAATATTCTGTTTGACCAGACCTGATATTCAATTCAAATTCGTTCTTTGAAACTAGTTCTAGCCCATCCTTTGGCACCAGCCTTACCCTACCCATAAAAGTATTTGATTCAAGGTTTTGGATATGAAATTCAATGGAAATCAATTCCCCATTTTCGGCGCTCAGTTGACTATTTTTTATAAACAGTTTTTGGGAAGAATGGAGTGCTTGAGCTGTAGATTCAAATGCAAAAAAAATGAATAATAAAAAAGCAAGGAATTTTGCACTATACACTAATAATTTTTTCCCCTTTAGTATCATCATGAATTTATACAAATTCAAGATACAAAACAGATTTGAATAAAATTACAAGTGAATGAAAACTGAATGTGGAAGCGTCAAATAATTTGCTAATAATATGTACAAAATATCCTACAATTTTGTTGCATCTTTAGCACGTTTTGTATGCCTAAAATTAAACATTTAGACACCGAATAGTATGCAATTTAATGGCAAGACCTATTAAAATAAATACGAATTATATAGGGTATAAAATGAATAATTAGCATAATTACATATGCTTTTGAAAAACAAATGAGAATAGCACTAACCTAAATTTGCTAAGACCTTAAATCATTTGATCCATTGTATTAGAAAATTAGGAACTAAACCTTACAGAACAATAAAATTGAATTATTCTTCTTCCACCATATCCTTTTCTGCAAAGAGATACTCCCTGAAATCCTGCTTGGTCCAGGATTTTTTCTCGTCAATCCACAAACAAACATGGTCTTTCACATCTACTAGTATTTTCCATGCCTGAAGCGAGAGTTGGGCATCTTTGGGATTTTTTTTGAGGTCAACAGATTCTCCTAAAATGCCGATGATCTTACCGTTCTTTTTACGAAAAGTATCATTAAAAAATTTACCAACAGGGGATTTCTGTTTGCCAAAAACACAATTACCCAAAATCAGTCCCATCACTTCCTGCTGGTTAATATCCAGGATCATATTTTGATACAGGTATCCAATGGTTTTCCCTGACTTGTCTAAAATGGCTGTCATGCAATCAGTTGTGGCGTTAATGGTGTGAGGTATTCAAGCGGTAAGGTATCGAAAACTAGCCTATCCTGACTTTTTATTCATAATCATCATAAAATCTTAATATAGCTGTTTGTGCAAAATATTCAAAGCCCCTAAGCCTTATCTTTGCTAAAAAACATGGGTGTTTCAGATCAATTAGCAAAAATGAAAGCAGAAAATGCAGCCGCCAACTTACTGGTAGGTCAGGAATTCTTGGCCAATAACAAAAACAGAGCAGAAGTAACAGAACTTCCTAGTGGTTTACAATACGAAGTTTTGGTAACAGGTACCGGCGAAAAACCAATGGCACACCAGGAAGTCACCTGTCATTACCATGGAACATTGACAGATGGAACCATATTTGACAGCTCTGTTCAAAGAGGCAAACCGGCTTCCTTCCCACTGAATATGGTGATCAAGGGTTGGACGGAAGGACTACAATTAATGCCTGTGGGCAGCAAATGGCGTTTCTTTATACCACCACATTTGGGTTATGGCGAAAGGCAGGTAAGTGCGCAGATTGGGCCTAATAGCACATTGATATTTGATGTGGAATTGATCAGTTTTAAATAACTTTCGAACGAAGCGCAGCGCAGTGAGAAACCTCATAAACGATTTTGAGAATTCTCACTGCGTTCGAATTGACGTCAATTACGATTGTGAGGATTCTCACCGCACTTCTTTCTAATATTGTTATTCATTTTCGATAGTGAGATTCCTCACTTCGCTGCGCTGCGTTCGGAATGACTCGCTTTGCGCTGTGTTCGGAATGACTCGCTTTGTGGTGGGCTTTACCCTACCATCTCGCTTAACTCCAACCATCTCAACTCCTTCTCTTCCAAGAGTTGTTCGATCACAATAATTCTTTCGCTGAGTTTTTGGAGTTCTTCGAATGGCAGATTGCCCATGGCCATTTCATCGGTAATGTTTTTCTTTTCCTCTTCCAGTTGAGGCATATCTTTTTCCAATTGTTCAAACTCTCTCTTCTCTTTGAAGCTCATTTTCTTTTTTACAGAACTTTCTACAACATCTTTATTCACTACGGCTGATTCTGTTGTTTCTCCTTTACTTTTCCGGGTTTCCAAAACATCCCACTTGTTCTCTTTCTTTTCGTTCTCTTTCAGCCAGATCCTGTACTGGGTGTAGTTTCCGGGGAAATCTTTCACCATCCCCTCTCCTTCAAAAACAAAAAGATGGTCTACCAGTCTGTCCATAAAATATCGGTCGTGACTTACAATTAGCACACAACCCTGGTACTCACTCAAAAACTTTTCCAAAACGCCCAGTGTAGGAAGGTCGAGGTCATTGGTGGGTTCATCCAAGATCAAAAAATTGGGATTGGAAAACAATACCGTTAATAATTGCAGCCTTTTCTTTTCACCACCACTTAATGAATTGAGGTAGGTATACTGCTTATCCGGAGAAAACAAAAAAAGCTCCAGAAACTGCGCAGCACTAAGGCTTCCGCCATTTGCCAATGGAAAATTCTCGGCAAATGTTTTTACATATTCTATTACCCGCAGGTTTTCTTTGATCACCAAACCCTGTTGCGAAAAGTTACCAAATACAACCGTATCGCCAATATTGATCTTACCGCTATCTGCCGGTTCGATCTGTTGTAACATATTTAAAAAAGTACTTTTTCCAACCCCATTCTTGCCTATGATCCCAATACGTTCTCCCTTGCTGAAATTATAATCAAAGCCTTTAAGAATGGGCAGATCCCCATAACTCTTGTACACTTTTTTCATTTCAATAATCTTGCCCCCAAGCCTACTCATCTTCATTTGCAACTGCAATTGCACATCTTCAATTTTCTGTTTTGCCCTGGCTTCTACTTCGTAAAAATTATCCTGTCTGCTCTTACTCTTGGTGGTACGGGCTTTGGGTTGTTTGCGCATCCATTCAAGCTCCTTGCGGTATTCGTTCTTGGCCTTGTCAATACTAGCCAATTCGCTTTCTATACGTGCTGCTTTTTTCTCAATATAATTTTCATAATCGCCGCGATACACATACATATTCTCACGCTCCAGTTCCCAGATCTCTTCACTTACTGCATCCAGAAAGTACCTGTCGTGGGTAACCAGTAAGAGGGTCACGTTTTCCTGGTTCAGGTAGTTCTCCAGCCACTCGATCATTTCTACATCCAGGTGGTTGGTGGGCTCATCCATCATTAAAAGCGTATGCTTATGATCAAACCCAATATCAATAAGGGTTTTGGCTAGTGCAACCCTTTTTCTTTGTCCACCGCTTAAATCGCTAACAGGCTGTGTAAGGTGGTGTACATTCAGTTTGGTGAGGATCTGCTTTACCTTAACTTCAAATTCCCAGGCATTCAGGTCGTCCATTTTACCAAATAATTCAACGAGTGCTTCTCCATCTTCGCTTTCACTGGCCAGTTCATACTCCCTTATGAGGTTCAGCACCGGATGGTTCACATGAAAAATATTTTCAGAAACTGTTTTCGTTTCATCAAAATGTGGGTCTTGCTCAAAAAGTGCCACCGTTACATCCTTGTGGATGAACAGTTTGCCTTCATCGGCCTTTTCATCCCCATTTAATATCCTGAGCAGTGTTGATTTACCAACACCATTGCGAGCGATCAGGGCAACTTTATCGCCCTCATTTATATGAAAGGAAATATTCCGGAATAGCGGATTTATACCATAACTCTTTGTCAAACCTTCGGCAGATACATAATGCATGGCGCAAAACTAAGGTAAAGGCGTTTGCTTTCATGCCATGTTAGGGTTAAACTATGCGGGTTTCTTGGGTATGAAAGGCAGGGGAACTATGCAAAAAAGAACCTATTAGCTTTTTTCGTGTTTTATTTTCGAGTACTTTCGTAACCGAAATGAAAAAGATTGAACTGGAAATAGTGGCCCTTTCTCACAGCATTACCCAAACACATTCCTATGCGGTTGTTTTGGGCGAAATGAATGGTTTAAGAAGACTGCCCATTGTTATTGGCGGATTTGAAGCGCAAGCCATAGCAGTTGCATTAGAACACATGCAACCCAGCAGGCCATTGACCCATGATTTAATGAAGAATTTTATGAATGCCTTCAATGTGGAGCTTCAGGAAATAATTATAAGCGATTTACAGGAAGGTATTTTTTATTCAAAACTGGTTTGTTTTACAGAAAATGATACAGTTGAAATAGACAGCAGAACCAGTGATGCATTGGCTTTGGCCGTAAGATTCGGTTGCCCCATATTTACCTATGAACATATTTTAGAAAATGCAGGCATCCTGATGGACGAAAGTGGTTCCAAAAAACCCAAAGGCGAAGCAGTTGGAATAGAAGAAACAGGTAGTGGCAGAGATGACCTTAGCAAAATGTCAGTTGAAGAGTTACAAACCTTACTGAATGATGTGCTGGAACATGAAGATTATATTCGTGCCATTTCTATCAGAGACGAGATCAACAAGCGAAAATAGTTTTGTTTTAGCATAGAGAAATAGCTCACTTCCGCAATAGCCTCAATGTCACATGGTCAGCTTCCCCAATTGTAAAATCAACCTAGGCCTTAATGTTACTAAAAAGAGAACCGATGGCTACCATTCTATTGAAACACTGTTTTATCCTGTTGCCTGGGAAGATGCACTGGAAATAATCAGATCAGACAATACAGAAAGTAAATCCGCTGTAAGCTTTACCAGCAGCGGCATTCCGGTTGCAGGTGACCCATCTGATAATCTTTGTGTAAAAGCCTATCAGCTCCTGAAAAAAGATTTTCCGCAATTACCAGCAGTAAACATTCACCTACATAAAGTCATTCCTATGGGTGCTGGATTAGGTGGCGGTAGTGCCGATGGCAGTTTCACATTAAAAATGCTGGCACAAATTTTTTCATTAGAAATAGCTGAAGAAACTTTAGTGAATTATGCTCTTTCTTTAGGAAGTGATTGTCCTTTTTTCCTATTGAATAAACCAGTATTCGCCGAAGGCAGGGGTGAGAAAATGACATTGATCCCCTTTGATCTTTCTTCCTATGATATTGTTATCATTCATCCCGGCATTCATGTACCTACAGCAGAAGCTTTCAGGAGCATAGTGCCAAAAGAGCCTGAACGATCCATCAAAGAAATCATCACACTTCCCATCACGGAATGGAATGGGCTTTTAGTGAATGACTTTACCCCATCTGTTTTTGCAAAATATCCAGCAATTGCAATGATACAGGATACGCTTTACCAATACGGTGCTTTGTATGCTTCCTTATCCGGTAGCGGCAGTGCTGTTTATGGCATCTTTGAAAAAAAGGGCAAGAGAAGCTTTTCTTTTCCCAAAAATTATGTGGTTTATCAGTCAAGTTAAACACGCTACGCAATAATTATAGATAATTTTCAACAAAACAGCCATTCTATTGAAAATTATCAACCTATCTGTATAAATATTCCACTATTGATTTGATATAGTCGCATTTTTTACATACTTTTCCAAAACGATTGCCTGCCATTTCTTTATTTCCTGACCATTAATTCGATTGTACATGCTTGTTTCACAACAACGCGAGGGCTTGTATGACCCATCATTTGAACACGACGCCTGTGGTATAGGTTTCGTTGCTAACATCAAAGGCAATAAATCTCACCAACATATTACCGATGCATTAACGGTATTGGAGAATATGGAACACAGAGGTGCCTGTGGTTGCGAGGTTAATACCGGCGATGGTGCCGGTATCATGTTGCAGATCCCACACGAATTCTTTTTTGATGAATGTTTAAAATTGGGCATCCACCTACCTGCTTGTGGGAAATACGGCATAGGTGTTGTTTTTTTTCCAAAAGAGATCAGGCTCCGTGAAGAGTGTCGTGATATTTTCAACAGGGCTGCTGAAAAACTAGGCCTGGAAATTCTTGCCTACCGAAAAGTTCCTGTAAATAAAGAAGGCATTGGTCCTACCGCACTATCAGTAGAGCCATGTATGGAACATGTGATTGTAAAATGTCCCGATTCCATCACACAGCCTGAAGAATTTGAAAGGAAATTATTTGTTCTTCGCAATTACGCTGCGCATACCATACGCAATACAGTTAAGCAGGATGAGATCGGTTTCTATATTGCATCCTTATCTTACAAAACCATTATCTATAAAGGACAACTTACCTCTATGCAGGTAAGAGGTTATTTCCCTGATCTTAGTGATAAGCGTGTTGTATCTGCTTTTGGCCTAGTACATTCCAGGTTTGCAACTAATACATTTCCTTCCTGGAAACTGGCACAACCATTCAGGTATATTGCACACAATGGTGAGATCAATACCCTACAGGGTAATTTAAACTGGCTTATCACCAGTGAAAAAGGTTTTACTTCTCCCTATTTCTCCAAGGATGAAATGGAAATGTTGTTACCCATTGTAACAGCTGGTCAATCAGACTCTGCCTGTTTGGATAATATGATCGAACTATTAACCTTAACTGGCAGATCCCTACCACATGTAATGATGATGCTTATTCCGGAAGCCTGGGATGGCAACGAACAAATGGACCCTGTTAAAAAAGCATTCTATGAATTTCATGCCAGTATGATGGAACCATGGGATGGACCTGCTTCTATATCTTTTACCGACGGAAAAATGATCGGGGCAACATTGGATAGGAATGGTCTTCGTCCATCGCGTTATACCGTTACCCATGATGACAGGGTGATCATGGCATCTGAAACTGGTGTATTACCCATAGACCCTGCCAATGTAAAAGAGAAAGGTAGATTACAACCAGGCAAGATGTTTGTGGTGGATATGGAACAGGGTAGAATCATTTCGGATAACGAATTAAAACAAACGATCTGTTCGCAGAAACCTTATGGCGAATGGTTGAATAAATACAAGATCAGGTTAGAAGAATTACCCGAACCAAGGGTGATGTTCACACACCTGGAACACGACCAGGTTTTCAAATACCAAAAAGTTTTTGGTTATTCAACAGAAGATCTGGATACCATCATCGCCGCTATGTCAATTGATGGCAAAGAGCCGATAGGTTCTATGGGAACGGATATCCCACTTGCCATTTTAAGTGAACAGCCCCAACACCTGAGCAGTTATTTTAAACAACTTTTTGCACAGGTTACCAATCCGCCAATCGATCCTATCAGGGAGAGAATGGTGATGTCACTGGCAACATTTGCAGGAAGCAATGGTAATTTACTGGTAGAAGATCCATTGGCTTGTCATAGTGTAGCATTGAAACATCCGGTTTTAACCAACCATGAACTGGAAAAGATCAGAAGTATTGATACAGGCATTTTTCAGGCCAAAACATTACAAACTTATTTCCGCGCCAATGGAAAGCCGGGTGCTTTAAAAGCAGGCCTGGACAGGCTTTGCCGCTATGCGGTTGATGCCGTGGAAGATGGCTTTGAAGTAATTATTTTAACAGACAGGGCCATTGATTCAGACCATGCACCTATACCCTCTTTATTGGCAACGGCTGCTGTACACCACCACCTGATCAGAAAAGGTTATCGTGGTCAGGTAGGCATCATCGTAGAAGCCGGTGATGTTTGGGAAGTACACCATTTTGCCTGTTTACTGGGCTTTGGTGCTACTGCCATCAATCCTTATTTAGCTATTTCTTCCATCAGGGATATGATGCTGTCTGGAAAATTGCAAACAGATCTGGATGTAGACCAACTCAAGAAAAATTATATAAAATCTGTGAACGATGGTTTATTGAAAGTGTTTTCAAAAATGGGCATTTCAACACTACAATCTTACCAGGGTGCACAAATATTTGAGATCATTGGATTGAATAAAACAGTGGTGGATCAGTATTTTACCGGTGCCACTTCGCGGATCCAGGGTATGGGCCTGGATGAAATAGCCAAAGAGATCTTAGCCAAACATTATTTTGCATTTAGCAAAAAAGATATTCCTGTTGACAGACTTCCGGTGGGTGGTATTTACCAGTGGAAAAGAAAAGGGGAGTTTCATTTATTCAATCCGCAAACCATTCATCTTTTGCAGCATGCAACAAAAATGAATGATTATGCCACATTTAAAAAATATTCAAAACTGGTAAATGACCAGGCTGAAAAAGCCTGCACTTTACGCAGCCAGTTTCGTTTCAAACATAACAGGCCATCCATAAAAATAGAAGAAGTAGAATCTGCAGAAAATATTTATAAAAGGTTTGCAACCGGGGCTATGTCATTCGGTTCCATCTCCTGGGAAGCCCATACCACATTGGCTATCGCCATGAACAGGTTAGGTGGCAAGAGTAATACCGGCGAAGGTGGAGAAGATGAAGTACGTTACGAGAAATTACCCAATGGCGATTCGATGCGTTCGGCTATCAAGCAAGTGGCTTCAGCCAGATTTGGTGTAACCAGCTATTATTTAACAGAAGCAGATGAGCTGCAGATAAAGATGGCCCAGGGAGCCAAACCGGGTGAAGGCGGACAATTACCAGGGCATAAGGTTGATGACTGGATCGGTAGGACCAGACATGCTACACCTGGTGTAGGTTTGATCTCTCCCCCGCCCCATCATGACATATATTCCATTGAAGATCTGGCACAGCTCATCTTTGATCTAAAGAATGCAAACAGGGCAGCAAGGATTAATGTGAAGCTTGTTTCAAAAGCTGGAGTAGGTACCATTGCAGCAGGTGTAGCCAAAGCAAAAGCAGATGTGGTGTTGATTGCAGGATTTGATGGAGGCACAGGCGCATCACCCATTAGTTCTATCAAACATGCAGGATTACCCTGGGAACTTGGATTAGCTGAAACGCACCAAACCCTGGTAAAAAATAAACTAAGAAGCAGGGTAACTGTACAGGCAGACGGGCAAATGAAAACTGGTCGCGACATTGCCATAGCTGCCCTATTGGGTGCAGAAGAATGGGGCGTAGCAACTGCTGCATTGATTGTAGAAGGTTGCATCATGATGCGTAAATGCCATATGAATACTTGTCCGGTGGGCGTTGCCACACAAGACCCGGAACTTCGTAAAAGGTTTCATGGCGATCCAGATCATGTGGTAAATTTCTTCCATTTTATTACGGAAGAATTAAGAGAAATAATGGCTGAATTAGGCTACAGAACTGTGAATGAAATGATTGGCCAGGTTGATTCTTTGGAGATGCGGGATGATATCATGCATTGGAAATATAAAACACTGGATCTTTCTGCCATACTTTACAAAGAGCCCGAATCCTTGTACACCGGTCTTTACAAGCAGGAAGAACAAGATCATGGTATCAGTGATGTATTGGATTGGCAGCTATTAAAAGCCGCAGAAACCGCCATTGCCAGTCAACAAAGGGTAACAGCATCTTTCCCTATAAAAAATACAGACAGAACAGCGGGCACTATTTTATCGAATGAAATCACTAAAATTTATAAAGCAGCAGGATTACCGGAAGACACTATTCATTTCAATTTCACTGGCACTGCGGGACAAAGTTTTGGGGCATTCAACACAAAGGGTGTAACACTAGAACTAGAAGGAGATGCAAATGATTATTTTGGTAAAGGGTTGAGTGGCGCAAAACTTATTGTGTATCCTTCTAAGGAAGCGAGCTTTATTCCGGAAGAAAATAGCATCATCGGCAATGTGGCATTTTATGGAGCAACAGCTGGTGAAGCCTATATCAGGGGAAAAGCGGGAGAAAGGTTTGCTGTGCGCAATTCCGGTGCTAATGTAGTGGTAGAGGGCGTTGGCGACCATGGGTGTGAATACATGACGGGTGGCACAGCGATCATCCTTGGAGGCATTGGACGAAATTTTGCTGCCGGCATGAGTGGTGGCATCGCTTACGTTTATGATGTAAATGGTGCATTAGATGAATTATGTAACAAAGAAATGGTAGACCTGGATCCTGTTAACCAGGAGGATGCGGTTTTACTACAAGACATGATTGCCAAACATTATGCCTATACAGGAAGTAGTGTAGCAAAATTTGTATTGGGTGATTTTGAAAATCAGCAGAAAAATTTTGTCAAAGTATTTCCAAAAGATTTCAAAAAAGCACTGAAAGAAAAAAGTGAAAAGTTTAAAGTGAATAGTTAAAAGTTGCTTTAGGAAAAGAAACAAACCAATAAACCAAAACATCGCAAACCATTACCATGGGTAAACCAACAGGTTTTATAGAATTTACCAGAGAGTTACCTTCTAAGAGAAAGGTAAGTGAGCGGCTTCATGACTACAAAGAGTTTGTAGAAAGATTCCCCGAAGAAAAACTCAACCAGCAATCTGCACGTTGTATGAATTGCGGCGTTCCTTTTTGCCATAATGGCTGTCCTTTAGGTAATATCATTCCAGAATTCAACGATGCCGTTTACCGTAAGAGTTGGGCTGAAGCATATGAGATCTTAAGTGCTACCAATAATTTTCCAGAGTTTACCGGACGCATTTGTCCTGCTCCTTGTGAAAGCGCTTGTGTTCTAGGCATCAATCAACCTCCTGTAGCTATTGAAGAAATAGAGAAACATATCATAGAAACCGCATTTGAAAAAGGCTATGTAAAACCAAGAAGGCCTAATATTCGTTCAGGAAAAAAAGTTGCTGTTGTGGGTTCCGGGCCAGCCGGATTAGCTGTAGCTGCACAACTGAATTATGCTGGTCATCAGGTTACCGTATATGAAAGAGATGATGCCGCTGGAGGATTACTTCGTTATGGCATTCCCGATTTTAAATTAGAAAAATGGGTGGTGCAAAGAAGGATTGCATTAATGGAAGAAGAAGGTGTTGTATTCAAATACAATGCACATGTAGGTGTAGACACCAGCATCAATGATCTTTTAAGGGAAAGCCATGCAGTTGTATTGGCAGGTGGTTCTACCATACCCCGAAACCTCAGCATTCCGGGTAGAGAATTGAATGGTGTACATTTCGCAATGGACTTTTTAAAACAACAAAATAAAAGAGTAAGTGAAATAACAGCTGGAGGAAGTCCGATACTAGCCACAGACAAAAACGTAGTGGTTATTGGCGGTGGTGATACGGGTAGTGATTGCGTGGGCACTTCAAATCGCCAATTGGCCGCATCCGTTACACAGTTTGAATTAATGCCCAAACCACCGGAGAACAGAAATCTTTCCATGCCATGGCCTACCTACCCGATGACCTTAAAAACCACATCTTCACATGAAGAAGGTGCGAATAGACATTGGGCAATTGCCACCAAAGCTTTTTTAGGTAATGAAGACGGAAACCTGAGGGCTTTAAAAGTTGTGGACCTAGAATGGAAAACAGGTGTTAATGGAAGTCCGGCCTCCTTTGTAGAAATGGAAGGATCAGAAAGGGAGATTCCTTGTGAGCTGGCATTACTTGCCATGGGTTTTGTACATCCCCAACATGAAGGGCTGATTAAACAGCTGGATTTGGAATTGGATGAGAGGGGTAATGTAAAAGCCACAGAACAGGCATTTCAAACCAATATCCCCAAAATATTTGTAGCGGGAGATATGAGAAGAGGACAATCCTTGGTTGTTTGGGCCATCAGTGAAGGAAGAGAATGTGCCCGCCAAGTTGACCAATATCTGATGGGAAGTTCTGTTTTGGAATCAAAAGATAAAAGTTACCTGATTAGTCAATAAATAAAAAATTGCTTAGTTATTGATAAATATTTCAATAATTCAAGCTTATGCCAATTAAATAATTAATCAAATGATCAATTATTTAATTGGCATTTTTTAATTAAATACATATTAAAATATATTAAATGTTAATAATTATGCATTGTTTATTTGTTTTTATTAGTATTTTAGCAAAATAATATATTATTATATTAAAATTTAATACTTCATCAGCTTATGTCAAAATCAATTGTAAAGCAGTACGCCCCCTTTATTGTTTTGATCGCAGTTGCGATTGGTGCCTTATTTATTCCTTCCCTACCCAATTTTGATGATGGAGGAAAATACAGTGCCGCAGATATTGGTTGGATCCTGGTAGCCACAGCCCTGGTATTTTTAATGACACCCGGCTTGGCCTTCTTCTATGGCGGTATGGTTCATCGCAAAAATGTGATCTCTACCATGATCAAAAGTGTGGTAGCAGCAGGTGTGGTTAGTATCTTATGGGTTTTTGTTGGATATAGCCTTTGCTTCGGCGAATCCATCGGAGGCTTTATCGGAAACCCAACCACGCACATGTTCTTTAAAGGTATTAATTCAGGTGCTCCCTGGAGCTTGGCCCCTTCTATCCCACTGGCATTATTTGCTTTGTTTCAACTGATGTTTGCCATTATCACACCAGGATTGGTTGTGGGTGCAGTTGCAGAGAGAATCCGCTTTACATCTTATATTTTATTCATCGCTTTGTTTAGCTTACTGGTATACGCTCCCATTGCACACTGGACCTGGCATCCTGAAGGGTTCCTATTTAAATGGGGTGCTTTAGACTTTGCCGGTGGTACGGTTGTACACATCAGTGCAGGTTGTGCAGCATTGGCAGGTGCATTGGTATTGAAGCGCAGACAGTCACACTTAGAGCAGAAAGAAATTCCACCTGCTAATATTCCTTATGTACTTATTGGTACCGGTTTATTATGGTTTGGCTGGTTTGGATTTAATGCAGGATCTGCATTAGGTGCAAATGCTCTTTCAGTATCTGCATTTGGAACCACCAATACTGCAGCCGCCGCAGCTGGTCTGTCATGGATGTTCTTTGATGTATTAAGAGGTAAAAAACCTTCTGTATTAGGATTCTGTATTGGTGCCGTTGTTGGCTTGGTAGCTATTACCCCAGCTGCGGGTTTTGTTGCCGTTCCACAAAGTATCTTCATCGGATTCATTGCTGCTATCATATCTAATATTGCAGTTTATTACAAAAGCAAATCCTCTTTGGATGATACACTGGATGTATTCCCTTGCCATGGTATTGGTGGTATGGTGGGAATGTTGATGACTGGTATTTTTGCTACAAAATCTGTTAATGGTGCTGGAGCTGACGGTCTTTTCTATGGCAATGCAACATTTTTCTTTATACAGGTTAAAGCATTACTAATCGTAGTTGCTTATAGTTTTATCGTATCCTTCCTGATCTTTAAATTCATCAACTTCATACTGCCATTAAGGGTTAGTCAGGAAGAAGAAGAACTAGGTCTGGATGCTTCTCAACACGATGAGAAATATGGCAGAACACCACAAGTAGCCTAGTTCATTGCTTTTTAGTAGAAAAGGAATAAGAGAACAAACGTATAAAGCAGTATTGTATAGCAGTTTTACAACAAACCACTGACCAGGTTTTCACTGCCAATAGATACTAGCAAGTAATACCCAAAAAATAAGGTACAGCCATTTGAATAAACTTCTGACCAAGTTTAAAGGCTGTACCTATTTGTTAATCATAAAACCCATTGCAATGTTAAAGAAAATTTCAGCAGTTTGTTTAGGAATTTTGTCTACTGTAGCAGTATTTGCGCAATCAGACTCTACCAAAAAATCAACTACCAACATTTCAGGATCAGTAGATGCCTATTACCGTTATAATTTCTCCGATCCTCCAACAGGCACCAATAACCTAACCAGTTTTACCAATTCTAAAAACTCTTTCGAATTGGGTATGGCTTCTTTAAAAGTGGACCATAGTATTGGTAAAGTAAGTGGTACCATTGATCTGGGTTTTGGCAGAAGGGCGCAGGAATTTTCTTACAATGATATCGGTACTACCCTCACAGCTGTTAAACAGGCTTATGTTAGCTTTGCTCCTTCCGACAAAGTAAAGTTTACTATTGGTAAATGGGCCACCCACGTTGGATGGGAGCTTGTTGACGCTTATGCCAACAGAAACTATAGCATGTCTTACGGATTCTCTTATGGACCCTTCTTTCATACAGGTATTAAAGCGGATTTCTCATTAGGTGGAAAATCTGCCATGATGATTGGTGTTGCCAATCCTACAGACTATGTATCAGCTCCTACTACTGTGAAAATGCTGATTGCCCAATTTAGTACTGCTACTAAGAATGATAAATTGAAAGCTTATTTGAATTTTGTAGGCGGTACCGGTTCTTCGCAGTTTAACCTGGTATTGAATGGCGTATTATCTGATAAATTCAATGTGGTATATGACGGTAGCATCAACACCGCAAAAGTTGGAACCGAAAACTCAAGCTGGAAAAGTCATGCAGTTTACCTGAACTTCGATCCTTCTAGTGCTGTAGGACTTACCCTAAGAGGCGATTATTTTGATGACAGGAAATTATCACCTGTTTTAGGCGGTGCCAACAAAATATTTGCCACTACTTTATCGGCTAATTTTAAAGTGGATAACCTGACAATTATCCCAGAATTCAGACTGGACAATGCCAATACTACTGCAGTATTTCTCGACAGTAAAGGTGTGGGCACCAAAAGCACTGCCAGCTTCATTTTAGCCGCAGTGTATAAATTTTAATTTTCGTATTTGGGTTAGTATTGAGAACCATAGTTTTCTGGATCCTGTGATTTTTTTTCACAGGATCTTTTTTTTGGGGATAGCTCTATAATACTTAAAATACCAGATGGCTATTAGGCAATACATTTCTTTTCAGCAGCTAAACGATTTTTTGCTTAAGTTAGAAAAATGAAAGTGATAGTATGGTTGGTTAAAATGACTTATTGCATTTATGCATTCCTGGTGTTCATTCTTTTGATGTTCCTGGTATTCCCCTTTGTCATGCTTTCTTTATTGTTTGGGAAGATCATGGGTGGAAATATGATCTATCAGCTATGTAAATTTTGGGGATCAGCTTGGTACAAAAGCGTTGGTATTCAGCATCAGGAGATCTATGAATATCCCCATGACAGAAGCAAACAATACATTTTTGTAGCCAACCATATTTCTTATGTTGACATTCCGTCCATCGTAATTATAGCCCATCAGCCAGTAAGGGTATTGGGAAAGTACGAGATGGTGAAAGTACCTGTATTTGGATGGATCTACCGGGCAGCTGTGATTTTGGTAGACAGAAGGGATTCAGAAACCAGGGCCAAAAGTGTACGTGCATTAAAATCGGCCCTGAAAAACCAGATATCTATTTTTATTTTTCCGGAAGGCACTTTTAATGAAACTCCTGACCCCTTAAAAGATTTTTATGATGGCGCTTTCAGAATAGCCATAGAAACCGAAACCCCCATCAAACCTATTTTATTGGTAGACACAATAGATCGCCTTCATTACAAAAGCTTGTTTGCCCTTACCCCGGGAATCAACAGGGTTGTTTACCTGGAAGAAGTACCTGTAACAGGACTAACCATGAATGACATACAAATACTAAAACAACGTGTTTATGCCATAATGGATGCAGGCCTCCGCAGGTATAGGAACTACCCATCGGCATAAAGCTTATTTTTGAATAAATTATCGAGCCTTGTTTGTTGAAGTCATTATTCCATTAGCCGTTCCCAAAAATTATACCTGGGCTGTATCCACATCTCAAAGCACCAATTTGATGCCCGGGATGCGCGTAGAAGTGGTTTTTGGAAAACACAAAAGGTATGCGGGTATTGTAAAAAAAATATTGACAGAAAAGCCCGAAGCATTTGATCCCAAAGAAATCGTTCAAATTCTGGATACCGAGCAATTGGTATACCAGAAACAATTGGATCTATGGAGCTGGATGGCAGAATATTACATGTGCACAGAAGGAGAAGTAATGCAGGCGGCCATTCCAGCCAATCTTAAACTTTCCAGTGAGAGTATTTTAATTTGGAATGAATTACATGAAATAGAACCCGCTACATTATCCGACAAAGAATTTATTCTGGCAGAAGCGTTAGAGATAAAGAAAGAACTGCGCTTAAGTGAAGTGCAGCAATTACTGGATTCTGCAACCATTTATCCTGTAGTAAAAAAACTGATTGAAAAAGGCATCTGTTATGTATGGGAAGAACTAAAAAGTAAATACAGGGAAAAAACAGAAAGCTATATTTTGCTGAATCCCCTGTACAATGATGAAGAAAAACTTTCAGATCTGTTGAACAACTGGGGCAAAGCACCTAAGCAAATGGAACTATTACTGGCTTACCTGCACATTATTAAAACAGAAGGTGAAGTAACGCAAGCGGTCCTCCTTAAAAAATCAGCAGCCAGTGCCGCACAATTAAAAGCCCTTTGCGATAAAGAAATATTACAGGTAGAAAAAAGAAGCACAGACAGAATCAAGCAATTACCAAAGCAAATACATTTAGACTATACATTATCTGCAGCGCAAACCAGGGCTTTAGAAGAAATTAAAACCTGCTTTACACAGCAACCCGTTTGTTTATTACATGGCGTTACATCCAGTGGTAAAACAGAATTGTATATGAAACTGATGGAAGAGCGTTTAGCATCGGGAGAACAAGTCTTGTACATGTTACCTGAAATTGCTCTCACCTCGCAGATCATCAGAAGACTGCAAATACATTTTGGTGGACATATCGCAATCTATCATTCAAAATTCAATGCCAATGAAAGGGTAGAGATCTGGAATAAAATAAGGACGGGGGAAATCAAAATTGTTTTGGGGGCCCGTTCAGCCCTCTTCCTACCTTTTCAGGATCTTGGTCTCATCATTATAGATGAAGAACATGATGCATCATACAAACAACAGGATCCTGCACCAAGATACCAGGCCAGGGATGCTGCCATCTATTATGCATCCTTATTCAATGCATCTGTTTTATTAGGCAGTGCTACCCCTTCCATTGAAAGTTACCATAACTGTGTATTCAAAAAGTACGGCTTGGTGAAATTAGAAGAGAGATATGGCAACTTTGAATTACCCGAAATAAAAGTAATCGACATAAAAAAAGTACCACAGGTAGACAAAGGGAAACCTGCACTTTCGCCAACACTCATTACTTCTATTGAGGATTCTCTTTTACACAAAAAACAGGTCATACTTTTTCAAAATAGACGCGGTTATTCGCCCTACTTTATTTGTAATACTTGTGGATGGATACCCCACTGTGCACAATGTGATGTAACGCTAACTTACCATAAAGCCAAAGACAAACTCAGCTGCCACTATTGCGGAAGTACCTACCCTGTTATTAAAACCTGTGCTGCCTGTGGAAGTTACCATTTTACACAGAAGAATTTTGGAACGGAGAAAATAGAGGAACTGGTTGCAGAAGCTTTTCCGGAAGCGAAAATTGCCAGAATGGATTACGACAGTGTAAAAGGGAAAAACGACCATGATGCACTCATCAAATTATTTGAACAGCAAAGAATTGATATTCTTGTTGGTACACAAATGGTAGTTAAAGGGCTTGATTTTGCACATGTAAACCTGGTAGGGATAATTGATGCAGATGGCATCTTGAATTTTACGGATTTCAGGGTAAACGAAAGAGCCTTTCAATTAATGGAACAGGTAAGTGGCAGAGCTGGCCGAAAAGATGGCAACGGTTCTGTTTTAATACAAGTAAGCAATGTACATCACCCGGTATTGACTTTTTTAAAAACGCATGATTACCAGCAGTTATACGATTTTGAAATCAAAAACCGCCAACAGTTTCATTACCCGCCATTCACCAGATTGATTATGGTAACCTTTAAACATAGAGAAAAACATCTGGCAGAAGAAGCAGCACATATTTTTAAAGAAGGATTGAAAAATAATTTCTTACAATATTGCAATGGGCCATCACAACCTGCTGTAGACAGGGTCAGGAATCAATATATATGGGAGATATTGATCAAACTTCCCAAAAACAAGCAATTGATCAACCAATGCAAAAAAGAAATCAGGCAACAGACCATTATCATACAAAGTAATAAAAGGTACAGATCGGTATCAATCATTCCGGATGTGGACCCTGTTTAACGAATACCATTCAGCTTATGCTTTTTGAAGAAAATAAATCCCTCAAAACCTTTCATACATTCCATACCGATGTTGTTGCAAAATATTTTGCCCCTTTTACAAACGAGGAATCACTTAAAGAATTAGTAGAAAATTTACCCACAAAGAAATTACTGATTCTGGGAGGTGGGAGTAATATGCTCTTCACTGAAAACTTTAATGGCACCATTTTAAAAAATGAATGCAGGGGAATAACATTGATCAAAGAAGATCAGGATCATTTTTATATAAAAGTGGCTGCCGGTGAAAACTGGCATTCATTTGTACTGTATGCTATTCAAAATGGCTATACTGGCATAGAAAACCTTAGTTTGATTCCGGGTAATACGGGTGCTTCACCTATTCAGAATATTGGTGCATATGGTGTTGAGATCAAAGACCTTTTGTATGATCTGGAAGCCTATCATTTAAAGGATCAATCAATCGTAGTTTTTACCAATCATGACTGTTTGTTTGGTTATAGAGACAGTGTTTTCAAAAGTAAATGGGCAGGACAATTTGTGATCCTATCTGTTACTTTTCGTTTAAGAAGAAAGCCTGTTTTTCATACCAATTATGGCGTGATAGAACAGGAATTAGATAGGATGGGCATTACTGAACTTTCTTGTAAAGCCATATCCGATGCTATTATCAGGATCAGAAGCAGCAAACTTCCAGATCCGGAAGTAATAGGCAATGCCGGAAGTTTTTTTAAAAATCCAAGTATTTCCAAAGCGCATTATGATCTGCTGAAAGTTTCATTCCCGGAAATACCAGGATATCCCAATAAGGAAAGCAACATAAAAGTAGCTGCTGGTTGGCTTATTGAACAATGTGGCTGGAAAGGATACCGCAAGGGTGATGTGGGTTGTTTTAACAAACAGGCACTGGTATTGGTGAATTATGGTGTAGCAACAGGTAGGGAAATCTTTGATTTATCGGAGGAAATCATCCGATCAGTTCAGTTAAAATTTAATATTAGTCTAGAAAGAGAAGTGAACATCTTTTAAGTAAAAGCAAAAAAAGGGTGCTCAAATGAGCACCCTTCTTAATATCAATAGGCTAACTACTTAGCTCCAAAAGTTGGTACTAGTTCTACCCTTCTGTTATTCTGTCTACCTTTTGCAGTTTTATTATTATCTATTGGTTTTTCAGAACCATAACCTTTAGATGATAAACGATCTTGTGCAATACCTTGATCGAGCAGGTACTTCTGAATCGCGTCTGCACGTTTTTGAGATAATGGTATATTGATTTTATCATTACCTGTAGCATCTGTATGACCTTCAATATCAATGTGCAGATTTGGATATTTATTTAATAATACAGTTGCAATAGACAATTTGGTTTTAGCCTTGTCTGGGAAAGCAAACTTTGCAGTATTGCTAGTGAAATAAATGTTCTTAGCGGCATCTCTTAATACACCGGTTAAATCAGGACAACCATTGAATTCTCTAACACCAGGTACATCAGGACATCTGTCTTCTTCATCATTCACGCCATCACCATCTTTGTCTGGAATAGGACAACCCTGGTAACGAGCAACACCCGGTACATCCGGACATTTATCTTCGTCATCATTGATACCATCTTTGTCTCTGTCAGGAACAGGACAACCATCGTATTTAGCAACGCCTTTAACAGTAGGGCATTTATCGTTATCGTCATTGATACCATCGCCATCAGTATCAGGAACAGGACAGCCATTGTATTTAGCCACACCTGGAACGGTTGGGCATTTATCACTATTGTCGAAGATGCCATCGCCATCTGTGTCTTTCTCAACAACAGGAGGAGGTGGTGGTGGGGGTGCCACTACAACAACAGGCGCTTTTTTCTCTTTTAAAGGAGATGCTACACCAATTGAATAATTTAAATGATTAACGGCCAAGCTCGATACTTTAGCATTATATCCAAAAACAGTGTTTACATAAGTTCCTTCACCTAAATCAAATTGTAAACCTAAGCCACTGGGCATGTAGGCAGCAAAGTAAGTACCACCATACATAGAAGCACCTAAACCAATATTGATATAGGGAACTACGAAATACTTGTCTCGTAAAAGCTTGATATTAATTGCTGCAGATGTTTCCAAAAGAAACCTGCTTTCTTTAGATGCCGTTACACCTGAAGTATAAGCAAAAGGATATTTTACGTAAGATCCTGCAATAGTCCCAACAAAATCAACATGCTCGGTTAAACCCTCGTAGTATTGAATGCTCAATCCCGGAGACATGTCTTTAACTTTAGTCCACTGATTCTTTGCCAAAACAGAAGACAGTGATGTGTGATCAATCAAGTCTGCCGTATACATGTCTTTCAGAAAAAAGTTAACTGCCAGACTTGGTCTTTTTTTATAACTTACAGGAGCCTGTGCAAAAGTACCCACAGACAAACTGATAGCTATCAGGGCAAAAAGGAATTTCTTCATAGTTCGAGTTTTAGTAGTTCCGCAAAAATACAGGCAGAAACTGACTTATTAAAATTATGATAAGTTTATATTATACCCATTTTATTCTACTGTTCCTTTCTTAACCTCTTCCACTTTCACCCTAACCAGCCCATTTTTCATAAAATCCAGCTTTTGGGCCGCTATTCTACTCACATCTACCACCCTACCCTTTTGCTGCATTTTGGGGTGCATACGGTCGTTAATGCGCAATATTATGGATTTATTATTTTTCAAATTGGTTATGCGTACCCAGGTATTCAGCTTAAAATCATTACTTGCCGCTGATAATTTGTTGTTTCGAAATACTTCACCTGTGGCAGTTCTTCTGCCATCGAAGCTCTTACTATAAAAACTGGCAATGCCCATTTTCTCTTTCCTGACTACTTTAACAGGCTCTGCAGACAATGAATCTACTAGCACAGTTGTATCAACATTGGGAACAAGTGTATCTTTTTGAATAATTGGAAGGATTTCTTTGGGAACAATTTTAATTGCTTGAACCTTAACTTTTGTAAGCCCCTTTTCTATAAAGTCGAGCTCATCCGCAGCGACCCTGCTCAAATCTACTACCCTCCCTTTCTTTTTCATTCTGGGGTGCATCCTGTCGTTAATTCTAACTATGACCGTTTTTTTATTGGAAAGATTGGTTACCAATACCCAGGTATTGAGTTTGAAATTATTACTGGCTGCTGTAAAACGCTTGTTACGATACCTTTCGCCGGTTGAGGTGAGTGTGCCATCTAAATTGGAACTATAAAAGCTGGCAATACCATTTATGGGTTTACCAATCTTAACGATACTATCCTGAATTTTTTCATCAATGATGGCAGCAATGTTTTCCGGCAATTTTACGGCGTCTTTAACTATCGAATCATTTGATTGATAATTATTTACAAGTACTTGCGATAATTTTACATTAGCTTTTCCGGTTTTCAAAAACCCAAGTTTGCCCGTAGCTTGTCTAGTGAGTAATATTAGTTCCGCACCTTTCTTTTTAGAGATTCGGTCATTGATTCTTACATAAACGATTTTCCCGTTTGTAAGATTTGTAACCTTAACCCAGGCATTCATTTCGAACTTATTGCTACCAGCAGTAAAAGATCCATTGGAAAAAGTTTCCCCATTGGATGTTCGCATTCCATCTGATTTCGCACTATAAGTTCCGGCTTTCCCTTTTATTGCTTTTCCAATAATGCGAACTGAATCCGGTTGCCAAAGTGGAAAAGAATCAAGGATATTTTTTTGCTTAATACTGTTTTCAACCTGTGCATTCAAAGGCACAGATTGATGAAGCAATAAAAGCAATACAAGTAATATTTTCATGTTAATAGGGTAAATGGTTACACTATAGCCAATTTCACAAGGTTAAAATAGGCAAACCTGCTGTATACCGGCCATATTTAATAACTATTCTCTTTTTTTAATTTTCCCTATTTAGCCAAACACCGTGCCAAATATTCAAATTGAATGAATATTTAATGTCAAATAAGCATTTTAAAATACTAATTATCAATTAATTAAATTATAATATGAGATAAGAAAAAAGTATCATGCAGAACTTACGGCAAGTAAAAACCGCATGGTTTCACCATACAAATAGCAGAAAACTCATATTAATCAGGAAAAGAAAGTAACAGATAGCTTAACCAAAGTGTTGGTCACCTCTCTTAGTGAGTAGGGATGATCAACATTGAATTTGATAAAGGTTCGAACCAATATGAAAGGTGTCAAACAGCAAAGACATAGACTTTATAGGTATTTGGCCATTTTATCCAAAACAGTCATATCCCCTTTAGAGCGGATTTGAATTTGTACCTGCATGATCCATTCTGGACATGCCTGATCACAAAGCTGTGTATTTATTGCGCCAATCAAGCCTATTACGTCTGCATAATTACCTTCTACCACAGTTGAAAATGGACCGATCTCATATTTCACACCGGATCGTTGAATAATTTCTATAGCCTCATCAACCCATTCATAGGCATGCCGATCTTGTGTTAAAGGTAAAATTTGAATAGACGCGTTTACCAGGTAATTATGCATAACTATTTACAATTCAATTACTTCTACTACAGCATCAAGGTTAAGTGCCCCATGAATATGCGGAAATACTTCATTAATGGATCCAGCTAGTTCGAAAATCAGAGGCCTTTCGACCTTGCTTTTTTCAATTTTTAATTTTAGTAAACCCGTTTGTCCCTGGTAATACCTTTCCAAAACACCTGCCACTTGTGCTTCTGTACTGCAATGTATAAATCCTTCAGAAACAAGGGTGTCAGAATCGAAATGACCAATTTTTTGTGCTTCTTCCCATAGTTTTTGGGTGGTGATATGGTAGACAAAATCTGATTCCATTGGATACTTTTTAATAGTTGATGGACGCTATAGTATACAACGCCAAAAAGAATTGAATATTTGATACTGGAGGTAAGCCCAAGAGACTTTATACTAAAATGCGGGGAATCCGCTGTTCTAATAGCATAAAGTCAACCAATACCA
Organism: Chitinophaga pinensis; assembly: GCA_943371675.1. Lineage (GTDB taxonomy): Bacteria > Bacteroidota > Bacteroidia > Chitinophagales > Chitinophagaceae > Sediminibacterium > Sediminibacterium pinensis_I. Next base: position 5,351 of record CALRVT010000032.1, on the reverse strand, counting down.
TTGCAGTAACAGCTTCCAAAATTACGGGCACCCTCAAAGCGATACATAGATCGTGCCTTCCCTTAACAGAAAACATTTCCTGGGTATTGGACAGGCTATTCCAGGTAATTTGTTCTTTAGGAGTTGATGAGGTAGGCTTTATAACTATTCTGAAAATCAAATCATTACTATTTGATATGCCACCAACAATTCCTCCTGCGTGGTTAGTATTTGTTTTACCGCTTGCATCCTGAATCTGGTCATTATTATCTACACCAAACATTTTAGCTGCGGCAAATCCAGCTCCGAATTCAATCCCTTTTACTGCAGGAATGGCAAAAACTGCATGGCTAATTACAGACTCCATCGAATCAAAGAAATGCTCTCCCAAGCCCAGAGGCAAGCCATTTACTTTACAATCTACTATGCCACCAACGCTATCTTTTGCTTCAATCGCTTTATTCAATCCTTTTTCAAGGTCATTTTCCCCAGCTATTTCTAGAATAGTAGAAACTACCTCGATAGCTTTGTTTTGGTACTTCAATAATTTTTTGGCTATCACTCCAACAGCTACCAAGCATACTGTAAGTCTGCCACTGAAATGCCCTCCCCCTCTAAAATCTTCGAAACCTCCATATTTGGCATGTGCGGTAAAGTCTGCATGTCCCGGACGGGGCACATCTCTTTGTTTCTGGTAATCTTCGCTTCTGGTATTATTGTTTTCAAAAAGTATGGTAATGGGGGCTCCTGTACTAAATCCATTAAAAACACCCGTTTTAAATAGGGGAAAATCATCTTCTTTACGGGGCGTAGTGCCTTTTTGGAGTCCACCTTTTCTTCTTTCCAGGTCTGGCAAAAAGTCTTCAGCAAGTATGGGTAGTCCCGCTGGACAGCCATCGATAGTAACGCCAACGCATGCACCATGCGACTCGCCAAAAATATGTATCCGGAATATGCGACCCAATGAATTCAAAATAATGCGGTTTTAGGATTGATGGTAACTAAGGTTAACACCTAAATTAGAAAGGTGCTGGTAGAAATCAGGGTATGATTTATTGATCGCTTCGGCCTCTTCAATCACCACTTCTCCCTTTGCACCCAGCGCTGCAACAGCTGTTGCCATGGCAATTCTATGGTCATGATGAGAATGTGTTAAGGCAGCTTTTACACCCGTTCCACCTTTGATCAACATCAAATCGTCTTGCAACCTGATTTCAATGCCCAATTTAGCAAACTCTTGCTGTAATGTAAGGGCACGGTTACTTTCTTTATGGGTAAGCCTGTTAACACCCTCAATTACGGTAGTTCCTTCACAATAAGCTGCTAAAGCGGTTAAAGGAGGAAATAAGTCTGGACAATCAGTTGCATTAAAATGAAAGGCTTTAAGGGGCATCGGTGTCACTTCAATCTCAGAATCTGTGATGGAAAGTCCAGAACCAGCATCCTGAAGTGCTGTTAATACCGATTTGTCTGCCTGGGTAGAAGTCACATCAAGACCCTGTACCTTAATAGGCCCAGCAATGGCACCAGCCACTAAAAGGAATGCAGCCCCGCTCCAGTCACCTTCTACGGTGTAGGTAATATCTGTTTGTATTGGATCAATCTGCTTAAGGGATGAAAAATGAAAGGTATGGTGGTAATTATGCAATACCTCCCACCCAAAATGTTTCATTACACGCAGGGTTAAATCTATATAGGGCTTACTTTTCAGGTCATTAACTGTTATGGTAACATCATGGGCATGTGCAGCACCAAAAGCCATTAATAATCCGGTTAGGAACTGAGAACTGAGCGAACCATCTACTTCTATATTGTCTGGTTTTAAAGGACCCTGAATAGTCAATGGCAGTTTGCCTTTATTGGAAGCAACCTTAACCTGTAGTTTGGGGAGTATCTCATCAAAAAAATCCATGGGCCTTGTTAACAGGCTTCCGGTTCCATTTAATATTATTTGTTGGTCACTAAGCGCAGCAATAGGGGTAAACATTCTGATCCCTAAGCCACTTTCTCCGCAATTCACTTCCCTATTCAGCGGGTTGATGCCCTGGGAAACAATCATAAGGCTGCCATTTTCTTCATACGAAACAATAGCACCTAACTTTTGAATAACATCAATAGCTGCTAAATCATCATTGCTTTTTCCAGGATTGATCAATGTAGTTTTTCCTATATGGAGTAGGCCGGCAGCACAAGCCCTTTGCATGCTGCTTTTGCTTGCTGGGGCGGTGATATTTCCTGTTATACGGGAAGACTGTATAGTAACGATCATGGTACTGTGAAAGGCAAGATCCGGATTTAAGGTAATCGCAGATGTATGCGCCGTTTAAAATTGTTTTAAAATCTCTTGTAATTGTACCAATAACAAGGGTTGAATAACAGCTTTCCCGGTTTTGGTTAGCAGTATGTAATTAATACTTACATCATCCATTTTCTTATCCTTCAATAAAACCTTGAAAGCCTTTCTGGTATTGAATTTTGCGAAGGTAGGCAATCCATACTTTGTTAATAGATCAACTAATGCCTGCGTATCCTTATACCCTTTCAATTGTTGCGAAATGACTGCCGCATATGTCATGCCGATACTTACTGCCTGTCCGTGACTCAACTCATACTGGTTCTCGATGGCATGTCCGAGGGTATGTCCAAAATTCAATAATTTCCTATCCCCCATTTCAAACTCATCTTCCAGAACAACTTTTGTTTTAAGTAACACATTTCTTTCAACCAGGGCAGCAAGTAATGCCGGCTTTTTTTGAAAGTTGGCGATCTGATGCTTTTGCAATAAAGTAAACATGGCAGCATCTTTGATACAGGCATGTTTGATGATCTCTGCAAAACCGTTCTGCCACTCTGTTTTGGGCAGTGTTGCTAAAAAGGAATAATCGAAAAGCAGGAATGCGGGCTGACGGATCAATCCCACCATATTTTTATAAACACCCACATCAATCCCATTTTTACCGCCAATGGATGCATCAACCATAGCTAATAATGAGGTTGGTACAAAGCCGCAGCGTATGCCACGCATGAAGATACCAGCAATATAACCCGTGATATCAGTGATCACCCCACCACCTACACCGATCAAGGTTGTTTTCCTATTGGCACCTAAGGCAATCAACTGGTCGATCACCACATCTACTGTAGGTTGGATCTTGTATTTTTCACCTGGCTTTAAAACGATGGTATTCCAGCCTTTGAAAACCTTCTTGTGTTTGGCAAATACATGCTCATCCGTTATGATTACAGCTGTTTCTTTTGGCGCCAATTTCTCCAGTTGCACAAATGCACCATCAAAATAGTAGTCAACCTTGCTTCCGGAAAATGTAAATGTTCTTTTTTTCATGGAAAAGAATTGGCGAATCGAAGGATTAAGAATTCATGATCTTATTTTGATGGTTGATACTTTCCATGTGAACTGCATCAAAATATTTGGTTACGAATTCCTTGCTCAGTCCGAATTTCTCACCCTTGGTGAAAGCCCTTTCCAGGATGGAATTCCAACGGTTGGTTTGTAAGATGGTAATATTATTTTCCTTCTTGTATGTGCCGATATTTTCTGCAACTTTCATTCTTTGACTAAGGATCTGCATCAGTTCGTCATCCAGGTTATTGATCTGCTGGCGTAATTTCTCGAGTGCTGCATGGTATTCGGCAGATGCTACATCTTCTTTTCTCCAACGAATGGCATTCATCATTTCTCCCAATACTTCGGGTGTGATTTGTTGTTTGGCATCGCTCCAGGCATTATCAGGATCAATATGACTTTCGATGATTAAACCGTCAAAATCAAGGTCGATGGCTGTTTGCGCAACTTCCTGTAGTATATCTCTTCTACCGCAAATATGAGAAGGATCGTTGATCATCAATAATTCGGGGTACCTGCGTTTCATTTCAATAGCCAGGTGCCACATAGGTGCATTGCGGTATTCCGTATTACCATAAGAGCTAAAGCCACGGTGTATCAGACCAATATTTTTAATACCGGCTTTGGCAACACGTTCCATTGCACCGATCCATAATTCCAGATCCGGGTTAATAGGGTTCTTTATAAGCACGGGTACATCAACACCTTTGAGGGCATCAGCTACATCCTGAACAGAAAAGGGGTTCACGGTTGTACGTGCACCAATCCAAAGCACATCTACATCAAAATGCAGGGCATCTTCTACTTGTTTGCCTGTAGCCACTTCCACTGCAACGGGTAATCCGGAAGCTTTTCTTGCCTGTTGCAACCAGGGCAAACCTTTGGTGCCTATTCCTTCAAAACTTCCGGGGCGTGTGCGTGGTTTCCAAATACCAGCACGCATGATATCTACTTTGCCTGTTGCAGCCAAACGAAGCGCAGTTTGCATTACCTGTTCTTCTGTTTCAGCGCTGCAGGGGCCTGAAATGATCAATGGACGCTTTTTCAATAAAGTCTCGAGTGAAATCGCCTGTTCAATTACTTGTTCCATTTGTAGAAACTGTTTTTTGGTTTTAAGTATGCTTTGATTTTTGAATGCGTTTTATTCGCCCCTTCTAGGTTTTTTGTTAAATCCAGCAGGACCGCCACTATCTGCATCGTTCATTCTAATACGTCTGCCTTTGTAACTTTTGCCGTCAAGAGAACGGATCATTTGCTGGGCAGCGCCTTTATCAATCTCAATCCAGCTGGTCATGTCTTTCATGTCAATCTTACCTAGAACTTCTTTTTTCAGGTCACTCATATCAAGTATAAACTGTAAAAAGCTGGCTTTGAAAAACCCGTCTTTGGTACCAAGGTTTACAAACAACCTGCTGTAACCTCCGCCTCGGGTATATTCTTTTCTGCTATCACCTCTTCCTTCATTTCTATCATCTCTTCTTCTACCTGCTTCTGGTCTGTCATTACTTTCTCTTCTTGAACGCTCACGCAAATTCAGGTCCTCCGCATTTTCATAATATTTGAGGAAACGATCAAATTCCATGGCAGCCACACGTTTCAGCACATCTTCCTTGCTTACATCCGCAAACTTCTCTGCTAACATAGGCACATAGGTTTCATAGTCGCCATGACTGATATCAGCGGATAATAATTTATCCATAAAAGCGAAGAACTGTTTTCTGCAAACATCTTTTCCGCTGGGGATATCCATTTTGTGGAACTGTGAATTATTGATCCTTTCGATCTGTTTGAATTTGTACATTTCTTTGGCATGTACAATTGAAACGCAAATACCCTGGTTACCTGCTCTGCCGGTTCTACCGCTTCTATGCGTATAAATTTCAACGTCATCAGGCAATTCATAATTGATTACATGGGTAATGCCCACAACATCAATACCTCTGGCTGCCACATCGGTGGCTATTAGTAACTGAAGGCTTTTATCACGGAATTGACCCATTACACGGTC
>CALRVT010000031.1:0-48351 GCA_943371675.1 Chitinophaga pinensis | reverse complement strand
CACTATTTCTGCTTCTCTCGGACTGAGTGACTTTAATACCCTGCGAATTTCTTCTCTCAAAGAATCCTTCATCACATCTTCATCGGTATCATCACTTCCTTCTAACAGATCACCCATGGCCACATCTTCTGCTTCGTGAACCGGTGCATCTAAGGAAGTATGACGGGTATTACTTTGGAATATATTGTTGATCTCGGTTTCACTCATTTCCAGGATTTCTGCCAGCTCTTCGGTGGAAGGCTCACGCTCATGTTCCTGTTCAAAAGCCATATAGGCTTTGTTGGCTTTGTTATAAGTACCGATTTTATTTTGTGGTAAACGAACCAATCTACCCTGTTCAGCCAAAGCTTGCAAGATTGACTGACGGATCCACCAAACCGCATAAGAAATAAATTTAAAACCCTTTGTTTCATCAAAACGTTGGGCAGCTTTGATCAAACCCAGGTTTCCTTCATTGATCAGATCACTAAGGGAAAGACCCTGGTGTTGGTACTGTTTAGCAACCGAAACCACAAAACGCAGGTTTGCCTGAACCAACTTGTCCAATGCACGCTGATCGCCCATTTTGATTTTCTGGGCTAATGTGGTCTCTTCCTCCGGTGTGATCATTGGGATCTTCGAAATTTCCTGCAGATACTTTTCAACGGCTTGAGAATCACGGTTGGTAATCTGTGTAGCGATTTTGAGCTGCCTCATGATATGATATTACTTGAACGGATAGAGTATTAACGTCTAAAAGACCACTTTTGTTTTAAAAACGCTGTAAGGAGCTCTTAAATAGCAGGCATTCTTTTAGAAGTCTGCAAAGTTAAGTTTTTGCAGTCAATTTTGCCAGTTTTTGTGGAAAAAAATGACATAATGGGTAAAAATTACGCAGGTTTTTGCGCTTATCTGAATAAATTAAAATTTGCCTCTTTATTTAAAACATCTGTTTAACTATATCTTCGCAAAATATGATAGATTTTAGGTCAGACACGGTTACCCGCCCCACCCCCGGTATGCTGGATGCTATGTTGAAAGCCCCTTTGGGCGATGATGTTTTTGGTGAAGATCCTACAGTAAACCAATTGGAAGCGCTATCTGCCTCCCTTTTTGGCATGGAAGCAGCCATATTTTGTCCAAGCGGAACCATGACCAACCAAATTGCCATTAAATGCCATACACAACCGGGTGATGAAGTGATCTGTGAGAGACTATCACATATCTACCAATATGAAGGTGGCGGCATCGCTTTCAACTCCGGTGCTTCTGTAAGATTAATTGATGGTAACAGGGGCCGTATTACTGCCCAACAGGTAAAAGAAGCCATCAATCCCAATGATATACATAAGCCAATATCCAGCCTTGTTTCGCTGGAGAATACGGCCAACCGAGGTGGTGGTAGTTGTTACCAGTTTTCTGATATTGAAGAGATTAAGCAGGTTTGTTTACAAAATAATTTGAAGCTTCACCTGGATGGTGCGCGCTTATACAATGCACTGGTTGCAAAAAATGAAACCCCTTTGCAATACGGTCAGGTTTTCGATTCCATATCACTTTGTTTAAGCAAGGGTTTAGGCGCACCAGTGGGTAGTGTATTGGTGGGCACCAAGGAATTGATCAGAAAAGCACGCAGGATTCGGAAAATTTTTGGTGGTGGTATGCGCCAGGCGGGCATGTTGGCAGCAGCCGGCATCTATGCTTTGGAAAACCAGGTAAGCCGTTTAGCAGAAGACCATGAACATGCAGCTTTACTGGCTTCGGCTGTTGCACAAAAAGATTTTACAGGAGAAATATTACAAGTAGAAACGAATATTGTTATTTTTGAAGTGAAAGGACGTTTTTCCGCTAACGATTTGGCTGCTGCATTTAAAACGCAGGGTATTTCCGTTATCGCTATCTCCCCCACTCAGATAAGGATGGTTGTACACCTGGATATCAGCAAAAATGATATAGATCGCACATTGGAAGTGATCCAATCATTTTAAAACGACCATTAGTATTAGAATTTATAATTAGCACAGCTATGTTACCTAGAATTAACCCAACGAATACACAGGCCTGGTTTTTATTGAAGAAACACCACGAAGAAGAAATGAGCAGGCGCCACATGCGCGACCTGTTTGCTGCTGACACCGAAAGATTCAAGAAGTTTTCACTGGTTATTGGTGATATTCTCTTTGACTATTCCAAAAATATCATCAGTCAGAAAACCTTACAGTTATTGCTGCAATTGGCAGAAGACTGTAAGTTGAAAGATGCGATACATGATATGTATGCCGGCATCCGCATCAATGAAACTGAAAATCGGGCCGTGTTGCATACAGCACTGCGTAACTTTTCGGATTCTGCCATTTTAGTAGAGGGTAAAGACATCATGCCCCAAATTAAAAAAGTGCAGCAACAGATGAAGGATTTTTGTGAGAAAGTACATAGTGGTAAATGGAAGGGCTATACGGGTAAAAAGATAACCACTATTGTAAATATTGGTATTGGCGGCAGTGATCTGGGGCCATATATGGTTACAGAAGCGCTAAAACCTTATTGGATAGATGGAATACAAACCTATTTTGTTAGCAATGTAGATGGAACACATATTTCTGAAACACTCAAGAAACTAGATCCGGAAACAACCTTATTCCTGGTAGCATCCAAAACCTTTACCACACAGGAAACCATGACCAATGCGCTGAGTGCAAGGGATTGGTTTTTAGTCAGCGCCGGTGATGAAAAACAAGTGGCCAAACATTTTGTGGCGATCAGTACCAACGAAAAAGAAGTAACTGCTTTTGGAATTGATAAAGCTAACATGTTTGTTTTCTGGGACTGGGTTGGTGGCAGATATTCCTTGTGGAGTGCTATTGGTTTATCCATTGCATTGACTGTTGGATATGAAAATTTTGAACAGTTGTTGAAAGGTGCGTATGCAGTTGATGAGCATTTTAGAAAAGAAAAATTTGAAAAAAACGTACCGGTTTTAATGGCGTTGATTGGTATTTGGTATACCAATTTTTTTGGTGCCCAAAGTGAGGCCATTTTGCCTTACGACCAATACCTGCATCGTTTTGCGGCTTATTTGCAGCAAGGCAATATGGAAAGTAATGGCAAATCAATCGATAGAAGCGGAAATCCCATGAACTATGCCACAGGACCTGTAATATGGGGAGAACCCGGCACCAACGGGCAACATGCTTTTTACCAATTGATACACCAGGGCACATTAATGATCCCCTGCGATTTTATTGCTCCAGCCATCAGTCATAACCCATTGGGTGATCATCATGTGAAGCTCTTATCCAATTTCTTTGCACAAACAGAAGCCCTGATGAATGGCAAATCGGAAAACGGTGTGAAGGTAGAATTGATGAAGGCAAATAAATCCGAAGAAGAGATAAAGAAACTGGCACCATTTAAAATATTTGAAGGAAATAAACCCTCAAATTCCTTTATCCTAAAACAGGTTACGCCCTTTTCATTGGGAAGTTTGATCGCTATGTATGAACATAAGATTTTTGTACAGGGAGTGATCTGGAATATTTTCAGTTTTGATCAATGGGGTGTTGAGCTGGGCAAACAGTTGGCCAATCAGATACTGCCCGAATTAACCGATGAAGCTGACATTAGCAGCCATGACCCTTCTACTAATGGATTGATCAATGCATTCAAATCATTCAGAAAACAAGCTTGAATTGATGGAAGCAATCACTATCAGGCCAATTGAGGCAAAGGATAATGCTACCATTGCCACTATCATACGCAAAGCACTGGAAGAATTTGGCGCCAACCATCCCGGAACTGTTTATTTTGATGATTCTACTGATCATCTTTATGAGTTATTCCAGGCATCAGAAAAAAGTGCCTATTTCATTGCGGAAGATGAGGAACAAATACTTGGCGGTGCTGGTATTTTTCCAACAGAAGGTTTGCCGGATGACACTTGTGAGCTGGTGAAAATGTACCTCACCAAAACTGCCAGGGGACAAGGTTTGGGAAGAAAGATGATCGCGCATTGCCTCAAAACCGCTGCTGATAAAGGCTTTAAAGCAGTTTACCTAGAATCCATGCCCGAATTGAGCAAAGCCGTTTCTGTTTATGAAAAATTTGGCTTCGAATATTTAAAAGCACCAATGGGCAATTCCGGACATAATGGTTGCGCTATCTGGATGTATAAAAAACTTTGAACAGTTTAGAAACATAAATGAAAAGTCCCGGTTACATCTGCAACCGGGACTTTTTTATAAACGCAACTGATCCTTGGATCAATTTTACTTAAATAGTTTTTACCATTTGTCTACTTCTTCTGTAGCTCCATTGTCGGCAGGTGTGGTATCTACAACAGGTGCAGGTACTACTACTGTTTCAACAGGTGCAGGTGCAGGCTCTTCAGCACTAACAGGTGCAAATTCATTGCTTTCTGTATTTCCTGCTCCTTCTCCCTCTCCTTCCGGATATTCATGGTTAAAGGCATCAAAATCAAAGTCAGGCATCAGGTCAGTTTTCACATAATCTATGGCTTCACCTAATGCTTTTATAAACTTATTAAAATCTTCTTTGTACAGAAAAATCTTATGTCTGTCGTAACCATTGTCATCAAAACGCTTACGGCTTTCTGTGATAGTTAAGAAATAATCATTACCTCTGGTTGCCCTTACATCAAAAAAATAGGTTCTTCTTTTTCCAGCCCTGATACGCTTGCTGTAAACACTTTCCATTTTCTTGTCATTGTTCTCGTACGCCACAGTTGTTTGTTTTTGGGATTCTACAATTATTTTAAGTGGCACAAATATAGGATTGTTTCAGAATTACCAAAATTTTAGAAATGAGGGATGCCGCTAAAAAAAACAAACCAATGATTATTCTGGCAAAGTATCCGCAACAACCTTCTCCTCTAATAGCTGTAAACGATACATATCCGCATAATACCCATTTAATGCCATCAATGCTTCATGTGTACCTTGTTCTATCAATTCTCCGTTATCAAGTACCAAAATAGTATCAAAATGAAAGGACGAAAAGATCCGATGTGTAATGATGATGGCTGTTTTATCGTTCAGGTATTGGTAAAGCCTGCCAATGATCTCATTTTCTGTTTTGGCATCTACAGCACTTAAACAGTCATCAAACACAATGATCTCCTGTTCTTTTACCAATGCCCTGGCAATGGAAATTCTTTGTTTCTGTCCGCCGCTTAGGGTTACGCCTCTTTCACCGATCATTGTTTCATATCCCTGTGTAAAACCCATGATCTCCTGGTGTATGCTCGCTGCTTTGGCCGCATCTTCTATGGTTGTTTGTGTAAAGTTTTCTGATAAGCCAAACCCAATATTATTACTTACCGAATCACTGAACAACAGAACATCTTGTTGCACGTAACTGATCTGTTCTCTGAAAGATTGGATGTTTATTTGACTGATATCCACACCACCAATTTTTATCATTCCTGAACTGGGATCATAAAAGCGCAATAGCAATTGTGCCAGTGTTGATTTACCACTGCCGGTTCTGCCAATAACCAATACCTTATTGCCTTTGGGGATATGGATAGAAATATTTTGAAGAGCTTTGATACCTGTATGAGGGTAGGTAAAACTTACTTCCTTAAATTCAATATCCCCTGAAACCCTTTCTTTGATGGGGTCTGCAACTGTTTGAATTACCGGTGCTGTTTGCAGAAATTCATTGATCCTTTTTTGTGAAGCTGCCGCTCTTTGAATCATGCTGGCCGTCCACCCTATCGCACTTACCGGAAAAGTGAGCATATTGATATAAATAACAAACTCAACGATCATGCCTAGTTTATTGGTGTCTTCCAATGCCTGTATGCCCCCTATCATGATCGTAACCAAGGTGCTCAATCCGATCATCAATGCCATACTGGGAAAATAGATCGCTTCAACCCTGGCCAGTCCTACTGCATTCTTTTTATAGGCTTCACTGTTCTTTATAAAAAAGCCAAGCATTGCTTTTTCCTGCACAAAAGATTTGATCACACGTATCCCTGAATAAGATTCCTGTGCATTGGTGGTAAGATCTGATAGCAGGGATTGTATCTGTTCACTTTTTTTATTGATCACACTGTTCACCAAGTAAATAGTGATTGCCAGTATGGGCAAGGGTGCCAGCACCATTAAGGTAAGGGATACATCTTTGCGCAGCATATTCACCACACAAAAACCAATCAGGGTAACCAGGTTGATCAGGTACATGATGGCCGGACCAGTAAACATCCTTACCCTACTCACATCTTCCGTCATCCGGTTCATTAAATCACCGGTGCTATGGGTTTTGTAAAAATTGGTATCTAGTTTTTGGTAATGGTTAAAGATCTCATTTTTCTGATCAAACTCAATATGACGGCTCATGACAATAATGGTCTGACGCATAAAAAACATCAAAATTCCCCTTATCACTGCCAGGAAAAGAATGGTAAGACTGCAGATGGTGATCAGCCATTTGAAAGACATGTCAGCAGAAAGAACATATTTTATGAAGATGTCAACCAGTTGATCATGCACCGGCGGATGATTGGGTATTCGGGCACCAGGTAATCTTTGTTGTACCTGATTGATCACAAATCCCGTAACCTGTGGGGCCAGAACGGCAAAATAGTTGGAAGCAATGATAAATAAAGTGCCTATCAGGAACCTTTTGCGGTATTTCCAGAAGTACTTGTTTAGGGCGGATAATTGCTTCAACTATTCAATTAATTTGAAACAAAGATAATAGTGTGTTGCCAGAACAGCCTATTTGAATTGATGAATGAATATAGATCCTGCCATCTGTTAATCTTGTAACGATAAATATTTCATTAGTAAACAAGTTAAATTATTTTTATCGAGCTTAGAGTTTCATATTTAATTTTAGGGATATTGAAATGGATCGAATCTTAAAACAAATAAAAATTAAACAGCGATCGATTATTGTTGGGTTCTTTTTGAGCCTTTTATTTGGGCTTTCACCATTGATCTTATTGTCCCAGGATTCAACGATAGCGCAGGAAACGCGCATCATTGTTACGGATACAGCACATCAGCGAGATCTGATCGATATTGCCAAAAAGCTTTTTAATATCAAGCCGGAAAAACAAAGAAATACAAACACTAAAAAGGTATATTTTTCTTTTCTTCCCATCAGTGGTTCAGATCCCGGAGCCTTTGGTAAAGGAATTATTACCAGTACTACTGCAGGGTTTTATTTGGGTCCACGGAATACCACTTATTTATCTAGCGCCACTTTTACCCCCTATTTAAATTTTGATGACCGATATGGAATGCCATTGCAGACTGATTTATGGCTTCCCCATAATCAATGGAATATCATCGGTGATATCAGGTTTCTGCATTATCCTCAATCAACCTGGGGATTGGGTAATCATCAGCCAATGGAACATCAAACATTGGTTGATTATAATTACACCAGATTTTATCAAACTATCCTCAAGAAAATCAATAAAACAGTATTTGTTGGTTTTGGTTTGCATTACGATAGGCATTATGGTATTGAAACCGATGATGTGAATGTAAATTTGAAAGAATTTACCGGCTACCCCTATGGTACCGGAATTAGATCAACCTCATCCGGTATTAGTTTGAATTATTTATACGATACCAGAAATAACTCCATCAATCCAATACCCGGCGCTTATGCGAAAGTGGTATTACGCTTGAATCCGGTATTTATGGGTAGTGATGATAATTGGCACAGCCTTTATCTCGACTTTAGAAAATATGTCGCATTACGTTCTAACCGAAAAATAAACCAGAACAAGCTTGCTTTCTGGACCTATTACTGGTCTGCCTTTCAATCCCCTGCCCCCTACCTTGATTTGCCCAGTATTGGCTGGGATCCCACCAATAGATCCGGTAGAGGGATAGCCCAAAACCGTTACAGAGGTAAGTCTATTTTTTACATGGAATCTGAATACAGAAGAGACATAACAGCCAATGGATTATTTGGTATGGTGGTATTTGCCAATTTTACCACAGTTGGTGGTCATGGAGATTTTTTAACCACCTGGCATCCCGCCATTGGTACCGGATTAAGGATAAAGTTCAACAAAGGTTCCAATACAAATATTGGTATTGATTTTGGCATGAGTAAAGGATACAATACCGTTCTATTTAGTTTGGGGGAAGCATTCTAATAAGAAACAGATTCTCTATTCAAATCTATTTGAACATAATACCATCAAAGAAACCGTTTATTCATAAAAGCCCTCCCAGATCCTGATTTCATGTATTTCTCAAATAAGAAAGCTTTATCTCCTTCATTAAATGCACAGTAAAATAATAATGTTACAGGCAATTTGCCTTTGGTAGCTGTCACTTCCCCATCCGAATGCCGCCGAAATCTATCCCTTAAATCATTCGTACAACCTGTATAGGTATCACCATTACAGCATCGGAGAATATAAACGTATTGCATAGATGTGAATTTGGTTAACTAAAATTCATATGTTTTGCCATTTGAAACAAGCGTATTTATACCTGATCTTTTTCTTTTCATTATAAAAAAAAGTCCACCTACGCTTAAGCTTCGGCGGACAAGTCCACATATGCTGAAGCTACGGCGGACATGTCCACAAATGTTGAAGCTTCGGTTGTCAAGTCCACAGTAAATAATAATCAGATTGCATTAAATGAAAAGTCCATTTGCGCTTTAGCACAAATGGACTAAAAAAAATCAACGGACTTGTCCGCCGAAGTCCACCTACGCTAAAGCTTCGGTGGACAAGCCCACAGGAATTTATTTACAGATTGCTACAAATGCAAAACCCACCGAAGCTTTAACTACGGTGGGCAAAGGTCTCTTTCGCATATTCGGCGGACTTGTCCGCCGAAGGTCGCTTCAGCGACCGAAGGCGGAGAGTTAGGGATTCGAACCCCAGGACCTGTTACAGTCAACAGTTTTCAAGACTGCCGCAATCGACCGCTCTGCCAACTCTCCGCGGCAAAAATACGTTTTGAAATGAATTGACAAAAAAATAATAAAATATCTCACATAAATATCGATGAAAGCCTTACCAGATAAGGGTTTTATTATATTTCATCTTAAAAACAAAAAAGCGTACCGAATTATCCGGTACGCTTTTCAGTAATCGTTCGTTTTTTATAGAATTATGCGTTAATTCTCTGGATTCAATACAGCTTTGATATAGTTCTGCATATTAAAATACTTCTTAGCAGCATCCTGAAGGTCTTTAGTGGTAATAGCATTGATTTTACTTTCGTAACCAATGATCCAAGCGGGATCGTAATTTTCGATGAAAGCGTAGGAAAGATTTTCTAACCAGTGTGCATTTTCTTTCATCAGGTCTTCATTTTGTTTCCTGGCAGTTTCTTTAACCTTATCCAGATCAGACTGCGAAATACCATTGTTTCTGGCATCTTCAATGATGGCAAAAAGTGCTTTGGAAAGTTTATCTACGTTTTCTGGACCGCAAGGGAATCGTACATTGATCACATAATTACCATAGGGTCTTCTGCTAAGTGTAGCACCCATGCCACCACCATAAATACCGCTTAATTCCTCTCTTAATTTTTCAATGATCTTGATATTTAAAGCTTCTGTTAACATGTTCAGCTTTAATTCCTCTTCCTTATTATAAGCAGCTTCGCCGGTAAAGATCACATTTACACTGCTTTGTTTGGCAGCGCCTTTCTTAACGGCAAAGTCTACCACACCTTTCACAGGTCGCAGGCCAACATCCGTAAACTTATTCTCTTTTTGCTTGGAAGGAAGACTTCCCAAATACAATGCCAGTAAGGGTTTTATCTTTTCAACATCTATATTGCCTACCATGGTAAAATGTAAGCCATAAGCATTACCGAAAATTTCCTGGTATATAGCAAAGGAACGATCGAGGTTTAACTGGTTATAGGATTCGGCTGTTTCTAGGCCACCAGCCCATGGACTGTTACCATACTGTACCTTACTCAAAGTATCCGCAAAATAAGCGTTGGGTATGGATTTCATGTTTTCCAACTGGCTTTTTTGCGCTTTAACATAAGCTTGAAAAAGATCTGCATCCTTGCGTGGTGCTGTAAATTTGAGGTGCACTAGTTGTAAAAAGGTTTCAATGTCTTTGGCGCTGCTATTGCCTTCTACACCTTCATCATGTGCATTGATATAAGTGCTCACACTCACCGTTTTACCAGTTAAGAACTTGCGCAATTCAACAGGCGTCATATCACTGAGGCCCATTGTTTGGGCAACTGTAGCAGCTTTCTCTGCATTCTTTTTATCAGCTAAACTATAATTACGATGCCCGCCCTGGCGCCAGGCATCCATCTGAATTTCATCGTTTTTAAAATTGGTCGGCTTCAAAGTAACAGTAACACCATTGCTGAAAGTCAGGTCAGTTGTACCTAAAACAGTATTCGCTTTTTGATCAGTGATCTTTCCGGGCGTAGGTGCTTTTTTAATTAAACTTCCGGTGATCACTTTTTCTTCATAGGCCTTTACCGGAATATTTTTAGCATTTGCAACAATACTGGTTAAGCCCTCATTGGTGGGTAAACTTGCTTTTGATTTTTCTGAACCCAATAACAAAGCAAAAATGCCCTGTTTAGATTCGGTTTGTTTGGCAATGGCATTTACTTCTGCCAATGTAATGGTAGGTAGAATGGCTTTGATATAAGCAAACCTTCCTTCAATCCCGATCATGGGCGTTTGTTCCAGAAAATGGTTCACATATTCATTTACTAAACGGTTGGATTCTGTTTTGTCGCGGTCATTATAACCCCTTTCGGCACCTGTTAAAGTGTTGGTTTTAGCGCGCTGTAATTCCGACTCCAAAAACCCATATTTCTTAACAGCCTCAGCAGTTGTGATCACTGCTTCCATTGCATCTTTTACCGGTTTATCACCTGCAACTGCCAGGGATATATAGGAACGATAACCCCTAATAAAACCACCAAAACTGGTGCTACCACCCAGGAATGGCGGATTGGCCTGTTGGGTAAGTTCATTCAACCGGAGATTGATCATTAAATTGAAAAGACTTTCTACAATTGTTTTGCGGTAATCGCCCCAGGTAATAACGGGGGTAGATTTTTCTATAAAATTAAATACCTGAATAATATTGTAAGGTTGTTCCTTATCCGTTAAAACCATGCCTACATTTTTCTGATGGGGTGCTATGGGTACGATGGCAGGACGGGGTCTGGGATTAACCGGGTTCTTATAAGCACTAAAATGCGCTTTGATAAGCTTTTCTGCTTCATCAGGATCTATATCTCCAACTACAACCACACTCATCAAGTTGGGTCTGTACCATGTTTTGTAAAAACGTTTTAAAGCATCGGGCTTAAAGTTTTTAAGGATCTCGTCCTTGCCAATGGGTAATCTTTTAGAATAAGCAGAACCATTGAATAGAACAGGGTAAAACTGCTTACCCATACGTTCACTGGCACCTTTGCCCAGGCGGGATTCTTCTAGTACAACACCTCTTTCTTTGTTAATTTCTGCCGTGTCTAACAAGGCATTAAAAGCCCAGTCTTCCAAAATAGTGAATCCCTTTTCTACTTTCACCGGATCATCTGATGGGATGGGCAAAATATAGACAGTTTCATCAAAACTGGTATAAGCATTCAGATCTGCACCAAATTGAACACCGATGGATTGTAAGTAATTAACCAATTCATTTTTAGGAAAATGTTTCAGTCCATTAAAATTCATGTGTTCCATAAAATGCGCTAAACCTTGCTGGTCTTCATCTTCCAAAACAGAACCGGCATTTACCACCAGGCGTAACTGTACTTTTTTGGCAGGTAAGGCATTCTTGCGGATATAATATTTTAATCCATTAGGTAGCGTGCCTACGCGCACATTTTCATCAACGGGTAATTTCTTTTCGGGCTCAAATTGGGCCTGAACTGAGAACTGGAATACGAAAAATATTACAGCAACTAAAAGCCTGTAAAAAATGGATAATTTTCTCATTTGAAGCTATATTTTATGATTGAATTCTTGGAAGGAGCTAAATTAAGTGAAACGGATAAAATTAATTGCTAATTATTAAGTAGGGTAAATCATAATGAAATAAAATTCATAAAATCTTATTAGTTTGCTTTACATCCTCTCAGAAAATACTTTACTAGTCAATAATATCATCATTCAAACAATCCAACCCTTCCATCTTGCCATTTTGATTAAAGTGTTTTTCTTTATCAAACCAACATCAATAACGGATAGAATAATTCATATAGTTTCTGCAACTTACATAAATAAAGAGGCTTAGCATACCGTTAAAACACCCATTTTTGACAGATCTTAAAAATATTATTCCCTAAATAACTAAAAGCAAATTCGGCCTGTATATCAATGCATTACGAACTAATCAGCGAATTTTATATTATTTCAAAATGCTATATTTCTAAATCAAACAAATATTTTTGAAATTTTTATAAAATAAAACAGGAATATCTGTTTACACATTTAATTTTAACTGATATAATTTGCTAAAATAAATTGATTGTTTGTGATTATTAAAATGGAATCAAATATGAAAATGACAAAATCATTTATGAAGTTCTTTTTACCATTTTTTTTAATGTTTTGCAATATTGCCTCTTCTCAGCAAGTGTTACCTGTACCTCTTGCGCCATTTAAAGGCAAAGTGGCTATATCACCCAAGGAATCTGTTAAAGATTTTCCGAAGGAACCACATGCACCTAAAGGTGCTCCCAATGTATTATTAGTTTTGTTGGATGATGTAGGTTTTGGTGCTAGCAGTACTTTTGGCGGTTATGCAAATACTCCAACATTGCAACGTTTAGCTGATAACGGAATAAAATATAATCGCTTTCATACCACAGGGGTGTGCAGTCCTACTCGTGCATCATTACTTACAGGAAAGAATTCTCACGAAGCTCATTCGGGCGTGGTAACAGAAATGGCGAACGGCTTTCCAGGGTACAATTCATTAATTGGAAAGGAAAATGTTTCTGTTGCAGAAATTTTAAAACAAAACGGATATAATACAGCCTGGATTGGGAAAAATCATAATGTGCCTGATTGGCATTCTAGCGCAGCCGGACCTTTCGACATCTGGCCTACTGGACTAGGTTTTGAAAAATTTTATGGATTTATCGGTGGAGAAGCCAATCAATTTCGTCCCTTGTTATTTGATGGCATCACACCAATTGAGCCTTATGTAGGCAAACCTGATTATAATTTCGATTATGATATTGCAGATCAAGCAAGCAATTGGATAAAAATGCAAAAGGCATCTGCGCCTGATAAACCATTTTTTTGTTACTATGCGCCGGGAGCCACGCATGCACCACATCATGCTACAAAAGAATGGATAGCCAAACAAAAAGGGAAGTTTGATATGGGTTGGGATAAATTACGAGAAATGACTTTTGAACGCCAAAAGAAAATGGGTATTATACCCGCAGATGCAAAACTGACACCGCGTGATAAAGCATTACCATCATGGGATAGTATGGATCCCAAGTACAAAAAAATGTATTCGTATATGATGGAAATTTATGCTGCTTATTTAGAACAGGCTGATTATAATGTAGGCAAGGTTTTACAATCTATAGTAGACATGGGGCAACTAGAAAATACATTAGTTGTTTATATTGTGGGTGATAATGGTGCTGCTAGTGAAGGTGGAATTCATGGCAAATTCAACGATCTTACTATTTTAAGTATGATCGATGAAAAACCTGATGAAATTTTGGCTCACTATGATGAATTAGGCACTTGGAAAGCAAATAATAGTGTTCCCGCAGGATGGGGCTGGGCATCAAATACTCCTTTTCAATGGGTAAAGCAGATTGCTAGTCATTTGGGAGGCACAAGAAATGGTTTAGTCATTTCTTGGCCTAAAGGAATTAAAACGAAAGAAGCTTTAAGAACACAGTTTCACCATGTATCTGATATTGTACCAACCATATTGGAATGTGCAGGCATTGATCAACCTGCAATTGTAAATGGCGTGGCACAAAAACCTATGTCAGGAATTAGTATGAAATACTCTTTTGAAGATTCTAAAGCAAAAGATCAACGTACTACTCAATATTTTGAAATTTTTGGTAATGCTGCACTTTACCATGAAGGCTGGTTAGCTAATACCCAAGTTTTTGTTAATCCATGGAGTGGAAAATCTGTAGAAGTTGATTGGATGAAAGATGTAAAATGGGAATTGTATAATCTTGATAAAGACTTTTCTCAGTCAACAGACTTAGCTGCCACTTATCCTGAGAAATTAGCAGAAATGAAAAACTTGTTTTTTGCAGAAGCTGCTAAAAATGATGCATTACCTATTGACAATTCAAAGGCGGCTCGCTTTGCTACAGAAAATCGTCCAAGCTTAACACGTGGTCGTAAATCATTTACCTATTACCAGGGTATGAAAAGAATTCCGGAAGGGGCAGCACCTGAAATTAAAAATATTTCATGGGGTATTACTGCAGATCTTGATTTAAAAGATGCAAAAGCAAATGGAATGATCATTACCCAGGGAGGATTAAATGGAGGCTGGGCCTTGTATTTAGATAATGGCAAACCTGTTTTCTGCTACAACCACGCGGCTCAAAAACAATATTTTACGATTGCTGAAAGTGCAATAACAGCAGGGAAACACAAATTAGTAATGAATTTTAATTATGATGGTGGTGGCATTGGTAAAGGAGGAAATGTTGTTTTGTTATTAGATGGTAAAGAAATTGCAAAAGGCAGAGTTGATGCAACTGTTCCGCTACGTTTTTCAACAGAAGAAACCTTAGATATTGGTGAAGACACTTCTACTCCAGTTAATTTAAGATACGATGTGCCTTTTATATTCAATCAAAAAATTGACAAAGTAGTTGTTGCATATCAATAGCATTTTTCGATGAAATAAAACTATTTAGGAAGGGTCTGCCAGACAAATTTCAAAAGTCGGGCAACTACTTATATTTAGTAGTAATGTAGTTTGGGTAAAAATTAAAATCTAGAAATAATTATCAAGGGTTTGAAAAATATATATTTCAAAAACTTTTCTTCTTTTTGTTTAATGTGCTATTTATTTCCATCCAGAGGAGCCTTCTCCTCCGGAATCTTTTCTACTGTAACCAAATCCTCCAAATTCACATTCATAGGCAGAATACCGATCTGTACAATCGCCCTTTTACCCCTGATCTCTTTCACTTCTCCTACCTGGTAATTCTTTTTCAATTTTACCAGTGAGCCAACTACTATATGCTCTTTCAGTTCCTTGTATTTCAGGTCAACTTTTTTGGCGAGTTTGTTTACTACGATGGCTTCCTTCTGTTTAAAGAGCAGGTTTTGTAAATTCTTAACCACTTCATTTTTATTCTCGGCTTTTTTCCAGTCGAGCACGATCTGTTTCAATTTCCGCTCCATATCTTTTAAATAAACCAGCCTGTCTTCGGTAACCCGGTTCTGGTTTTTCAAGATCTCAATCTGCTGGCGATGCCTTTCCTTATCCAGCACAATTTCCATTTCCTTTTTCAGTTTCTCATTTTCTTTCAATAGCTTATTCAGTTCCTTTTTCTCCTTCCCTAATTCCTGTAAGTCCTGCTCGGTACTATTGAGTAAACGGTCTAATTTAAAATGGTCTTCATCCACCAGTTTTCTGGCTTTTGTTATAAGGTGCTTAGGTAAACCAATTCTTTCCGCAATCGCGAATGTGTAAGAGCTGCCGGGCTTTCCTACCACTAGCTTATACATTGGCAATAGATTCACCTCATCAAATTGCATGGCTCCATTAATAATGCCCTGAGTATGATTGGCCATCACTTTCAAATTGAGGTAATGGGTGGTAACAATACCAAATGCATGACGCCTCGATAATTCTTCCATGATCACTTCTGCAAATGCACCACCCAAATTAGGGTCACTCCCACTTCCTAATTCATCTATAAAAAACAAGGTTTTACCATTGGCTGTTTCAATAAAATATTTCATGTGCAGCAAATGACTGGAATAGGTACTCAATTCAAATTCCAGGTTCTGCGTATCACCAATATGGATAAACAATTGCTTAAAAATGCCCATTTGCGAATCGGGATGTACGGGAACCAATAAACCACTTTGTAACATCATCTGTATGAGTCCGATGGTTTTCATGGTAACGGTTTTGCCGCCTGCATTGGGTCCGCTGATCACCAATATCCTGTTCTTGTCATCCAATGTTAAGGTTACGGGTACTGTTTTTTTGCCGGATGTTTTGTTGTATAAAAACAATAAAGGATGAAAAGCATCAATCAGCTGAATATGCGCCTTGTCATTGATTTCCGGCAACTGGCCATTCATGTCCATCGCCAGTTTTGCTTTGGCATGGATAAAGTCAAATTCTCCGCAGATGGTCAGGTATTGCTGTAATAAAGGCGCATATACCGATAAACGGGCTGTCAGATTTCGCAAGATCCTTTGGATCTCTTTGAGCTCGTCATTTTCTAAAGCAAACACATCATTATTCAGTTCAATGGTTTCTTCCGGCTCAATAAAAGCTGTTTTACGGCTATCACTTTCACCATGCAAAATCCCTTTTACCTGACGCTTGTGTTCAGAAAAAACGGCCACTACCCTTCTGCCATTGCTAAAACTTTCGTCAATATCAGCGCTGTATCCGGCTTTGGCCAGTTTGCTGATCACTTTTTCAAATGCTCTGCGTAATTCATTTCTCTTTTTGTACAAACTCATCCTGATCTTTTGCAGATCGGCTGAGGCATTGTCTTTTACATTGCCACTTTCATCCAGAATTTCATCGATCAGTTCAATAATTACTTTTTCATAATAGGAATTTTCGAGCACTTTGGAGAGAAATGGAAATGACATCCTTCTTTCCGCATCAAACCAGCGAAATAAACCGGATAAATTTTCAGTCAATCTTCTAATGGGCATCCATTGTTCGCCAATTAACAGCGAACCCGGGATACCCAGTAATTTCAGGTCTCTGCCAATATTCAGTGTAAAATCATTCGGAAAATATTGTTGTTGTTGTAATATCAGTTTGTATTCGAAAGATTGTTTTAGGGCTAGTTCTATATAATCTTTACGGGTATGGATCCGGAGCTTGGCTGCTTTGTCTTTGGCGTATTCGGTTTTGGCCAATTCCATGACCAATACTTTTATTTTATCAAATTCTAACTGAGAAAGGGCTGTTTCCGGGTACAAACGCATAGGGTGAAAGTCTAAAATTGGTGCAAAGGTACTATTGTAGCCATAATCTGAACAGACTGCCGTAAAACTGTTAAAGAAATCATAGTAAATCAAAATACCGTAAGTAATGAACCAAAGTAGCGTCTTTCTGTTTGTATAAGTTATCCGTATTTTTAATTAAATCTAAACCCATGCGTACTTACCTGTCTTTACTGTTGCTTACATTCATGGCAACAGCTTGTGCACAGCCTAAAACAAATAATCAATTAACTACTATGCAAAATAAAAACATACCCGCAGGTGTAAAAACTGAAACAGCCACATTTGGAGAAGGCTGCTTTTGGTGTACAGAAGCTTTTTTTCAAAGATTAGATGGTGTTTATGAAGTGGTAAGTGGCTATGGTGGCGGCTTTGTTGAAAACCCAACCTACGAGCAGGTTTGCGATAAAAATACCGGACATGTAGAACTGGCAAAGATTGTATATGATCCTGCTAAAATCAGTTTTGATGAGTTGCTGGAAGTATTCTGGAAAACCCATGACCCAACCACCATGGACCGTCAGGGAAATGATGCAGGACCTCAATACCGCAGTGTGATCTATTACCATAATGAGGAGCAAAAGCAAAAAGCCAATGCTTACAAGGAAAAATTGGATAAAAGTGGCGCATGGGATAGTCCAATAGTTACGCTTGTAGAGCCTTTTAAGAACTTTTATCCGGCAGAAAACTACCACCAGAATTATTATAATAGCAATCAAAATCAGGGATACTGTCGTTTTGTAATTGCACCGAAACTGGAGAAATTTGAAAAGGTGTTTAAGGATAAGCTTAAGAAAGGATAAGATTAGCGAATTAGCGGATTACGGATTGGCGGATTGGGTAAGAAAAAAATAATCCATCCATACGATAATCCGTCAATTCGCAATCCGTCAATCCATCAATTCGCAATCCTTGTCTTTCTAAGTTCAAGGAGATTAAGCGCATTTGGATAAAACCCGCTGATATTGGGTTGTACGAGGTGTATCGCCATATCATACCAGATAGGTATTACAGGGGCATCGTTAATCACTAACTGATCCATTTGCCGGTATAATGCATACCTCATACTATCATTGTTTTCCAATAATCCTTTTTCATACAAAAGATCAAAAGCAGGGTTATGGTAACGGGTGTAATTGGGTGGCGCAGGGTTTTTACTGTAGAACATAGCCATATAGTTTTCTGCATCCGGGTAATCGGCAATCCAACTACCCCTGAAAAACAAAGCCTGCGATTTGGCAGTTTGTTCCAGCAATAAACTTTTTTGAATAATTTCTACCTGAATTGGAATGCCTACTTCTTCCATTTGTTTAGCGGCAAAACTGGCGATATCTGCATAAATGCTTACCGTTAACAAAGTGATGGGTGCTAAACCATTACCTTCCGGAAATCCGGCTTCTTTCAATAATTTTTTGGCTTTTGCTGGATCATACTCATAACCCTTAACCAGTTCCGTATTTCTGGAAGGCAATCCACCCGGCACAAAGCCAGCTTCGGCAGCAATACCAATAGAATTGCGCATGTACATCATCAATTGTTTCCGGTTGATGGCATAATTCATGGCTTGTCGCACTGTTTTAATGCGTAAGGGCGATGCTTTCACCAATGGATTGTTTTCATCAACCATGATGCCAAAATATTCTGTATTCAGGTAGGGGTATTTATGCAATAAGATCTTGTTCTTCCATTGCGGCCTAAGTTCACCTTTGCGGGATAATAATTCGTCTTTGAATGATGGGTCTATATCATTCACAAAACTTAATTGCCCTTGTCTGAATTGCAGAAATTCTGTTGCCTTATTATCAAAAAAACTCACTTTGATCGCATCCAAATAAGGTAATGATTTACCTGCTGCATCTTTTTCCCAATAGTTTTCATTCTTAAGCAGGATCATGGCTTCTCCTTCATCCCAGGAAACCAATTTAAAAGGCCCGGTACCACAGGGATGGCGGCGAAAATCCTTGCCATATTTTTCTACCACTTCTTTAGGAACAATGCTGCAATACTGCATACTTAAAATGCCTAAAATAGGATGAAATGGCCTTAATAACTTAAGCTGAAAAGTGGTATCATCCAATGCCTTAAAGGGTTGCAGGCTATCTACCCTATTGTAAAAGATCCACCCGCCACTACTGGCAGTTTGTTTATCAATAATGCGGGATAAACTATATACCACATCTGCAGCGTTTAAATTTCTGCCCTTACCTCCCGGAAAAACGGCATGATCATGAAATGGAATATGACTCCGTAAATGGAAAGTGTAAACAAGTCTGTCTTCACTCAATTCCCAGCTTTTGGCAATAGATCCTACAATATTCAGGTTGCTGTCTATCTCCACCAATGTATTGTAAAGTTGGTGTATGGGCCACATGATCGACTGGTTTTTGGCAAAAGCAGGATCTAAGGAAGCAATACCTGTGGCTTCGTTATAATAAAAAACCTGTTTACCCTTATCCTGTTCTGTTTTACAGGAATGTAATGCCATCAGCAAACAACAAATACTTAAAAAACATAATGAAGTATTATGTTTGCCGGGTAAGAAAGGAATTAGGTTATTCTTCACATTCATGCAACCCGAATATCATAATTTTAAACAATGATGACAAAATTCAATTGGCTGTTCTTATTTGTTTTGGCATTTTCTATACGATCTACTGCTCAATTAGGTCCTATTACAAAACCATTTACCCATGCAGATACGTTAAGGGGAAGTATTAGTCCGGAAAGAGCCTGGTGGGATGTTTTGCACTATTCCATTCTGGTAAAACCTGATTTCACCTCCAAAACCATCCAGGGCAAAGTGGATATACGTTTCAAAGTTTTGGGTGCAGGAAAAAAAATGCAAATAGATCTACAACAACCTTTGGTATTGACCAAAGCCTATTTAGGAGATCAGAAACTAACTTATACGCGCGAAGGAAATGTTTATTGGATCGATTTGCCGGTTCTGCTTAAAAAAGGTAGTATACAAACACTGGCATTAGCTTATAGTGGTTCTCCGGTTGTAGCAATAAGACCTCCCTGGGATGGTGGCTGGATCTTTAAAACAGATGAGAAAGGCAGACCATGGATGAGTGCTGCCTGTCAGGGTTTAGGCGCAAGCGTTTGGTATCCCTGTAAGGATCACCAAAGTGATGAGCCGGATAGTGGCGCGAATTTGATGATCACAGTGCCGGATACATTGGTTGCCGTAGGTAATGGCAGATTGATCAGTAAAACCAGTTTCTCTCCCGGAACCCTCACCTATAATTGGTCTGTGGTTAACCCGATCAACAACTACAATATCATTCCCTACATAGGTAAATATGTAAACTGGCACGAAACCTTTAAAGGCGAAAAAGGCAATTTGGATTGCGATTATTGGGTATTGGATTATGAATTGGAAAAAGCAAAAGAACAATTTAAACAGGTACCACTGATGCTTCAGTGTTTTGAACATTGGATGGGCCCCTATCCATTTTATGAAGATGGCTATAAACTAGTGCAGTCGCCGCATTTGGGCATGGAGCACCAAAGTGCTGTTGCTTATGGCAATAAATTTATGAACGGTTATTTAGGAAGGGATCTATCAGGTTCCGGTTGGGGATTGAAATGGGATTTCATCATTGTGCATGAAAGTGGTCATGAATGGTTTGCCAATAATATCACCAGTAAAGACCTGGCCGATATGTGGATCCATGAAGGATTTACCAATTATTCAGAAACATTGTATACTGAATGTCAGAGTGGTTTGCAGGCAGGCAATGAATACAATTATGGATCAAGGTCGGGTATCAGTAATGATGTGCCTATCATCCCTGCTTATGGTGTAAATAAACAGGGAAGCGGTGATATGTATCCCAAATCTGGCAATATGTTACACAGTATCCGGCATGCGATGCATGATGATGAGAAGTTCCGGAGCATGCTGCGATTTCTCAATAAAAAATTCTACCACAAAACCGTTACCACAGAAGATATCCAGCAGGTGATGAGCGAATATTTTGGTGCACCCCTCAACAAAATCTTTGATCAGTATTTGCGCACCACTCAGATTCCTATTTTCGAATATTATATTGCCGAAAAAGAATCTGCCTTATATTTCCGCTATACAAATTGTGTGGATGGTTTTAATCTGCCCCTTTTTCTCAAAACAGATAAGGGTGAAATGATCTTAGGACCAGAGTCTAAAAAATGGAATAAGGCAGTATTTAAAGCAGAAAACACCGTTACTGTTTCATTTAACGATTTGGAAAAAGCCTATTATATTAAGTTAAAACAGCTCACAACGAAACCTGTTTTGTAAAGCGTTAAACAAGTATTTATTTTCAATGGGTAGTATTAGAAAACAGACCATCATTTCCAGTTTATTGGTTTACCTCGGTTTTCTGATCGGTTTGGTAAATATGTATTTCTATACCACCACTACCCCATTTGGTTTTTACCTGGAAGGGAATGTTTTTACGCCCAGTCAATATGCCCTTACACGTATCTTCTTCGACTTTGCACAGATCATGTTTGCCTTTGGTTCCCTGGGCGTTATTCCGGTGATCTATAAGTTTTATCCCTATTATAAGGATAACCTGGAAGAAAAAAATATCGACCTAATCAGTTGGGCTTTGTTGGCCTCATTCATTGGTTTCATCATAGTATCTATTGGCGGATGGTATTTTGAACCATTGTTTGTTAGAAAGTTTTCTGCCAATTCGCAATTGGTGGTAGATTATTATTTCTGGCTTTTCCCATTTGCCATGGGTATGCTTTTCTTTTCTGTGATTGAAAGTTTTTGTTGGGCCGTTAACAAATCCGTTGTTTCCAATTTTCTGAAAGAAACATTTCTGCGGATCCTTACCACCTGTATTATTTTGTTGTATTACTTTAAGTTCATCAGTTTTTCGGTATTCATTTACCTTTTTGCTTTTCAGTATTTAGTGGTATTCCTGGTTTTGTTAATTTACTTATACCGTACCGGTCATTTATATATCAATTTCAAGATCAGTCGTGTTACCCTTAAGTATTGGAAAAAATTGCTCGGTATGCAGTCGCTCATTTTTGGCGGCACCGTAATTGCAGCCATTGCAGCCACCATCGATAGCCTGATCATCGCCAGTATCAAAGGCCTTACAGCTACCGGTATCTTTGTTTTTGCACAATATGCGGCCAACCTGATACAAGTACCACAAAGAAGTATCCAGGCTATATCTGCAGGGGTTTTATCAAGGGCCTGGAAAGACAAGAATTACAAAGAGATCAGTCGTATTTACCAGCGTTCCTGTATCAATTTATTGTTGATGTCGCTGTTTATTTTTGGCAATATCTGGCTCAATGTTAAAGATGGTATGGAAGTATTGCATATTCAAAAAGACTATTCGCAGGGATTGGGAGTTTTGTTTGTTTTAGGAATGGTAAGAATTGTTGATGCCGGCACAGGTTTGAATGCCATGGTAATAAATACTTCCACTTTCTGGCGCTTTGATTTTTATAGTGGGGTTGTTTTATTGGCATTCCGACTGCCACTAACCTATTACCTGATCAAAAACTATGGGATCATTGGTTCTGCTTTTGCAGAGCTAACCGCTTATTCTATTTATAATTTTATTCGTTTCGAGTTTCTAAGAAGGAAGTTTAACATGCAACCCTTCAATCTCAAAACCCTGTATTCACTGCTACTGGCTGTAGTTGCGTTTACCTTTTCATTTTATACCGTAAAAAATATTCATGGATGGCCCGGACTAATTCTGAGAGCCGGATCTTTCTCACTCATTATGGCTGCTGGAATATTCTATGGAAAACTTACCCCTGATGCAGGACAGTTGTATGATAATTTGTTGAAAAGACTGAAGTTGAAATAGAAATTTATTATCCCCTCCCTACTCTCCCCGCCCCTCTATACCTTGGTTGCCAGTATTTATCATTCAAATCACTGATCATCACACCACCGCTGGTTGCTGCATGTACAAATTTGTTATTCAGCATATATACGCCAACATGCGAAATATCTCTACCTGCTGTATTAAAAAATACCAGGTCACCTTCCCGCAGTTCTTCTAACTCAACCCTTTCAGATTGATTATATTGTTCCTGAGCCGTACGCATTAATGTTTGCTGGTAAACCTGTTGGATAAGCAGTTGTGAAAAAGCAGAGCAGTCGATACAGGAATCGGTATTGCCCCCCATGCAATATTTAGTCCCCCACCATTTATCTATTACTTCTAGTAAAGGTATATTGGTCAATTTTTCAACTGTCGCATCCGTTGCAATGGCATATTTCAATTGTAATAGATTCGCGTTCTCAATATTTCCCTGAACTTGCTCTGTGCGGGTAACCGATCTTGCGGGACTTTCTTTTTTTACGTAAGGATCTTTTTTAACAACTATTTCCGTTGATCTAGGAGACTGTTTATCATCATACCCTGGCGTAACTTCAATCCCATTTAAAAATTCCCTTTTAACCGGCGTTTTGGTTACAGTTTTTACAGTTGTCGGTGCAGTAGCCTTCGTTCCTTTTAAAACAGAACAACTGCTAAAAACAACCAGTGCCAAAAATCCTATGGTAAGCGGTTTTATTTGCATATGACGATACTGCAATATAATAATCTAGCATACCTGAAATGAAAATTGGGATAACTTTTCAGTTTTTGATAGATATTTTAAGCAATGTGAATAACTAGTATTGTCTGGAGTCTGGAGTTTGGAGACTGGGGTTAGGATTTAGGGATTGTGGAAAATTGGGTAAGCTTTTACAACAAATTGCATCCGATATTTGAACACAATTCAAACTGTTAACTCTAGACTTTAAACGCTTAACTTTTTCTAAACCATGTCTTCTTTTTCTCACCTCCATGTACACACGCAATACTCTCTTTTGGATGGTGCAGCGCCCATTGATGCTTTGTATAAAAAAGCCATGAAAGACAATATGCCAGCATTGGCTATCACAGATCATGGTAATATGTTTGGGGCATTCAATTTTGTTAGTCAGGCCTGGAAGAATACCAAAGTTGTGGGCAAAGACGCAAATGGGAAAGAGATCATGGAACCGGTTGTGAAACCAATTGTAGGCTGTGAATTTTATGTTGTGCGCGACAGACATGCGAAATCCTTTACAAAAGATGTAAAAGATGAAAGATACCACCAGGTATTGCTTGCCAAGAATGCAGTAGGGTACCAGAATCTTGTTAAACTAACTTCCCTTGGGTTTATTGAAGGCATGTATAGCAAATACCCCAGGATTGATAAAGAGCTGATCCTTCAATACCATGAAGGATTAATAGCTACTACCTGTTGCATTGGTGCTTATGTTCCCCAAACTATTTTGCATGAGGATGAAGCGAAAGCGGAGAAAGAATTTAAATGGTGGCTGGATATTTTTGGGGATGATTATTATATCGAGATCCAAAGACACCAGATCAAAGAACAGGAAATAATCAATCAAACCCTACTAAAGTTTTCCAAGAAATACAATGTGCCGGTTATTGCTACCAATGATAGCCATTATGTAGATAAATCTGATGCCAATGCACACGATATCCTTTTATGTATCAATACCGGTGAAAAGCAAAGTACACCTGGCTTTGATGATTTTGTGAATGATGAGATCCAGGTAAAGAACCGACGCTTCAAATTCCCCAATGAGCAGTTTTATTTTAAAACAACGGAGGAGATGTCGCAGTTGTTTCATGATATTCCTGAATCACTGGATAATACCAATGCAATAGTAGATAAGGTAGATATTTTGAACCTGAAAAAAGATATCCTCTTACCTGCATTTCCCATTCCCAAAGAATTTAAAGTACACAAGGATGATAACCTGAACCAGTGGGAATTTCTGCAACATTTAACACGCGAAGGCGCTAATAAAAGATACAACGACCTAACGCCGGAAATTCAGGAAAGGATCGATTTTGAATTATTCACCATTAAAACAATGGGCTTTGCCGGGTATTTCCTGATCGTGAGTGATTTTATCCGGGCGGGAAGGGAAATGAATGTATTTGTTGGCCCGGGGCGTGGATCAGCTGCAGGCAGTGTGGTGGCATATTGTATAGGCATCACCAATATCGACCCCATTAAATACAATTTACTGTTTGAGCGATTCCTGAATCCAGATCGTAAGAGCATGCCCGATATAGATACTGACTTTGACGATGAAGGTCGCCAGAAAGTAATTGATTATGTAGTTGACAAATATGGCAAGAACCAGGTGGCACAGATCATTACCTATGGTACGATGGCTGCTAAAATGAGTATCAAAGATGTAGCCAGGGTATTGGATCTGCCATTGGCAGAAAGTAATATGCTGGCCAAATTGGTACCCGATAAGCCCGGCACAGAATTAAGACGTGTTTTACATGCACCACTTACTGCCAAAGACGGGGAAAAATCGCTGGTAGAAAAAGAAGCGTACCAGCAGGAAGACCTGGATAATGTGAAAAAGATCCGTGAGATCTATAATGGAACAGATATCAGGGCACAGGTATTAAGAGAAGCGGAAAGACTGGAAGGTTCTGTACGCAATACCGGTATCCATGCAGCAGGTATCATCATCGCACCCAGAGATCTTACAGAACTCTTGCCGGTAGCCACTTCCAAGGATTCTACTTTATGGGTTACCCAAATTGAAGGCAGTGTGATTGAAGATGCCGGTGTTATTAAGATGGACTTTTTGGGACTGAAAACCCTTTCCATCCTGAAAACCGCTTTGGAGCTGATCAAGCAAAATCATCAGGTGGTGATCGACCTGGATAATATTCCACTGGATGATGAAAAGACCTTCCAACTCTACCAGAAAGGAGAAACGAATGCTACTTTCCAGTTTGAGAGTGTGGGTATGCAAAAATACCTGCGCGAACTGAAGCCGGATAAATTTGATGAGCTCATTGCAATGAACGCCTTGTACCGTCCGGGTCCTATTGCCTATATCCCCAAATTCATCGACAGAAAACATGGCCGCGAACCGGTTAGTTATGATGTGCCTGATATGGAAGAATACCTGGTGGATACTTATGGCATCACGGTGTATCAGGAACAGGTGATGTTGTTGAGTCAAAGTCTTGCTGGTTTTACCAAAGGCGATGCGGATGTATTGCGTAAAGCCATGGGTAAGAAACAAAAATCAGTTCTGGATAAAATGAAGGCCCAGTTCATTACCGGAGCTACGGAGAAAGGCCACCCAGCTGATAAACTGGAAAAAATATGGACTGATTGGGAAGCATTTGCGCAGTATGCCTTCAATAAATCACATTCTACCTGTTATGCCATGGTGGCTTATCAAACCGCCTATTTAAAAGCGCATTATCCGGGAGAATATATGTCGGCCGTTTTAAACCATGCCGGTGCCATTGAAAAGATCACCTTTTTTATGGAAGAATGTAAAAGGATGGGCATTAAAGTATTGGGGCCGGATATCAACGAATCATTAAAGGGTTTTGCCGTAAACCAAAAAGGTGAGATAAGATTTGGCTTGGGCGGTTTAAAAGGTGTGGGTGATGCAGCAGTAGACAATATCATTGCTGAAAGGAATAAGAATGGTCTTTACACCGATATGTTTGATTTTATCAAAAGGGTTTTGCAGAAAAACGTAAACAAGAAGTCCTTAGAAAGTCTGGCTTATTCAGGTGCATTCGATTGTTTTACTACCTATCACAGGGCACAGTATTTCAACACCCCAGACGGCGAAAGATTTACAGGTTTGGAAAGACTGATCAACTATGGTCAATCACACCATACTATCAATGCCGGCACTACCAATACTTTATTTGGAGATCTTGCTGCAAGTATGCAGGTGCAGCAACCAAAAATTGCCAATTGCGAACCCTGGACCTTAACTGAATTGCTGGATCATGAAAAAGATGTAACAGGTATGTTCATGAGTGGACATCCCCTGGATCATTTTAAATTTGAATTGAAATATTATGGGATCACGCGTATCAGTGATTTCAACGAAATTAAAGACACCCTTCATTTACAACCCAATGCCAGTAAGTCTTTCCGCGTTGCGGGATTGGTGATCGATGTGCAGCATAGGGTTACCAAAACTGGTAAGAACTTTGGATCCTTTGCAATAGAAGATTTTACAGGTAAAACAGAATTTTTATTGTGGAGCGAGGATTATATCAAATTCCAGAATTACCTGGAAAAAGGCCAGAATATATTGCTGAATGGATTTTTCAGGGCAAGGTATAATAGACCGGAAGAATTTGAATTCAAGATCAATGTGATGTCTTTGCTGGAATCAGTAAAACAAAATCTGACAAGAAGTATTGAAATTAATTTACATCCCGCTTCCGTTACAACAGATTTTGTGCAGTTCGTTGACAAAAACACCAAAAATTATCCAGGTAAATCTACCCTTCGATTTAATATCTATGAACCCAAAGACAACCTGAAAATAAGCCTGGTTTCTTTTGAAAAAGGTTTCCAGATGAACGAAGAAATGGCTGATTTTTTAATGAGCAATCCGGATGTTGATGTACATGTGGGATTGGTTGGATAAATGAATGTAGGAGTTTTTTATACCAATTTACTAGCCACACTTAAACGTTCGGCAACATTATCCCAATTAATAATATTCATCATAGCATCTACAAAATCATTTCTTTTATTCTTGTATTTGAGGTAGTATGAATGCTCCCACACATCAATCACTAATAAAGGAATTACGCCCCATTGCGTTAGTTTCTCATGGTTTTCACATTGCATGATGGATAATTTATCTGTATAAGGCTGGTACCCTAATATTCCCCATCCGTTTCCATCCACATCCTTTGATGTTTTTGCGATATAGGTTTTTAGTTTTTCATAACTGCCAAAGTCTTTTTCAATTCTTTTTAAAAGGTCACCCGTAGGCTCCGATTTTTTATTGGTTAGATTGGTCCAGAAAATGGTATGCAGTACATGTGATGAAAAATGATAGCTGAGTTTTTTGGTCCAATAATCAACTGTCTCCAGATTATTTTCATCCAATGCTTTCCTAATCATTTGCAAATCCTTATTGGCTCCTTTCACAGCGCCTCCATGGTGAAAAGTATGGTGCAGGTAAACGGTTTCCTCATCCATAAATGGTTCTAAAAAATTCTTATTATAGGGTAATGGCAGATGCAGAAAGTTTCCCGCAGCATCAGTCAATTTATCCAATCCATTATTGGCGTAATTCTGTGCCAGAACTGATTGCGTAGGTAAAATGGCTGAAGTAGAAAGTATGGTTGATGCCGTTAAAAATTGTTTTCTGTTCATAACATGTTTTATTAAATGTAAGCATAATAGGTCAAATGGTGTATTACATAGTTAAATTAACTATAATACAATTATAATTGTTTAACAATATAATACGCATTTAATATAAAACTATTCTAAAATTCAAAAAGCTTTTGAATAAATGAGTATCCTGTCAAAACGCTGCCCCCTTGTCAGGTTTTTACTGCTGCAACGTCATTAATAACATAGGTGGAAAAGTCAAAACAGCATATCCGAATGATTGGCTATAAATTTGATACTTCTCTCCTATTAAAACGAATCACACATAAACAATTAAAAACTTTACAATGGCTTTAGAACTTACAGACGCAAACTTTCAAAAAACAGTACTCGACAGCGATAAATTAACCTTAGTAGATTTCTGGGCAGAATGGTGCGGACCTTGTCGCGCTATCGGACCGGTTATTGAAGAACTGGCTAAGGAATATGATGGAAAGATCAATGTTGGAAAAGTAAATGTTGACCATAATCCCAACCTAAGTGTGAACTATGGCATCACTTCTATTCCCGCTATCTTATTTATCAAAGGTGGTCAGATCGTTGACAAACAAATTGGCGCGGTACCCAAATCTGTATTGGATAAAAAGATCCAGTCGCACATTTAATACCGCAGGGTAAGTACAGAAAAGAGCTTAGCGATAAGCTCTTTTTTTATGCCTTGATAATTCTAATCCTGCCAAACAGTTCATACTGCCATTTATTCTCTTCAGGTTTTCAATTATAGAAAAGAAGGGAATTAATTTTTCATTATCTTTCCCTATCCTATTTTAAAAGTTTTAAGAGATCAATATGAACATAAAAAATCGCCTGATTATCATGAATTTTATGGAATTCTTTGTGTGGGGTTCCTGGTTGATTTCTTTGGGTGCTTATATGTTCAATGTATTGCATTTTCAGGGCTGGCAAGTGGGTAGTATCTATGGTACCATGGGTATTGCATCTATTTTTACCCCTGCCCTTTTAGGAATTGTTGCAGACAGGTGGTTAAATGCTGAAAGAGTTTTAGGGATATGCCATTTATTAGGTGCTATTACATTGATTATTGCTTCAAAAATAACAGACTATGATGGTTTGTATTTGCTGATGTTATTGAATTCTTTAGTGTTCATGCCAACGATCGGTTTGAACAATACCGTTTCTTATATTTTATTGGAGAAGAAAGGATTCAATATTGTGAAGGATTTCCCTCCAATCCGGTTTTGGGGAACAGCGGGTTTCATAATTGCCATGTGGATGGTGGATCTTTGTGGTTGGAATAAAAGTCCACTGCAATTCTATGTAAGTGCCGGTGCCGGAATATTCCTGGCCATTTATGCATTTACCTTACCTGCATGTCCACCTGTAAAAACCACCGAAAAGAAATCATTGGCCTCTTCTATGGGATTAGATGCATTTGTTTTGTTTAAAAGACGCAAAATGGCCATCTTTTTCCTTTTTGCATTGTTATTAGGAGCGGCTTTACAGATCACTAATACTTACGGCTCCACTTTTCTGGATGATTTCAAAACTACATATCCCGACGCATTCGGTGTAAAACATTCTAACATACTTATCTCTATTTCACAGATTTCAGAATTAGCTTTCATACTTTCTATTCCTTTTTTCCTGAAGAAATTCGGAATTAAGTCGGTCATGTTGATGAGCATTTTTGCCTGGGTATTAAGATTTGGTTTATTTGGCATAGGGGACCCTGGTGATGGACTATACCTGCTTATTTTATCGATGATCATTTACGGGATGGCTTTTGATTTCTTTAATATCTCGGGCTCCTTATTTGTAGAAAAAGAAGCCGATATTAAAATTCGTGCCAGTGCACAAGGATTATTTATGTTGATGACCAATGGTATTGGTGCTTTTTTGGGTAATTATATCAGTGGCAGGGTTATTGATATTTACACGATTGATGGTGTAAAGGATTGGCAGAGTATCTGGTTTGCTTTTGCGGGATATGCATTGGTTTTGGGTATCATCTTCCCCTTTGTCTTCAGGTATAAACATGATCCGGAGGCATTAGAAGTAGTGAAACATGCATAATCAACTTTAGAATTGTGGTGATTATATTTTTTAGCCGCAGATTCGCAGATTAGGGTATAATCTGCGAATCTGCGGCTTTTATATTTCTTTATTAAGGCTATTTCCTTTTTCCTAATTAATTTTGCACCCTAATCGTGCGTGTATGACTTCTTCTTTTCCTGCTACTTCCATAATAGTTGCCAATTCTAATAACCCTGAACTCAAATCCATAGGCGAAAAAATTCTTCGCAAAGAAAGGATCTCATTTGATGAGGGTGTTACACTTTTCGAAAAAGGTTCCTTGCCGTTTTTGGGTGCATTGGCCAATTGGGTGAGGGAAGAAAAGCATGGAGACAAAACCTATTTCAACAGGAATTTTCATATTGAACCTACCAATGTTTGTGTGTTCTCCTGTAAATTCTGTTCATATTCCCGCATTTATGCCAACAAAGAAGAAGGCTGGGAATTAAGCATCGAACAGATGATGCACATCGTAAAATCTTACGATGGCAAACCTGTAACAGAAGTGCATATTGTGGGTGGTGTGCATCCAAAAATGAACCTGAATTTTTTCTTAGAGCTACTCCAGGCTATCAAAGCACATCGTCCAGACCTCCATGTTAAAGCATTTACGCCTGTTGAATTGGACTATATGTTCAAAAAGGCAAAAGTATCTGTGGAAGAAGGTATGCGCCTGGCACATGAAGCCGGACTGGATTCCTTACCAGGTGGAGGTGCAGAGATCTTTCATCCGGAAATCCGCAAACAGATCTGTGAGGATAAAGTAGATGCAGATGGTTGGTTGCATATTCATAAAGTAGCTCACCAGTTGGGAATGCATAGCAATGCTACTTTATTGTACGGCCATATTGAACAATACAAACACCGCATCGACCATATGGAGCGTTTGCGTCAATTGCAGGATGAAACCGGCGGATTCAACACTTTCATACCCTTGAAGTTTAGGAATATGGACAATGATATGAGTGATGTTGCAGAATCATCCATTATTGAAGATATGCGTATGTATGCTGTTTCAAGATTGTACCTGGATAATTTCCCACATATCAAAGCCTACTGGCCAATGCTGGGTAGAAAGAATGCGCAACTTACTTTATCCTTTGGTGTAAATGACATTGATGGAACTATTGATGACACCACAAAGATCTACAGCATGGCAGGCAGTGAAGAGCAATCTCCTACCATGAGTACCGCAGATCTGGTGAATTTAATACGCCAAGTAAAACGCCAACCCGTAGAAAGAGGCACATTATACAATGAGATCAGAGATTACTCAAATGTAAATATGGAAGAATTGGTCTAACCCCCCCATTCTCTCATTCTATCATTCACTCATTAATCAACACTCCGGCAAACTCAACGGCACATGTATAGCTAACCCGCCATCAGCGGTTTCCTTGTATTTGCTGTTCATGTCTAAAGCCGTATCCCACATGGTTTTGATCACTTTGTCCAAACTCACAATAGCATAATCGGGTGAGCTTTGCAAAGCCAGTTGGGAAGCTGTAATGGCCTTGATAGCACCCATGGTATTTCTTTCAATACAGGGAATTTGAACCAGCCCACCGATAGGATCACATGTGAGCCCAAGATGGTGCTCCATCGCAATTTCAGCAGCCATCAGTGCCTGTCTTTGTGTACCACCCATACATTCTGTCAAAGCTGCCGCAGCCATGGCAGAAGAAACACCTATTTCTGCCTGACAGCCACCCATTGCTGCAGAAATAGTAGCACCTTTTTTAAAGATGCTGCCAATTTCAGATGCTATAAGCAGAAAGTGGGTAATCTTTTCATCTGTATACCCATCACAAAAAGCAATATAGTATTGCAATACAGCAGGTATCACACCTGCAGCACCATTAGTGGGTGCCGTTACAACTCTTCCAAAAGAGGCATTCTCTTCATTAACTGCTAAAGCAAAACAACTTACCCAATCAAGTATATAAGAAAATTCTTGTCCACCTTCTTTAATGCAACTGATCCAACTATCATAATCTGCATATTGCTTTCCCTTTAACAACCTTTTATTCAATTCAAAAGCCCTTCTTCTTACCTGAAGACCACCTGGTAATTCTCCTTGTGAATGGCAACCTCTGAAAGTACAGGCTTTCATCTCATTCCAAATATGCAGCACACCTTTTTTGGTATCAGCTTCCTGACGCCAGGCAGATTCATTTTCCATCACTACTTCATGAATGGACATGCCCTTCATACACCATTGCAGCAGATCATTGGCCGTATTGATGGGGAATGGCAGATCGATGGAAGCCTTACCACTGCTCGTTTCCCCTTCTTTTACTACAAAACCGCCGCCAATAGAATAAAAGGTTTCACAGATACTTTGACCATTGTTAAAATGTACCAGAAAGGAAAGTCCATTGGGATGAAAGGGCAAGGTTTCAGTCATTAAAAACTGAACCGTATCGCCCATGATAAATGGAATATTTTTTGCCCCGCCTAATAACAATTCTTTGTTTGCATAAATAGCATTCATTTTGGGTGTGATGCTATTTACATCGATCCATTCAGGATCTTCTCCGCATAGTCCCATGATCACTGCTATATCGGTACCATGTCCTTTTCCTGTTTTAGCCAGTGAGCCATAAAGTAAAACAGTAACAGAAGATACTGATGCTAAACCGGAACCAGCTTTGATGGTTTCTAAACATCGTAATGCAGCACGCCATGGCCCTAGCGTGTGGGAACTGGAAGGCCCTACCCCTATCTTGAACATATCAAATACAGAAATAGCTTCGTGTGGCATAACTAATTATTCTTTGCCAAAAGTAAGCTTTGAAAGCTTTCTGTGCTGATCTTTTCAGCATCCTGTTTATATTTGAAGATGCGTTCATTTTTGCCTATCCTTTTATTGCTGATCTGCCATTTTATGGGTACTGCCCAATCGGTTAAAACCAGTGCTCCTAAAAACATGGATACCCTTTTTTTACTCAGCTTACTCCAATCAAAACCCGCACTGTTTGGGCATTTGATGCAATACCCGGATAGTTTTCAGGTACAAATTGTGTATACACAGATTAACCGCGATAAAGCAAACAAACCAACTTTTAAAGAATATAGTTTTGGCTTGAACAAGCAGCAATATTTCTATCCCGCCAGCACGGTTAAAATGCCTATTGCTTTTCTGGCATTGGAAAAATTGCAGGAAATGAAAGCATCCGGAATCACTCCCCAATCTACTATGATCACTGATAGCAGTGAAAATGGACAGGATGTAGTGTACACACACCCCTTATCAGAAACCAGTGCACCGAGTATTGAGCACTATATCAAACAGATTTTTCTGGTAAGTGATAATGATGCCTACAATCGGCTTTATGAGTTTTTAGGACAGGAATATATTCAACAAAAATTAACCCAAAAAGGATATCCGGATGCGATCATCCGACACAGATTAAGTGTTTCCAAAACCCCGGAACAAAATCAACAAACCAATCCTGTGGGCTTTTATGATAGTACCGGAAAATTGATATACTGGCAACCAGGTAAAACCAGTAAAGCCCAATACACCAACTTTAAAGCCTTTGGTGGCAAAGGTTATTACAAAGCCGGTCAATTGATCGATCAGCCATTTAATTTCTCTGATAAGAACAGAATTTACCTGCAGG
The DNA here is from genome assembly GCA_943371675.1 of Chitinophaga pinensis. Lineage (GTDB taxonomy): Bacteria > Bacteroidota > Bacteroidia > Chitinophagales > Chitinophagaceae > Sediminibacterium > Sediminibacterium pinensis_I. Next base: position 14,317 of record CALRVT010000031.1, on the reverse strand, counting down.
ATCTGCACCACATTTTGCAATCCGTTTTATTTCCTTCTGCTTTTGCTGCAAAATCCCGTTTTAATATAGGAACAGAAGGACAATCATTTGTAAAACACTGGATGAGTGCCTATCCGCGTGAAAGTAAATTTCCAAATTACGATACCGCCAATAATTGGGATGCTTATTGCAAGTTCCTTTATTATGGTTCTGAAAAAGGCGAACTCTCTCCCCAAATCCGCATCTTCAACAAAGTGGGTGATGCCTATGGATTTTTAATAGACGTAAGCTATTTTGCCGATTTTGAAAACAAGGTTGAATTCATGTTGAGTGCCATCATTTCCTGCAATAGCGATGGTATTTACAACGATGACCATTATGATTATGAAACGGTAGGATTCCCTTTTATGAAGCATTTGGGCAGAACCATTTATGAATTTGAATTAAAGCGGAAAAAGACCTTTAAGCCGGATCTCGGTTCCTTTCAATTAAACTATTGATTTAGCTAATGCTGAGTAGAAATGATAACCAAATATGCAGTTCAGATAGAAGTTTCAACAGCTTATCAACCCTTACCACTGTTAGTTTTCCATAGATTGCCATCTTTGGATTCTTTTGCCGAACTTCACGCCTAATTTTAATAAATAACCCTTTATAAACCTTAGAATTTTTTATGCATCTTTCTTCTTTATTAGACAGGTTTGCAGAACCTGAAACACTGAAAATGGCCAAATTAGGTCGCGAATTAAGGGCCAAAGGTGTGGATGTGATAGACCTTAGCCTGGGAGAACCCGATTTTGATACACCCCAACACATCAAAGATGCTGCTATTAAAGCCATCAATGATAACTGGAGCCATTATACACCTGTTGCCGGTTTTGCAGATTTAAGGGAAGCGGTATGTACCAAATTAAAGAGAGACAATAACCTTGATTATTTACCAGAAAATATCATTACTTCAACAGGTGCCAAACAAAGTTTGGCCAATGCCATTCTGGCTTTGGTTGATGAAGGTGATGAAGTAATTATTCCAACACCTTATTGGGTAACATATTCCGAATTGGTAAAAATTGCCAGAGGTAAAGTTGTTGAAATCAGAACCAGCGTTGAAAACCAATTTAAAACAACACCTGCTGAACTGGAAGCTGCTATCACGCCAAGATCCAGGGTATTCATGTTTTCATCACCATGCAATCCATCCGGAGCCGTTTATAGTTTGGCAGAATTGGAAGGATTGGCAGAAGTGTTTAGAAAATACCCGGATATCATCATACTGGCAGACGAAATTTATGAGTATATCAACTTTGTGGGTAATCATGAAAGTATTGCGCAGTTCCCTGATCTGAAAGACAGGGTGGTACTGATCAATGGCTTGAGTAAGGGCTTTGCCATGACCGGCTGGCGTCTAGGTTATATCGCTGCCAATACCACTATTGCCAAAGCATGTGAAAAATTACAGGGACAATTTACAAGCGGCACCTGTTCTATTGCACAAAAAGCAGCAGTAGCAGCACTTACAGGCGATCTGAGGCCTTCACAGGAAATGACGGAAGAGTTTACACGCAGAAGAACCAAGACTTTGGAATTGGTAGGATCAATTCCTGGTTTCAAATGTTTTGAACCCCAGGGCGCGTTTTATGTGTTTCCGGATGTTAGTGCTTATTATGGAAAATCAGACGGCCAGGAAATCATTAAAAATGCAGCGGATTTTAGTATGTATCTGTTGAATACAGCTCACGTTTCATCTGTTATGGGTGATGCTTTTGGAGAACCCAATTGCGTGCGTTTTTCTTTTGCAAATAGTATGACGAATATTGAAAGAGCTTGGGCAAGAATTGCGGAAGCACTTGCAAAATTGAAATAAGAGGATTTTTTAGCCACAGATTCGCAGATGAATAAAATAATCTGCACATCTGCGGCTTTTTTTCAATATAATATTCTCCAACCAATCATGTCCGATTTTCCGAAATCTGTAATGTTTCAAAACCGGCTTGCCAAAGTGTTCAAACACAGGGCTAAGCAGGCAAAACGTATGCAGGTTTCCTGTTACCGGATATATGACCATGATCTGCCTGAATTTCCCTTCTGTATAGAATTGTATGAGGATAAGATTTACCTGGCAGAATACCTGCGCAGACATGGCATGACGGATGAGGAGCATGAACTCTGGCTGGATCAATGCTTACAAGTAATAGCAACGATAACAGGTATCGATATTTCGATGATGTATATCAGGCAACGCAAAAGAATGTCGCACCGGGAGGGACAATATGAAAAACTCGATGAAAAAGAGGTCTTTTTTACGGTTATTGAAAATGATTTAAAATTTCAAGTAAACCTCTCCGATTACCTGGATACCGGATTATTTCTCGATCATCGGATTACAAGGAAAATGGTCATGGAATTGAGCAAGCAAAAAAAGGTACTCAATCTTTTTTGTTATACCGGTTCGTTTTCAGTGTATGCAGCAGCGGGAGATGCATTGTCTGTTACTTCCGTGGACTTATCCAAGACCTATCTCAGTTGGGCAGAAGATAATTTTGTGATCAATCATTTGAAGGATGCTGACAAATATGCATTTCACCATGCAGATGTTTTACAATACCTGAAAACACTGAAACCGGAAAGTTTCGACCTGGTTATATTAGACCCGCCCACTTTCAGTAACAGTAAACGAATGAAAGATTTTCTGGATATTCAGCGCGACCATGTGGAATTGATCAATGATGTATTGAAAGCCACTTCTCCGGGTGGGATCGTTTTTTTTAGTACCAATTTTACCAAATTTATTTTTGAAAAAGAACTGATACAAGCAACAGAAATAAAAGATATTACCAAAGCCACTACCCCATTCGACTTTGAAGGAAAACTAAAACGCTGGTGTTTTAAGATCACCAAATAAATACCCTAATTGTGACTATTCATTTATAGTGAAAGAATCAATCAAATAATCATTTGAAACAAACCATTTATGGTAATGGTACCTGATTACATAACCTGAAGCCAGGGTATCCGATGCAAATTGTAAACTCAACGTATACTGCTGGTCTTTTGACCCGGCTTTCCAGCTAAGAAAAGATTGGCTCTTATTGATACCACTATCAGACGGATTACCTAAATAATCAATGGCTGTAGTTTTTGATTGATGTAGCGGAATTAAACGCCATTTCGCGGGTATGGCAATACTGGCAGTTTTGGGAATGATCCATAAAAATGCAAGCAGATAAAAGGATAACACAACAACTATGAATGCTATCAAAAACCCCAATGTTTTTTTATGCAATTTCAAAATGTATATTTCTAAGTAAGTAAGGTTATGGCTGTTTTTAATAGCATTAAAGAGAAAAAAACTGATTAATAAAAGTTTACTACTTTATAAATCAGCTGATTCTTATGTCAAGTGTTGATTTAAATCTATTCCACCTTTTTACTAAAACGGTAATCCCTTTCAACCTTGCATATCCTGGTTACGTAATGTTCATACCAGTTTTGTCGGCCATTTTCCTGTGCAGTCAGGTGTTCCGTTTGTTGCTTCCACTGTTTAATATCTTCCAGAGAACGCCAATAAGAAACCGTAATTCCTATGCCTTCTCTGGCAGATTCATGACCCAAATATCCAGGTTGCTTTGCGGCAAGTGCAACCATTCGTAAAGCTGTAGTGGCATATTCCTCTTCTACCCCTGTTCTTTCAGAAGTAAAGATGACAGCATAATAAGGAGGTTTGGGAGTTTGTGCAATCATATTTTATCTACATTTTTATGTGTGAACTCATTTTCTAGATTCCCAGTATTCAAGGTGTCAATAGGTTCAAACAACATAATCCATACTTCCTCGGCGGCATTTGGTCGATGCTCAACGCCTTTTGGCACAATCAAAAATTCTCCTTCTTCAAGTGTAATATGTTTATCAAGTAATTCCATAACAAATGAACCTTTTACCACTAGAAACATTTCATCCTCATTGGTATGGTGATGCCAAGTAAAAGCCCCCTTACATTTAACCAACTTTATGGCTTGCCCGTTTAATTCACCTACAATAGCTGGTTGCCAATAATTACTAATTTGAGCAAACTTGCTTGATAATGTTACTTTATTCAGATTCATTGGCTTCATTTAATAATTTTTCATGCAGTTGTAAAACCTGTGGAATTATCAGATGTTGATCATCATTGATGATAACAAAATCACATAACCGCATTTTGATTTCATCTGCAATCTGTCTGTCCATTCTTTGTGTTACTTCTTCTCTAGTAATACCATCTCTATCCATTACTCTTTTGATCCGCTGGTGTTTGGGTGCAAATACACCTATCATATAATCAATCCCAATGGCTGAACCAGCTTCAAAAAACAAAGCAGCTTCTTTAATGGTATAGGGTGTGGTTTGTGCATTTGTCCAATTTTCAGCTGCTGCAATGGTAACAGGATGCACCAATGCATTCAACTGTTCTAGTTGAAAAGGGTCATTGAAAACAATATTGGAAAGGTATTTTCTATTTAGCTGATCGTCTATGTAAGTGTCCTTTCCAAATTGCCTAATGAGTTTCTCTCGGAGATCAGGGTTAGACGACATGATAACTTTGGCTTCCTTATCAGCATCAAATACAGGAATGCCCAGCACCTTAAAAACATGTGCTACCGTACTTTTACCACTTCCTATACCGCCGGTTAAACCAATTTTTAGAGACAAGCTGATTTGTTTAAAATTGAATTGATAGGTAAGTTATCAAACTTATGGATATCCTCATTGTCGGGCATAAAAAAACCGGGTGAAATACACCCGGTTCAAATATTTAAGCAGCGAATTAAGCCTGTGCTTTGTTGATAGCGGCAGACCATTCCATACTGATAGTAGATTTTTCAATTTTCAGGTAACTACCCGGACTAACTTCCAGTTGCAGGGTATTATCTTCATTGATCTTGTTGATAGTTCCATGGATACCAGCGATGGTAACCACTTTATCACCTTTCTGCATGTTCTCTACAAATTTCTTCTGCTCTTTTGCTTTTTTAGCTTGAGGACGAATCATAAACAGCCAGAATACTAAAATGATTCCGCCCATCAATAATAATTGTACCATTCCGCCGCCACCTGCAGCAGCCTGGAGTAAAATAAAATTCAATTGCAACATTTCTATTTGTTTTTATGGGTAATGATAATGAATTTATAATAGTTTGACAGCGTAAAGATAAGTGTTCGCCAATAAAGCTTTTGTATTATGCTTTTTGTTTAAAATCTACCTTACGGATCTTGCCTGATTCTACCATTTCTTTGTGTATACTGTCTAATATGCCATTTACAAACTGACCGCTCTGTGGTGTACTGTATTCTTTTGCCAGATCGATATATTCATTGATGGTCACTTTAGTGGGAATGGTTTCAAAATAAAGTAATTCACAAACACCCATGCGCATCAGCACCATGTCTAATTGGGCTATCCTTTCCGCATCCCAGTTCTTCAATTTTGGTTTTATCAATTCGGCACAATATTCCTTCTTTTCTAATGTGGTATTGAGCAGGTTTCTGGCAAAATCCCATTTTTCTAACCCTACCATTTCCTGCAGATTATAAGCATGTGGCTTTTGCAGGTAATTCAACATTAACTGATCCATCATTTCAGCATCATCGTCCCAATTATTAAAAAGCTCTTCCAGGTGATTGATGAAAGACTCATTGGGAAGCATCAATTGGGTAAAAATCAGTTTAATGATCTCTTTTTCTTTGGCTTTTTCCCTGCTTTGTAAAAGGATGTATTCCTTGTACTTTTCCGTTTCTGTAAGATCCGTGTAGATTTTTTTCAGCAATTCCCTGTCGATTATTTTTTCCGGACCATCCAATTCGATAGCCTGCTTAAAACTGGGATTTTCGAGGATCATCCATAAAAACTCATTACCGGCTATTTTTACATTCACATTCAGGTCTTCCGTTGAGGGCAAATTACGGGAAGCCCTTTGAACAGCGCTTGTTTCCGCATAACGGGCAACTTCTGTAAGGAAATAAAGGAGGTAAACAAATAATTCACGGCTCCTGTCGAACTGCTTTTTTAAAGCATCCACAGGGTTTTTGAAAGCAATCGTGTTGTCTGCAGCTTCTATCATATAGAGCAACTGCATCACTTTTACACGGATATTTCTTCTACTGATCATGTATTAAGAACTTGTTCGAGCCGGCAAATGTATTGCATTCATGGGGCTAAGCAAAATGAAAATAGGTTTAAATGTCAGAACATAAATCCCATTTGCCCATTTTTAACCTATAACCTGCTTTATAGGGTTATATGGTATGCAATTTTGACACAGTTATAATGGAAAACAAACTGCATCTTTGCCGCGTTTCTGACAGACTATGCCTACCGGGCATCTGAAAGAAGACCTTTGCTGAAAATTTGACCTGAATTGTCTATATGGCATAAAAATCGAGGTGAAGGGGATGTAATTATTAACTCAATCAATTAAAAACCTATAACGTATGGCAAAAAAACTCAACGTTACTCCTCTGCATGACAGAGTAATTGTTAAGCCTGCCGCTGCTGAAGAAAAAACCGCAGGCGGAATCATTATCCCGGATACAGCGAAAGAAAAACCACAACGTGGCACTATCGTAGCTGCGGGCGTGGGCAAGAAAGACGAGCCCGTAACCGTTAAAGTGGGTGATACCGTTTTGTATGGCAAATATGCCGGCACTGAAATCCAGATCGAAGGTCAGGATTTGTTGATCATGCGTGAAAGCGACATACTCGCAATCATTTAATTTGAAAATTTGAAAATGTGCTAATGATTTTGATTAGCCACTTCATTTTTTCAACCCAAAAAATTTTCAAATTTTCAAATTTTCAAATTTCTACCTATGTCAAAACAGATATTCTTCGATATCGAAGCAAGAAACAAAATGAAAAAAGGTGTTGACATCCTTGCCAACGCTGTAAAAGTTACCCTCGGACCAAAAGGTCGTAATGTGGTAATTGAGAAAAAATTTGGTGCACCACAGGTTACCAAAGATGGTGTTACTGTAGCCAAAGAAATTGAACTGGAAGACCTGGTTGAAAATATGGGTGCCCAGATGGTGAAAGAAGTAGCTTCCAAAACTGCTGATATTGCAGGTGATGGTACTACTACTGCAACTGTTTTGGCCCAGAGTATCATTAGTGAAGGATTGAAGAACGTTGCTGCAGGTGCCAATCCAATGGATCTGAAACGTGGTATTGACAAAGCCGTTGCCAAAGTAATTGAAAGCTTGAAAGCACAATCTCAGGCTGTTGGAAACGATACCAAAAAAATTGAGCAGGTAGCTACTATCTCTGCTAACAGCGATAGCGAAATTGGCAAATTGATTGCTACAGCTATGTCTAAAGTAGGTAAAGAAGGTGTTATCACAGTTGAAGAAGCCAAAGGAACCGATACAACTGTTGATGTTGTTGAAGGTATGCAATTCGACCGTGGATACATTTCTCCTTATTTCGTTACCAATAGCGAAAAAATGGAAGTGGAATTACAGAATCCTTATATCCTGATCTACGATAAGAAGATCAGTGCTATGAAAGATATCCTGCATATTCTGGAAAAAGTAGCTCAAAGCGGACGTCCATTGTTGATCATCGCTGAAGATCTGGAAGGTGAAGCATTGGCTACACTGGTTGTAAATAAATTACGTGGTACCCTGAAAGTGGCTGCTGTTAAAGCTCCTGGCTTTGGCGACCGCAGAAAGGAAATGTTAACTGATATCGCTATTTTAACTGCGGGTATCGTAGTTAGCGAAGAACAAGGTTTCAAACTGGAAAATGCTGACCTTACTTATTTAGGTTCTGCTGCTTCCGTAACCATCGATAAAGACAATACTATTGTAGTTGGTGGAAAAGGTAAAAAAGCTGATATCGTAGCCCGTGTTAATCAGATCAAAGCTCAGGTAGAAAACACTACTTCTGATTATGATCGTGAAAAATTGCAGGAGCGTTTGGCTAAATTAAGTGGTGGTGTGGCTGTTTTGTATGTAGGTGCTGCAACAGAAGTGGAAATGAAAGAGAAGAAAGACCGTGTTGACGATGCATTACACGCAACAAGAGCAGCTGTTGAAGAAGGTATTGTACCAGGCGGTGGCGTTGCTTATATCCGTGCTGTAGAAAGTTTGGATAAACTGAAAGGTGCCAACGAAGATGAAACTACCGGTATCCAGATCGTAAAAAGAGCTATCGAAGAGCCTTTACGCCAGATTGTTATCAATAGTGGTATTGAAGGATCTATTGTTGTACAGAAAGTAAAAGAAGGTAAGGCAGATTTCGGATTCAATGCACGTACAGAAGTGTATGAGAACCTGTTCAAAGCAGGTGTTATTGATCCTACAAAAGTAACACGTGTTGCTTTGGAGAATGCCGCTTCTATTGCTGCTATGCTCTTAACTACTGAGTGTGTGATTGCCGACAAGCCAAAAGCTGAAGCGCCACATGCACATGGTGGTGCACCTGATATGGGTGGTATGGGTGGTTATTAATCCTCATAGAAATCTCTGATATACAAGAAGACCCTGCAAATGCAGGGTCTTCTTATTTTACCAGCTGGTGTACTTTTGCAAAACCCCTTACAAAAAGGAATTGCGCCAAACAATAAATAGTGAGCACAAAGCCATTATTGTCTCCAATTATTCCATCCTGGAATTTATTTAAAACGATCAAGCAATTTTGAATGATCAAAAAAGTAATGGCAGGAATAAAATAGCGTAACACTAAAGGCTTTATTGTTGTATTTCGTGCACTATTGATGATCAGTAGAAAGAGTAGGGAAATAAATACTATGTATACAATGACGGGAATCCTATATAGTCCCAGTCCTTGATCAAGAATTCCAAAAATATTATAAGAAATAGCTCCAATAACGATTATTTGAAGCAATAAGAAAGGAGCTAGTTTTTTTGAAAAATGGAAATAATGGAAAAAATATAGGCTATAACCTATGTTCATCAATAAAAAGGCAATCATCCCTGTAAGAAAAAAAGTATCACTTACAATGATCAGGAATATATCTCCAAAATAGGCAAAAAGCAGCCCTATATAGAAATACAATTTAAAATAAGGTTTCCCTATTTGTTTGTCATTGATCAATAAATAAACAAATAGTACAGGAAGTAATAATGGCTTAAATATTAGCAAGTAGTCCAACTGATAATAGTAACAACCTGCTGTTATTATTGCGAAAAGCCAAAATAAGTAGGGAATAAACTTATTGAGTAACTTATGCATATTTCAACAAATGGTTACTTTACTTTAGTTGCTCTTCATTAATTGAATCTCCTTAAATCCTGCAACCAGGTAATACTGGGCTAAAGCATAGGTAACCATTACAGGAATGTCCCAAAGAGATGAATGCAGTAAGAATTTGTTTAAAGCCAGAATAGCATCTGAACTTACAAAAAGCAAAGCACCAGGGATAAAAGTTCTTAAAGCAAGTTTTGCATATATTTTTTTCCGGCTGATACCTGCCGACAAAAATGCCATAACCGCAATGACCAACATATAAACCTGAATAGGCATTTTAAATTCCCCTAAGTTGTCTGCTATTTGGCCATAAACCACTATGATGAGAATGGCTAAAATTATTGCAGTTATGCCCATAATGTTTAAACCTATTCTATTATCGGGCTTTCTTTGCAGTTTAATGAAGTATATACTGTTGCAAATATGGGTGCACATAAATGCAATCATCCCCGTTAAAAAGAACAACTCACCACTCAAACCAAGTAGATAATCGCCAAAAAATGAAAATAATAGTCCAAAATGAGCCAGCAAACTTATTCTGGGTGAATCTTTTTGTTGGTTTGACGTTAGGTAAATGATCAGGATGGGCAGCAATAAAAGTTTGGTTATCATTCGCAACCCGCTCATTTCTAAGTAAATAAAAACGCAGTGAAGTATCAATACAAAGAAAAAAAGCCTGATCCCATTTTTTCTGAAAAACTCCATAGGATGTATTTAAAGCAATCGTTATTATCGAATATAGTTTTTTCCGATGAATTAAAATCTATTTCTGTAACCTAATCTGGCATTTTCATTTGTATAGGATGTTAGTATACTTTTGCAGTATGTCGTTAGCAGAAAATGAAGCATTTCTAACTTACTGGGCCCAAAACCGTTTAAGGGAGAAATCGAGCGCAAGACCCTTTATTATTGGACTGTCGGCAGGCATATTTATTGGTATCAGTTTAATTGTTGTTATTGAATCAGGCTGGTACGAAAGAGCCAGTATGGTTGCCAATTCCAGGCTTAGTTCCATGGTTTTATTGGTTTCTATATTATTAATAGCCATTTTTATGGCATTTGTTTACCGGAAATTCCGTTGGGAAATGCAGGAACAGCGGTATTTAGAACTAATGGCAGCAAAAAAAAGAAGGAAATCCTAAATTAGAAGCAGCCAAATTTCATAATCTAAAGTCTATATAAAAAAATGTACATGAGAAAAATATTGGCATCCGTTCTAGTTTTGAGTGTGTTTATATTGGGATCCTGCAGTAAAACGGATTCAAGTGGCTGTCAACCAGCTGCAATTGCAAGTGAAAAAGCGCAGTTAGTGGCTTATTGTACAGCCAATAATATTAATTACCAGGAAGACCCCAGCGGACTTTTATATGAAATCATACTTCCCGGAACAGGTTTAAATCCGGTAGCTACTTCTACCGTTTCCTGTGTTTACACTGGAAAACTATTGAATGGTACCACTTTTGACGCTACCGCCAACCCTATTTCTTTCTCTTTATCGGGTGTGATTGATGGATGGAAAATAGGGATCAAACTCATTAAAAAAGGCGGACGTATCAAATTGATCATCCCTTCTGCTTTGGCTTATAGTTGTACCGGGTACCCTCCCACTATTGCACCTAATACCCCATTGTACTTCGATGTAACACTTACCGACGTCAAATAACCAGTTTAGCCCCTTTTTAATACTTTTTACAGGGGAAAACTCCCTAAAAGTCAATTTTATGGGCATTGAATGTTCAGGTCAACTGAACAGGTATGGGCAATCTAAATTGGGTATACCAAATTTCATTCCCATTCCCCTATCTTTGCCGCTCTAAAAAATAATAAACCGTTACGAATATGCAACTGAAAGGTTTAGTGCGATTTTTTGCGATTGCTTTGATTCTCATCTGTATTTATCAATTATCCTTTACATGGATCGTTAAGAACCATGAAAGTGCAATGGATAAAAAAGCCAGCTCATGGATGAGCCGCTTCCCTTCTCCGGAACTAAAATACCCCGGTAACAAAGAACTTCAGTCTGCTTATGCGGATAGTTTAGAAGATGTAAAAAAAGAAAGGGTAAAGCGTTTATTAGACAGTACCAAAGAAACCAAATTGGTTTTTGGTTTAACTACTTATCGTGATGCGAAAGATAAGGAATTGATGCTCGGTCTTGACCTGCAAGGTGGTATGAGTGTGACCATGGAAGTTGGATTAGATGGCTTGATCAAGTCGCTAGCCAATTACACCAAAGACGTTCAATTCAATAAAGCATTATCTCAGGCTGTTGCCCGTAAAGCTAATAGTGGCGCTGATTTGATCACTTTGTTCCGTGAGGAATTAAAGGTAGTCAACCCTTCCTTAAAGCTAGCGCCATTTTTTGCAGCGCGTAGTAACAATAAATTGAAATTCGACGATAGCGATGAAACAGTTACAGCTTATTTGAAAGATCAGGCCAATATCGCTTTCAATACTACCTATCGTATCCTGCGTACCCGTATCGACCGTTTTGGTGTTGCTTCACCTAATATTAACCCTGATCCTGCAAAAGGAATTATCAGTATTGAACTGGCAGGCGTTACAGACAAGGAAAGGGTACGTGCTTTTTTACAATCAACTGCTAATCTTCAGTTTTTTGAAGTGTATACTTTTGAAAGTAAGGAATTACAAAATGGATTGGTTGCAGCTGATAAAGCTGTACAGGAATACTTGAATGGTGTAACTCCTGCAGATACGGCAACAAAAAAACCTGAACTGGATACGGCTACTTTAAAAGCTGCTGTAACCGCTGGTGCTAAAGCCGATACTTCCAAAACAGCTACTATTTCTGCCTTGGCAACACCTGTTGCCAAAACTGGTAGCAAAGTAGACTCTACACAAATAAAAGCAAATACCAACCCGATAGTTCGTTTGATTCAATTTACCCAGCCTTATGCAGATCAGGCCGGTAAAACTGTTTACCCTGCTGCAGTAGGATATATTCCCTCAAAAGATACGGGTACCTTGAACGATTTCTTAAGAATGGATATTGCCAAAAATAAATTCCCGGCTAACCTGCAATTCATGTACGGTAAAGCGGAGCTGAATGATCCAAAGCTGAAAGATATCCTGATGTTGTATGCTATCAAAACATTAGACAATGGTCAGGCTGAACTTGGTGGTGAAGGTATCAGTGCTACCCAGGATTACGATGAAAGAGGCCGTATTGCTATTAAAATGAATATGGATAAGGTAGGTACCAATATCTGGGCTAAAATGACGGCCCGTAATGTTGGTAAACCCGTTGCTGTTGTATTGGATAACTTTGTTTATTCAGCACCAAATGTAAATGAACCGATCACAACCGGTAATTCTCAGATCTCTGGTAGCTATACCATCAAAGAAGCACAAGATCTGGCTGAAATTCTGGAAAGTGGTAAACTCCCTGCTCCTGCTAAGATCGTACAGGAACAACAGGTTGGACCAACACTTGGTAAAGCATCTGTAAAAGGTGGTGCCATGTCTTTCTTGATCGCATTTGTGGTGATTTTCGCTTTAATGCTGATTTATTTCAACACAGGTGGATGGGTTGCAAACATTGCATTGATCCTCAACTTATTGTTTACCATTGGTATTTTAAGTGCCTTAGGATTTACCCTAACTGCGCCGGGTATTGCCGGTTTGGTACTTACGATTGGTCTGGCTGTTGATACGAACGTTATTATTTTTGAGCGTATCAAAGAAGAACTTACCAAAGGCAAATCATACCAAAATGCCATCAATGATGGGTATAAGCGCTCCTTATCACCAGTATTGGATGCACACGTTACTACTTTATTAACAGCTATCATACTTGCATACTTTGGATTAGGTCCAGTACTTGGATTTGCCACTACGCAGATCATTGGTATTCTCTTATCCTTATTCTGCGGTATCCTGGTATCCAGACTGATCACAGACTGGTATATGAATAAGAACCGTCACTTTGAATATTTTACGGGTATCTCTAAAAGAATATTCAAACACGCTTCTTTCAAGTTCATTGAGTATAGAAAGTATGCCTATGTATTATCAGTTATTATTCTGATCGCAGGTATCAGTACTTATTTTAATGGCTTTGATGAAGGTGTTGAATTCTCAGGTGGACGCAGTTATACCGTTCGTTTTGACAAAGCGGTTAGTCCAGATGAGATCAGAGACGAATTGAAAACAGAATTCGGCGAATCATTGATCATTAAAACTGTTGATGTAAAAAACCAGGTTAATATTACCACTTCGTTCAAGATCAAAGAAACCGGTTCTAATATTGATTCCCTTGTAGAACGTAAATTGTTTACAGGATTGAAAAATCATTTACCGGCCACTACTACATTTGCTGATTTTGAAAAGAACTATAAGCAAAGTTCACAAAAAGTATTGCCAAGTATCTCTGATGACCTGAAAGCGGGTGCCCAAAAAGCCACCATTTTCGCTATGATCATCATTTGTTTGTACATATTTATTCGTTTCCGCGATTGGAGATATTCTGTGGGTACTATTTTCTCATTGTTGCACGATGTATTTGTAACCTTGATCGTATTTAGTTATGCACGAACCATCGTTCCTTTCCCTTTAGAGATCGACCAGCATTTTATTGCCGCGATATTAACGGTAATCGGTTTCTCTATGAATGATACGGTAATTGTTTATGATAGGATTAGGGAAGATAGTGGTTTGATGAAAGGCGCTACCAATGCATCTATCATCAACAGAGCCATCAATGAAACCCTTAGCAGAACCATCATGACATCCTTAACAGTGTTCCTGACTATCCTGATTCTCTTCATCTTTGGTGGTGAAGTAACCAGAGGATTTGCCTTTGCTATGTTGATTGGGGTAATTACCGGTACTTATTCATCCATTTTTGTTGCAGCACCTATTTTAGTGGATTTTGCGAAAAGCAGACCATTAGGAAAAGCAGCACCATCCAAAAAATAAATAGAACTGAATCGTCCTTAAATAAGTTGACAGATTAAAAAATATTCCCGGTTGCCTCTGGTAGCCGGGATTTTTGTAAATGTACTTTATTTGGGGTTAAAAAATTTAAAGCTAAGTGAGGCCTTTTACTGTTGTATAATTCAACAGCCTCTGCCA
>CALRVT010000030.1:0-51922 GCA_943371675.1 Chitinophaga pinensis | reverse complement strand
TATCTGGCGCTTTAATCCGGTTTTCCGTTTACCTGTTTGGAAAAAACAGCAGCCACTGAACGCCAACTTATCTAATGAACCTTTAACGGAAGATGATGAGTTACCCATAAGAAAAGATTGGTCTGAAGATCTGGAAGAGGAAGCTAAATTGATGATCGACGACGATTTAGAAGCCCCTAGTAGCCAAAATAAAATGAAGAATGATGGCAAAGGGGTTGTAGTGATCATGCCCCAGGGAGTTGAAGCAACAGCAGATCCATTACACAATATTGGGTTGGTGGAAGAAGAGCTGGAACACCCAACAGAACTGACTCCCCTAAATATTTCCAAGCCTCCTGTTGCAGATCTTCCCATCGAAGACCTGGAACTGGAGATCAAAGAAATACCTCTTGCAGAAGATAAACCATCCGCAGAAACACTGGGTAAACTCAATACCAAATATGATGTGACCCTTGATCTTAAAAATTATAAATATCCATCCCTCGACTTACTCGAAACACATGGAAGCGAAAAAATAGTACACGATCCGGAAGAACTGGATACACACAAAAACCAGATCATTGCAACACTCAAGAACTATGATATTGCCATACAAAGGATTGCTGCTACAGTTGGTCCTACCGTAACATTGTATGAAATAGTTCCAGCCCCAGGCGTTCGTATCAGCAGGATCAAGAACCTGGAAGATGATATCGCTTTAAGTTTAGCAGCACTCGGTATCAGGATCATTGCTCCCATACCCGGTAAAGGTACCATCGGTATTGAAGTTCCTAATGTTCGCAAGTCGGTGGTAAGTATGCGAACATTACTGGCTTCCGATAAATTCCAGAACAGCCATTTTTCCTTGCCCATCGCCATTGGTAAAAAGATCGATAATGAGAATTTTATCGTTGACCTTGCCAGTATGCCGCATTTGTTAATGGCTGGTGCAACTGGACAGGGTAAATCAGTAGGATTAAATGCCATATTGGTTTCATTGCTCTATAAAAAGCATCCATCACAATTGAAATTTGTATTGGTGGATCCCAAAAAAGTGGAACTAAGTTTGTATAAAAGAATTGAAAAGCATTTCCTCGCCAAATTACCCGGCGAAGAAGATTCTATCATTACCGATACAAAAAAAGTGGTGCATACATTAAATGCGCTTTGTATTGAGATGGATAACCGGTATGATCTTTTAAAGGAAGCACATTGCCGTAACATCAAAGAATACAACGAAAAATTCACTTCCCGCAAATTGAATCCTGAAAAAGGTCACCAATACCTGCCCTTTATCGTTTTGGTGGTGGATGAGTTTGCAGACCTGATCATGACAGCGGGTAAGGAAGTAGAAATGCCTATTGCAAGGCTGGCACAATTGGCCAGAGCTATCGGCATTCACCTCATCATAGCCACACAAAGGCCATCCGTTAATATTATTACCGGAACCATCAAAGCCAATTTCCCCGCACGTATCGGATTCAAAGTATCCAGTAAAATTGACAGCAGAACCATCCTAGATGCAGGTGGTGCAGAACAATTAATAGGGAAGGGAGATATGTTGGTTAGTTATAATGGTGAGATCACACGTTTACAATGTGCTTTTGTTGATACACCCGAAGTGGAAAGGGTTTGTGAATTTATTGGCGACCAGAAAGGCTATCCTGATGCATTTTTATTGCCTGAATATGTGGATGAAAAAGACCTGGAAGGCAGAGATTTTGATGCCAGCGACCGTGACCCCTTATTTGAAGATGCTGCCAAATTGATTGTGCAAAGTCAGATGGGATCTACCTCTTTGATCCAAAGAAGAATGAAACTAGGCTATAACAGAGCAGGACGCTTGATGGATCAACTGGAAGCAGCTGGTGTAGTAGGACCAAACCAGGGAAGTAAGGCCAGAGAAGTGTTGTATAAAACAGATATGGAATTACAAGAATTGTTAAATAATATGGATTGAGTTTAACCGATTCAAACCATCCATGAACCGATATTAATGTTTACTTACCATATGGCAGATAGTGGTAAGAGATTGAAAACCTATATTTGCTCCCAGTAAATTGCCACTGATGAAGAAATTCTACGCTTGCCTTCTTACCCTATTTATTGTTGGTAACCTATTTGCACAAAATGATCCTGCAGCTAAAAAAGTATTGGATGCAGTTGGTGCAAAAGTGAAATCCGCGAAAGGAATTATTGCTAATTGCAGCCTTAGCGCCATATCCAGCAAAGGAAAATCAAGTGTTACGCAAACCATTAACCTGCAAATGAAAGGAGAAAAGTACCTGATCAAACAGGGCAAATCAGAGATCATTTGCGATGGTGCATTTGTATATCGATTTGATGGCGAAAAAACGATTACAAAAACATCCATTGATGAAAGTAGCCAGACATTAAGTCCGCAAAAATTGCTTTCGGGAGCATACGACAAAGACTTTTCTTATAAATTGATATCTTCTACCGGATCCTTTCATGAAATTGAACTAAAGCCATTAGATAAAAGGAAGAATTTTCAGAAAGTAAACCTGTTCATCGATAAGGCTAAAAGCACTTTTTCCAAAGCAAGAATCCTTGATAAGAGCAATAATATCACAGAACTAAAAATTATCACGATCAACCTGGCACAAGCCGTACCGGATGCCAAATTTGTTTTTAATAAAAGCAAATACCCCAAAGACGTGGAATTATTGGACTAGCAGGCATATTTTTAACAAACCGGACTTAAAATAGTCCGGTTTTTTTATGCCCTGATCTGTAATTTTAGTATATGAAAAAATGGTTCTTCCTATTATCGTGCATCATTAGTTTAGAAGCTTTCTCACAGTTTTCTGTTAGGCTTGTGGTTACAGATATTGCCACCCGTAAAAATGAAGATGTATATGTTGCAGGTAACTTCAATAACTGGAATCCCAAAGACGAAAACTATAAGCTGAAACCATTTGGCGGGAATCGAAAAAGTCTTGTCATCAAAGACATTGCTGCGGGCAACTACGCATTCAAATTTACAAGAGGCGGATTTGATAAGGTTGAATCTATGGCAGATGGCAGAGATATAACTGATAGGGTAGTAGAAGTAAATGCAGATGCTTCCTTTGAGCTTACTATTGCCGGATGGAAGGATGATTACCCAGAAAGACCCAAAAAGTACACTGCCAGTCCACAGGTAAAAATTATCGATACTGGGTTTTTTATACCCCAGTTAAATCGTAACCGAAGAATATGGGTTTACCTTCCTAAGGGTTATGGAACAACCGATGCCAGGTATCCTGTTTTATACATGCAGGACGGGCAAAACCTGTTCAACGAACAAACGGCGGCTTTTGGCGAATGGGGGGTTGACGAGTGTTTGGATACCCTTCAAAAAAAATTGGATAAAGCTTGTATTATTGTGGGCATCGACCATGGTGGTTCAAAAAGAGGCAATGAATACAATCCTTATGATACGCCTCAGTTTGGTAAAGGAGAAGGAAAAGAATACGCAGCATTTTTAGCGCAAACCCTTAAACCCTATATCGATAGCAAATACAGAACAAAAAAAGCAGCAGAAAATACATTTATCGCAGGAAGTAGTTTGGGTGGATTGATCAGTCTTTATACCGTTTTGCAATATCCCGACTTGTTTGGCAGTGCAGGTGTACTCTCTCCAGCTTTCTGGATCGCTCCCAATATTTACCAGGATGCAGAAAAAAGCAATGCAACCTTAACGCATAGGTTTTACCTCTATGCCGGTTCAAAGGAAAATGCTTCTCTGGTAAATGACCTGCAAAAAATGTCGGATATACTCCAAAAAAGGCCCAATTACAGTATTCGAAAAGTGATCAACCCACTAGGGCAACACAATGAAACCTACTGGCGCCAGGAGTTCGCTGAATTTTACAAATGGCTCATAAACTAGCTCCCCCAAAAAACACAAATGTTACAGTCTATACGTTACCCCCTCTATCGCAAGTTCCGTATGTTCAAAAACTTCCCTGCTTTCTTCCAGAAACTCAGTGAGGCTGTCATATTTGCTGCTAAAATGACCAATTAATAATCGCTCAGCTCCGGCTTTTTTAGCTATCATGGCCGCCTGTTCTGTAGTTGAATGAAACCTGGATGCAGCCCTATCTTTCAAAGCTTTCAAATAAGTGGTTTCGTGAAAAAGTAAGCTAACACCTTTGGTAATTTCCGCAATTCTTTCATCGTAGATGGTGTCGGCACAAAATGCATAACTGCGTGAGGGTTTATTCGGTAGGGTTAGGTCTTCATTCTTGATCAGTACCCCCGATTTATCTTCATAATCAGCCCCATTCTTTAGTTTTTCGTAATAAGCAGCCGGAATACCCATGGCCAATACTTTTTCCTTGGCTATTTTCCGGGGTTTCTTTTTTTCCCTAATAATGAACCCCCAGCAAGGTATCCGGTGTTTTGTTGTAAAACAGGCTACACTGAATTTTGGATGATCGATCAACAAACCTTCATCTTCCAATGCATGGAATAGCAAGGGAAAAGGCAGCTGAGTGGATGCAACTTCCAATTGTAGTTCCAGAATTTGTAATAGGGGTGCAGGCGCATAAATATGTAATTCGTGTTCCCTGCCCAATAATCCCATGCTGGTAATGAGACCAATCAAACCAAAATAATGGTCGCCATGCAAATGAGAAATGAAAATATGGTGAATCTTGCTTCTTCTAATCTTATACCTGGCCATTTGAATTTGGGTACCTTCTCCACAGTCAATCAGAAAAACCTGCTCATTCAGGGTCACCACCTGAGCAGTAGGGTGCCTGTCATAAGCCGGAAGGGCAGAATTATTTCCCAAAATAGTTACTCCAAACATTGGCTAAATGCTGATTTTTATACTTTTACAACTATTATTTTGCAAGAATAACCAAATATGGGTGATAGAATGCCTCATTTGGTCAATTATTACAGAATAAGCTTCTTCCAAAGCCAAGTTAGGCTTGTATAAGCGGACATTTTCCTGACAAAAAATCATAACAAAATGCTGCTTTTTAGATTATTATCCCTACTTTTGCACCCGATAAAAAATAGAAGAAAAAATTCCGGAGTCTTTTTAAACATTTTGAGATGCCTTATTTAACAATTGAAAAAAAAGCAAATATTTTTGCTGAATTTGGTGGCAAAGCCACTAACACCGGCTCAATAGAAGGACAAGTTGCCTTATTGACCGTACGTATTGCTGAGATTTCCAAGCATTTACAAGCTAACAAGAAAGATCATTCCACTCAGCGTGGCCTGATGCAGATGGTTGGTAAGCGTAAACGTTTACTCACCTATATGCAGAAACACAACCTTCAGGCATACCGTGCCCTGATTGAGAAACTGGGTCTGAGAAAATAATCATGCTATCATGCATTAGGCTATTCCCAACTGTCAGTTTATTTGCGGTTGGGAATAGTTATTTCTGTGATACCCTGTTTTTGCCCTTCATTCTATCACCTGGGATGCGAACAACTTAGTAATCCTACCTGGTTTTTCGACACCCTTTTTATAAAATCAAATTATGTTAACACAACCAATTAGTGTCAATTTCGACTTAGGTGGCGGTCGCCAGGTTTTTATCGAAACCGGCAAATTAGCCCGTCAGGCAGACGGAGCAGTTACTGTTCGTCAGGGAAATTGCGTTATTCTGGCAACTGTTGTTGCCAATAAAGACCCGAGAGATGGGCAGGACTTTTTTCCTTTGAGCGTTGACTACCAGGAAAAATTTGCATCTGCAGGAAGGGTTCCCGGTTCTTTTTTCAAAAGAGAAGCAAGATTGAATGATTACGAAATATTAACCAGTCGCTTGATCGACCGTGCACTTCGTCCCTTATTCCCCGAAGATTATTTATGCGATGTACAGGTTTTGATCTCTCTGGTTTCCAGTGATGATGAAATCTTGCCCGATTCTTTGGCTTGTTTGGCAGCATCAGCAGCATTAGCAGTTTCTGATATTCCTATCAAGGAAATCATCAGCGAAGTGCGGATTGCCCGTTTAGATGGTAAATTCATCGTAAACCCTACCCGCGCACAATTAAAAGCCTCCGACCTTGAATTCCTGATCGCAGCAACTGAAAAGAACCTGATGATGGTGGAAGGTGAAGCCAAAGAGTGTGCAGAAGCTGACCTGGTAAGTGCCTTACAATTAGCGCATGATGCTATCCGCGTACAAATCAAAGCACAGGCAGAATTAAGGGCTTTGAAAGGAATTACCACCAAAAGAGATTATAAAAAACCTGCTTCTGATGAAACTGTGATGGAAAAAGTGAATGCTTTTGCCAAAGACAGGGTTTATGAAATATCCAAAAAGGGATCTACCAAAAATGAGCGCACAGAAGCATATAGTGCTTTAAAAGATGAATTGATCGCTAGTTTGGGAGAAGAAGTAACCGACCTGGAAAAGAAATTAGCTAAGAAATATTACGAAGACCTGAAATGGGAAGTAGTAAGAAATATGATGCTGGACGACAGGATTCGTTTAGACGGACGCCAACTGGATCAAGTTCGTTCATTGGCAATGGAGGTTGAACCCCTACCAACTCCCCATGGTTCTGCTTTGTTCACAAGAGGTGAGACTCAATCACTTACAACGGTTACCTTCGGAACTAAATTAGATGAATTATTGCTGGAAAGTGCAGCAAAATCTGAATATACCAAATTCTTCCTGCATTATAATTTCCCGCCATTTTCTACAGGTGAGGTTAAAATGATGCGTGGTGCCGGTCGTAGAGAGATTGGACATGGCAACCTGGCCATGCGTAGTTTGAAGCAAATGATGCCTGGTAGTGAGTATGCTTATACTGTAAGGGTAGTAAGTGATATCCTGGAAAGTAATGGTTCTTCTTCTATGGCAACAGTTTGTGCCGGTTCTTTGGCATTGATGGATGCAGGTGTGCCTATCGCCAAACACGTAAGTGGTGTGGCTATGGGTCTGATCACCAGAGAAGATGGTAAATACGCTATTTTAACCGATATCCTGGGAGATGAAGATCACCTGGGCGATATGGATTTTAAAGTAACCGGTACACGCGATGGTATCTGCGGCGTTCAGATGGATATCAAGGTTGACGGTTTAAGTATGGAAGTAATGATGGAAGCGCTGGAACAAGCCAGAAAGGGTCGTTTACATATCCTTGATGCGATGTACGAGTGTATGCCAGCTCCTCGTCCGGAAGTTAAACCGCATGCGCCACGTATGATCAAACTGATCATCGACAAAGAATTCATTGGTGCAGTGATCGGACCAGGTGGAAAAGTAATTCAGGAAATTCAAAGAGAAACCGGTGCTACCGTTAATATTGAAGAAGTAGGTAATACTGGTGAAGTAAGCATCTTCTCTGCTTCCAAAGAAAGCCTGGATAAGGCAGTTACCTGGATCAAAGGAATAACTGCAACACCGGAAGTAGGTGATGTATACGAAGGTCCGGTTAAGGGTATCAAAGAATTTGGTGCGTTTATCGAATTCATGCCCGGCAAACAAGGCTTATTGCATATCTCAGAAATCAGCTGGAAAAGGTTAGAAACCATGGATGGCTTATTCAAAGAAGGGGATATGGTAAAAGTGAAACTGGTTGGACTGGATCCAAAAACCGGAAAATTCAAATTAAGTCGCAAAGTATTGATGCCAAAACCTGAAATGAAACCCAGGGAAGGCGCAGAAAATGCGGAAGGATAATATAACCTGATGGCCCCGATCTAATCGGGGCCATTTTTTTTGAACCAATAAAATGGCTATGGGAAATTATATTGAATTAACGATAGAAGCTGCTGATGGTCTGCAGGATATGCTGGTAGCAGAATTGGCAGAACTGGGTTTTGAAGGTTTTGAAGAGACCGAGCATTTGCTGAAAGCCTTTATTTCTGAAACAACTTATCCAGACGAGTTATTAAATATTATATTTAAAAAATATGATGTAAAATACTCAAAATCAATAATTAATAAACAAAATTGGAATCAGGTTTGGGAATCTAATTTCGAACCTGTTAGGGTAGACAACTTTGTGGGTATTCGGGCAGCATTTCACCCTGCTTTTGAAGAAGTGACCCACGAGATCGTGATCACACCTAAAATGAGCTTTGGTACAGGCCACCATGCAACAACCTATATGATGATTCAGATGATGGAATCATTGGGCTTTCAGCAAAAATCTGTATTCGACTTTGGAACTGGAACGGGTATACTGGCGATTCTTGCTGAAAAATTAGGATCAGAAGCGGTAACTGCGGTTGATAATGACGACTGGTGCATAGAAAATGCTTCAGAAAATATATTAATTAATCATTGTAAATATATTGATATTCAAAAAGTTGAAGTATTTGACACATTGAAAAAGTATGATACCATTCTGGCAAATATTAACAAGCATATCATTTTGGAAAATTTGCCCAACCTGCACAAAGGACTAAAGCCAGGCGGTGTATTATTACTGAGCGGATTATTAGAGGCAGACGAAACAGATATTTTAGAAGCCGCCAGTAAATCAGGGCTTATGTCTGCCGAAAAATTGCAAAGATCGGGTTGGATAGCATTGAAAATGGTTCATAAAAACGATTGATTTTAATATTAAAAAATCGTTAACTTCAATTTTCGTAATTTTGCACTAAACTTCAACCTCCCCCGAATGAACGAATTATTGCTCATTACATTAGCTTATTGTATCGGATCGATACCTACAGCTGTTTGGATCAGTAAGAAAATGTTCTCCATTGACATCAGAGATTATGGTAGCGGTAATGCCGGAGCAACCAACACTTTCCGTGTATTAGGATCTAAATGGGGCTCTTTGGTGATGTTGGTTGATATCCTTAAAGGAGTTTTTGCCACTTCCCTCTATATATTCTTGCCTGATTATTTATCGAATGAACTTCATAGAACCAACCTGATGATTGGTTTGGGACTTGCTGCCGTAATTGGCCATATCTATCCCGTTTGGGCTGGCTTTAAGGGCGGAAAAGGTGTAGCAACCTTATTAGGCATGGCTGTAGCCATTCAGCCTTTGGTAGCTATTTGTTGTGTAGGCGTATTTCTTTTGGTACTTTATTTAACCCGCTTTGTATCATTAAGCTCCATTCTGGCAGGTGTTTCATTCATGGTTTTTATCTTGTTCATCTTTAATGAGAAAGAAACCCTTTACAGGATCTTTGCTGTGATGGTGGCATTAATGGTGATACTTACCCACCAGAAAAATATTAGCAGAATACTCAAAGGAACAGAAAGTAAAATTCCCATCATGAAACATCGTGATAAACGAAGGTTCAAATAATTTTGCTTTTTAACCAAGGTCTATTTTATCCCCCGTATTGTTTTTTATAGAAGTTTGGTCTATTTTATCAGCTTACTTGAAATTTTCGGGATGAAAACTGTGTCAAAGTCTTCCTTTCTTCTAATCAACCGTCTAATTCTTCTTTTTTGTAATGTGTGCTTGAGCTTGTCGTTCTTATCTGCGCAGGATTCAAAAGAAAAAGCTATATTTCTTAGTCCTGTTCAATCAATGGCCTTAGATATCTACCAGCAATATATTGCCAAACATAAAATAGTTACCGAACAAGCAAATCCCGAGGCAGCACTGGTTCAAAAAGTTTCTACTAGAATCATTGCTAGTGTAATGAGCTATTATCAAAAGGAAAAAAAAAACAAAGATCTGGAAGGCTTCCATTGGGAGACCCAATTACTGGATGATAGTAAAGGCGATGCCTGGTGTTTACCAACCGGCAAAATGATCGTCAACACGGGTTTATTGCCCGTATCTCAAAGTGAGGCTTCACTGGCTGTGGTCATGAGTCACCAAATTGCGCATGTTTTGCTTTTTCATGGCGACAAAAGATTGCGGAAAATGTTGAAGGAATACATGGAAGGGAAAGACCTTAGAACGGCTTATGAAGCCAAACCCAACGAAACAATGGAATTTTATATGATGTCTTTTGGAATCGGCGACCAGGTTGGGATGGTACCGGGTTTTTCCCAAAATGACGAAGAGGAGGCAGATTACCTGGGCGGATTGATCTGTGCCAATGCCGGATACGACCCGCAGGAAGCGATTGTATTTTGGGAAAGGCTAAAAAGAATGAAAATTACGGGCGGCCGACCCAAGGTTATGGGTAATCACCCCGTAATAGAAGAACGTATAGAAACATTGCGCAATAAAATGGATGATTTAATGCCTTACTATCAAAAAGCCATTAAAAAAAAGTAAAATACGTTGCTAAAAATGGGTGCTGAATCTTAAAAATTAACGTCTAACTGCCAAATAATCATTGATTTGTTTGCAAACTGTGGTAACAATTTTTTAACTTTGCCCACCTTTTATTATTCCACCTAAATTACTTTTTAGGCATGTCGAATCCAACCTTGTTAGAAAAGTTACAGTTGAAAGATGAAAAGAACCTGCTAATTCAGGGATTACCATCTTCTATTGAGAAGCAATTTGCCAAGATAACCTACGCAAAAAACGTTACACCCTTGCTGAAAAGCAAAAAAGTAGATTTTGCATTGGTTTTTGCCCTCAGTCAGAACCAACTGGTTAATGTGCTGAATGAAGTGTTTCCTGCTCTGCATGAGGACACCAAACTCTGGGTTGCCTATCCCAAAACCGCCAGTAAGATCGTAAGTGATCTGAACCGCGATTGCAGCTGGGATTGTTTAACCAAGAGGGATTATGAATGTGTGCGCCAAGTTGCTATGGACCATGTTTGGAGTGCCATGCGCTTTAAAAAACTGGATAAAATACCTAATAGAACCCGTGCTTTTTCAACAGAAGTAAGGTCATCCGAGATCAATGGAATTGATTTTGAGAAGCGACTAGTGGTTCCACCGGTAGAATTGGGAAAGCTTTTTACCAAGCATAAAGATGCCCAGGAGTTCTTTGTTTCGCTCTCTTTTACCAACCAGAAAGAATATGTAAGCTGGATTGAAGGTGCCAAAAAAGAAGAAACCCGCAAACGCCGTTTAGAAACTGCATTGGAAAAATTATTGGCAGGCAAAAGCAACCCTTCGGAGAAATAACATGAACCATATTAATATTGAAATCAAAGCAAAATGCTTTCATCCCGAAAAGGTGGAAGCATTTTTACTTGCTAACGGGGCTTGTTTTGTGGGATTAGACCACCAGAAAGACACTTATTTCAATGTGCCTAATGGAAGGCTAAAACTTCGCCAGGGAAATATAGAAAACAGCCTGATACATTATAACAGACCAGATCAGGAAGGTCCCAAACAATCTGATTTTTCTTTAAGTAAGATCATGGAAAGTGCTGCTACTGAACAGGTTCTGACCAATGCACTGGGGATTAAAGTAATAGTAGAAAAGTTCCGGAAGATCTTTTTTATTAACAATGTGAAGTTTCATATAGATCAGTTGCCTTTACTGGGGTCATTTGTGGAGATAGAAGCGGGTAACCTCACAGATCCATCAAAAAACATCCATGACCTGCAATTACAATGCGCGCATTATATGGAAGCATTTCAAATACAGCCTGCAGATCTGATCCACCATAGTTACAGTGATATGATCCTTGCTAAAATGTCATCGGGTGAAATTTAAAGGGAGAGGTGATGAATCATTTAAGAATAACCGTTCCTAATTGCTTGGTGAGGTCTTTTTCCATCTCTTTCAAGTGCATATGTACTTCGTGTAATTGCTTGAAATCCTCATAGGATGCATTTTCTATATCCTTCTGGTTTTCTTCGATCATTTTTTTGATCTTCCTGAGTTTAAAGATGCTCACACTCATACTTACATCATGCTTACTGGTATCTCTGTTAACAATATTCATGCTTTCCATCACCTCATCCCATTTCTGACTGAGCTCAAATGGAAAAACGCCGATACTCACAACCAAATTTCTGATGGCTTCATCCTCATGGTATAAAAGTGTTCGGCTGGTTGGTTCTTGTCCATTCACATACCAAGCTCTGTATTCTTCGTAAAACCTGTCGAGTAAGGGGTTATCAAAATGAAACTGTTCCAGTTCCTGAAAAATATAATCAGCCATGCACATGGTTTCATTCCAGGGGCGGAGTCCGTATTCCAGTAAAACTTTGAGCAGGTTTCTTTCATGTGCTTCATCCCTGTTAAAAAGCAATTCAGGATCTATCAACACATCTTCCGGCTGCTCTGCTAACTGTTCCTGTTGGAAAACTGCTTCATCGGCAGCAAATTTCTTTTCTTCCTTGTTTAGCTTATCCCGCTTGTATTTATTTACAAGGTTGGTAAGCCCCATCTCATCTATCTTTAGCAGGTGAGCGCATTGCCTTACATAATCCTGCTGTTTGGTAAAATCTTCTGCCTTATTAATTTTGCTTAGGGTTTCGGCAATATGGTTAACTACGGCACTTTTGCCGGTTACATCATTACCAGCTTCCTGCAACATTACTTCCAACTGAAAAAGGATAAAATCTTTTTTGGAAGTTTTTACAAACTCATTGAATGCCTGAACACCTACTTTGTTTACATAACTGTCAGGATCTTCATTATCCGGAATTAACACCAGTTTTACATTGAGGCTTTCTTCCAAAGCCATGTCCAGTCCACGTAAAGCTGCTTTCACCCCCGCACTGTCACCATCATAAATAATGGTTAGGTTACTGGTATATTTTTTAATCAGTCGGAGTTGATCAATCGTTAAGGAAGTACCGCCACTGGCAACCACATTTTCTATACCAGCCTGGTGCAAGCTCACAACATCCGTATAACCTTCCACCAATAAACATTCATTGGCTTTATCTATCGCCTGACGAGCAAAATAAGAACCATACAAAACCTTGCTCTTGCTATAAACCTCATTTTCGGGTGTGTTGATGTATTTTGGTCCGCGATCATTCTTTCCAATTACCCTGGCACCAAAGCCGATGATCTTTCCGGTATTTCCATGGATGGGAAAAATGATCCTGCCCCTATAATTGTCTACCAACTCGTCCTGGTTTCTGATGGAAACCAAACCTGTCTTCGGCAATAATTCTTTGTTGAATTGATTAGCGATTAAAGCTTTTGTGAGTTGGTCGCGCGTATCCGGATTATAGCCGATCTGAAACTTCTGCAAGATGGCTTCGCCAAATCCTCTTTCCTTCAAATAGGAGAGGGCGAAGGCCTGTCCATTTTCTGTTTCAAACAATTGCTCCGAAAAAAATCTTTGGGCAAACTGGTTGATGATATACAGACTGTCTGCGGTAAGAATGAGTTGTTTCTGTTCTGGACTGGTTTCTGTTTCTTCAACTGCTATATGGTACCTGGCAGCCAGCCATTTCAAAGCTTCTACATAACTCAATTTTTCATGCTCCATCAAAAAAGTGATGGTATTGCCGCTTTTGCCGCAGCCAAAACATTTATAGATCTCCTTAGCCGGAGATACAGTAAAGGAGGGGGTTTTCTCGTTATGAAAGGGGCAAACGCCAATATAATTGGTGCCTCTTTTTTTCAATTTCACGTATTCACCTACCACATCAATGATATCTATTCTGCTGGTGATCTGTTGTATGGTTTGGGGTGAAATCAAGTGTACTAAAGTTTGTTGGAAAAGATACGAAGGTAAAGGAATGGGCAATAAGACTAAACCGAATATAAGTTAGAAATAAGTATTTATAAAGCAGGACTTGTGCAAATAACCGCTAATTTACCTTTCAAATATTTAAGCAGACTCCTTAATTTTAAGCATGCTTAAAAAAGAACGACAGGCATTTATCATTCAACAGATCAATATCCACAATAAAGTATTGTCGTCCGATCTATGTGCACAATTGGATGTTTCGGAAGACACCATCCGCAGAGATCTGCAGGAATTGGCAGAAGAAGGAAGGCTGATAAAAGTGCATGGTGGCGCATTATCCAAGTCATTTCACTTTACACTGGAAAGTCCTACCATTTATTCCCTTTCCGAAAAAAAGCGGATCGCTTTTAAAGCCGCACAACTGGTAAAAGATGGGATGATGGTTGTTTTATCGGGAGGTACCACCATCCGTGAGTTTGTAAAAATTTTACCACCCGATCTAAATGCTACTTTTATTACGGTAAGTGTGCCCATTGCGCTGGAATTGCTGGAACACCCTACCTGTGAAGTTGTTTTTGTAGGCAATAAACTCAATAAAAATGCACAGGTGTCTGTTGGTGCGGAAGTGATACAAAGGCTGGGACAGATCAAAGCAGATCTTTGCATTCTGGGAACCAATAGTATTGATGCCGAATTTGGCATCTCTGACCTGGAATGGGAGATCATTGAAGTAAAAAGGGCGATGATCAAATGTGCTTCTAAAACCATTTCATTGGCCATATCAGAAAAACTGAATACCATTCAAAGATTGCAAGTATGTGGTCCGCAAGAAATAGAGATGCTCATCACAGAATTAGATCCAGATAACCCTCTATTGGAACCGTATAAGGCAAAAGGGATTGCTATTTTATAAATAGCATCATTTTTTTGCTGTTTTATGCTGTTTTTGCAGAATCCTCCATCTGCAATTACCATTAATCACATTGTTATCAAATAAATTGGGTAATATCAGCAACATCTTTTAACATTGTCTTATCATTTGCGAATTGAATTATGCTGTTTTGTTGCAAGTTTCTGCGTAATAATAATTGCTAAATGATGCAATGTTTTGCAGTTTTAAGCTGTCCTATGAAAAGCTGCTAGTTGGTCATAACAATGAACCAACATACCCGAATCAAAACAAAATACTATTTATGAGAAAAATTGCTTCTCTGATGAAAGTGGTTTTTATGCTGCTTTTCATTCATTCATTGCCTGTTTTTGGGCAAAGCCAAACAGTTACCGGTACCATTTCAGATGCAGACAAGAAATTGCCTTTAGCCGGTGTTACCATTAAAGTGGATGGCACATCTGTAGTTTCGCAAACAAGCGAAAGAGGTACTTACACCATCAAAGCCTCTAATGGCCAAACTTTGGTAATCTCTTCTGTAGGATTTGAAACCCGCCGTATTAAGGTAACGGGTAGCAAATTAGACATCTCTTTACAAACAGAGGTTTCCGAGCTGGAAGAAGTGGTTGTTTCCATGGACATGAAAAGAAAACCCAGGGAATTGGGATACTCTGTTCAAAAAGTAACCGGTAAAGAAATTGCCGAAAGTCAGCGCGAAAACTTTGTAAACAGTTTACAAGGACGAGTAGCTGGTGTTTCTATTACACCAACCGGTGGTCAGGCAGGAGCATCCTCTACAATAGTATTGAGAGGATTTAACTCCATGGCTTTAAGTAACCAACCCTTATTTGTAATTGATGGTATCATTGTAGATAACCAAACCATTAACGAAACAAGCAATGGTGGTTCTCAATTAGGACTTGCTTCTGATAAACCTAACCGTACCAATGATTATACCAACCGTATTGCTGATATCAACCCAAGTGATATTGAATCCATCACTGTTTTAAAAGGACCGGAAGCAACTGCCTTATATGGTAGTCAGGCCAGTTCCGGTGCCATTGTGATCACCTCTAAAAAGGCAAAATCTGACGGTAAGATCTCAGTTGCTTACGATAATAGTTTCCGTTGGCAGGTATTGAATCGCTTTCCCAGTTATTCTAATAAATATAGTCAGGGTAATAACGGTGTGAATGATAATACCGTGTTTACTTATTTTGGACCAGCTTATGGTTCTGATACAAAAACCTACGATAATGTGCATGATTTTTTCCAGACCGGATTTGCACAAACGCATAATATCAGTATGGAATATGGCAAGAAAAATGTGAGCTGGCGTTTATCCGGTTCTGCATTTGATCAGAAAGGAGTTGTGCCAAATAATAATTTCACCAAATACAATTTCCGTTTATCCAACACCACCAAAATTGGTAAGTATATAGATGTTTCTCCTTCTCTCTCTTATATTAAGAGTACCAATGACAAACCTTTAAGAGGAGCGGGTTCTTATATGTTGAACTTATTGGTTTGGCCAGTAGATAATGATATCAATAATTATATCGACGAGAACTCCAATAAGATCAAGTTTGGTAACAATGAATATGATAACCCTGTTTTCAATACGGTTTTCAATAGAAGCAGCGATAAAACAGATCGCTGGATTGCAACAATGGGTATTAATATCAATCCAACCCCCTGGTTATCGATAGCCGGTAGATTTGGTTATGATACCTATAAGTCTGCAGGATTTTCTTTGGTTGATTCTGCTTCTTCTCTGGCAGTTTCTGCAAGAGGAACACAGGATAATTATTATAGAAATTATTACGGGTATAACCATACTGTTACTGCAACAGCCAAGAAAACGATCGGTGATTTTTCCGGACGTATCATGGTGGGTAATATGTGGCAGGATTATAAAACAGAACAGTATGCCGTTTCTGGTGTTCGTTTAAAGGGAAACTATCGATATGGAGCCGATAGTAACAATACCGATGTACTGGGCCGTACCCGTTTAAGTAATGCACAACGTACCGGAGGTTACAATTATAGTTTAAGCAGACAGGCAGCTTATTTTGGAGAGTTTGCACTTAATTATAAGAGTCTTGCCTTCATCACTTATTCTCACCGTTTTGAAAACTCTTCCATCTTCCCTACAGATTTCAGAAAATATAATTATCCTGCGGGAAGTGTGAGTTTGATCATGTCTGATATCTTACCTTTTATCAAAAAAGGAAATGTGTTGAATTATTTAAAACTGCGTGGATCATTGGCACAAACAGCCAGATCAAGTTCGCCATATGCCAACCAATCTGTATTTAATTTTGTACAATCCAGCGGTGGTGGCTATTCTTATGCATTCAATAACAATAACTTCTTCCTGGAGCCAGAGCGTCAAAAGACTTATGAGTTAGGTGCGGAGTTTAAATTCTTCAATAATAGAATTAACCTCGATGTAACATACTATAACACTTTGAACGAAAAGCAGATCGCTGAAAACTTCAGGGCTAGTTATGCAACAGGTTATGTATTGAATACTTTGAATGTGGGTTCTACCAGAAATACCGGTATTGAGATCAGTCTAGATGCGGCACCTATTCAAAACAAAAACTTCTCCTGGAATTTCAGACTGAACTTCAATAAGATGAGAAATGAAGTACTGTCTTTACCAGACAATGTTCCGGAGTTTTATATTTCTGATACCTGGTTATATGGTAATGCAAGAGGAGGATTGGTGAAGGGTGGACCTAGTACCAGTATCACAGGATACGGTTACCAAAGAAATCTTGCCGGCGATATATTGATTGATCAAACCAATGGATTGCCACTAGTAGAAAGTGTTTTCAAAGTAAGAGGTGATAGAAATCCAGATTATACCTTAGGTATCAATAATAGTTTTAGGTATAAAAACTGGTCGTTAAATATGCTATGGGATTTAAAAGTAGGTGGCGATATATTTAATGGTACCAATATGTATCTAACTACTAGGGGTAAGAGTACAATAACGGATGATAGAAAAACACCTCGGGTTATCAAAGGTGTATTGAATGATGGATTGCAGAATTCTGCCAATCCAACCAAGAATACCATTGTGGTAGTGCCTTATGACCTTCAGGCATATTATACAACAAGAATGCCGGAAGAAGAATTCATTCAGAAAAATGTTAACTGGTTCAGGTTAAGAGACATTACACTTAATTATACAATGCCTGCCAGAATGATTAAGAAGTATAGCTTCTTAAAATCATTAGGATTCTTTGTTACTGGAAATGATTTGATTTTATTTACTAATTATCTGGGTGCTGATCCGGCAGTTAGTGGTAATACGGCTGGTACAAGGGGTGTAGGTGGTTATGGATTTGATTATGGAAACATTGCAACGCCTATTAGTGTGAATGTGGGATTGCGTGCAAATTTTTAATCAAAAGAAAACCTCTAGCTAACTATTAAAGCGTTATTT
This sequence comes from Chitinophaga pinensis, assembly GCA_943371675.1. Classification (GTDB taxonomy): domain Bacteria; phylum Bacteroidota; class Bacteroidia; order Chitinophagales; family Chitinophagaceae; genus Sediminibacterium; species Sediminibacterium pinensis_I. Next base: position 34,130 of record CALRVT010000030.1, on the reverse strand, counting down.
ATGAAACATACATTCTTCAAAATATTTGTAATTGTTTTTTCCGCAGGACTGCTAACAGTTTCCTGTAATAAGAAAATTGATGAAGCCTACCAAAATCCTAATGCAGATGTAAAAGTGCCTGTTGAAGCGCTTTTGCCAGGTATAGAAGCCAGCATGGTGGGTAACACTGCCTTTCATGGCACTGCCAACGATATGCGTTTTATTGGCAGGTATGTACAAAACTGGGTGTTCAGTTCTTCAGGTGATATTTACGACCAGATGGGTGGTGTTCAAACAGATAATGCAGCCTCAACTTGGCGTACGCATTATTACGATCTGGGTCAGAACCTGAACAATATGATTAAATGGGCTTCTGAGGAAAAGAAATGGGACTATGTAGGTGTTGGTCAGGCCATTTTTGCCTGGAGCTGGTTAACCATGAGCGATTACCATGGTGAAATCATTTTAAAGGAAGCTTTCAATACCAGTCAACTTACTTTTAAATACGATACAGAAGCAGAAGTTTACGATTATGTAAGGGCATTGTGTTTTACTGCATTGGCTAACCTGGATAAAACAGGGGAAGGTGTTAGTGCAGCTAATCTTGCTAAAGGAGATGCTTACTTTTATAAAGGAGATGTTGCCAAATGGAAAAAATTCATTTATGGTATTTTAGCCAGGTCTTATCATCATTTAAGCAATAAAACCACTTATAAGCCAGACTCTGTTATTCACTATGTTAACCTGTCTATCAACAGCAATGCTGATAATGCCACGCTGAAATATGTGAATACAGGTAGTAACCGTAGTGCTAATTATAATGGGCCTTTTAGTAACAATGGTATCGGCTCTTTGCGTCAAAGTGAGTTTTCTGTTAAACTGCTTACTGGCGCTAATTCTGCCCTCTTGGGTGTTCAGGACCCCAGAAGATGGTATTACCTGAAAACCAATCCCAATGGCACTTTTGTAGGCGTTCCAGCTAATAGGGGTGTTACCGCAATAACCAATGTAAGTGACAGACCCAATAACTTTTATGGAGCTGCCAATACGGCTACTGTAGCACCATCTAATGATGATGGCTGTACTTATATCTTTAAGAATTATGCGGAATCTCCTGTTATGACGGCCAGTGAATTACAGTTCATGAAGGCTGAAGCTGCACTGAGAAAAGGGGATGCAGCTACTGCCAAATCTGCTTATACATTAGGTATTGGTTTAAATTTTGATATGCTTAGTAGTTTATACAATGCGGGTATTGCAGTGCCTAATCAAATTACACCTGCAGTAAAAGCAGCATATCTTGCCAATCCATTGGTTGTTCCCGCTAATGTTACACTCACCAATATCATGCTTCAGAAATACATCTCTCTTTGGGGTCATGGTATTTTAGAAACATGGGTAGACATGCGCCGCTTTCACTACACTGATATTGATCCGGCAACTACCAAACAAGTGTATGCAGATTTTGCCATTCCAACAGGCATCAATTTATATGTGAATAATGGAGGTAAACCTGTTTATCGGGTAAGACCAAGATTCAATTCAGAATATGTTTGGAACCTGAATGAGTTAATCAGAATTGGCGCAGATAAAATTGATTACCATACAAAAGAAGGTTGGTTTTCCTCTAAATAATCACCATCAAAAATATTAAGATGAAAAAGTTTCTGATTTATTTTTCTATACTTGTTACAGGTACCCTGGTCATTTCTTCCTGCAAAAAAGAAACTGACACAAAGGCCGTCTTTACTTCAGCTGAGTCGGGTGCATTTGTGCGTATCATACATGCAGCTCCATTTGTAAGGCAGACATTTGGCATCCCAGATTCATTGAATGTGATCATTAACAATGTGAAGGCAAATGGGCCATGGGTAACCTATGCCGGACAGTTTCCTGCTTCAGGAACTAATTTCGGTTATGCTTCTGTTCCATCAGGGTTATTAAATGTAAAATTAACTGCTGGCGGAATTGTTAATACAGACTCCATTCCCTTAACCCTATTTACCAAAGTGGTGAATGTTGGTCAATACTATACAATTATCATTACCAATAATGTAAAGTCAACCAATGATTCTTCTAGAATTATCCTGCAGGATAATTACACAAAACCTAGTAATGGTAACTATAGTATTCGATTTGTTCACGCAGTGTTAAATGATACTGTTGGTAAAAATATTGATGTTTATTCAACCAGAAGGAATGCTAATATTTACAACAATATTAAACCCGGACAGATCGTGAATTTTCAAAACTTTCCTTATAACTCGCAACTAAGTGATACACTTTATGTAAGGAGAGCAGGTACTTTACAAAACCTGGTTCAGGCAACAGGTTCCTTTGGTAACCAAAGAGCATATACCTTGATCTTCAGGGGAGATGCCAATCTTACAACAGGTACGAAAGTAAGAACACTCGCATCGTATTTACACCAATAACAAATTCGTTTTATAATTTATAAGGACACCAATTTTGGTGTCCTTATTTTTTTTGGGTAAGTGTAAACATCATCAGGCAAAGTAATAGGGTTACTATAAACGCAAACAATACCTTGTATCTTTTCCAATAATAAACCTGTAATAATGAATGATGTAATTCTGTTAATTCAAGAGGGTTTGTACTGCTTTTCTGCATAAAAGGCTTCAGTAAATTTACAGCTTGCTTTATCTGGTCTTTTGTGAAATGTTGCGAACAGATTTGGATAAGTTTGATAACTTCTTTTACAAAAGCCTTACTGCTATTAGGTTCCAGCAATTGCAGGTTATGTTCGGCTAAAATTTCCTTTAGTTGGTAAGATAAGATGTCTCTGTCCATCCTATAAGGATCCTGCAATGTAATTTGGGTATTGAGTTTGCGTAAGATCTGAAAGAGTTCTGCTTCTGTTTCTGGTTTGTTTGGTTTGATTTTATTTTGAAACAACAGTTTCCTTTCAAAATCATATGCGGCTCTCTTACGGGAATCAGACAATACCAGATAAGCTTCATGAATTTGCCTGAATTTTTCATTGGATGTTGCAGAAAAAAGGTCCTTATCAGGGTGATGGATCAATGCTAATTTCCGGAATGCTTTTCTGATCTCAGTATTGGTGGCATTTGAACGGATGCCTAAAAAGCTGTAATAATCAGGTTGATGCATAACAGGCGGCACTAAGCATTTGATGCGAAATCAATATCATCAGAATCAAGTAATTCCCTTTCAATTTCTTCCATCTGCACAATGTCCCAGGCTTCACTTTCCGTAGGGGTTATGTTGAGCATTTCCAGTAATTCTATTTTATCCAGCATGTCTTCAACAGGTTGCTGTAAAGAACAAATCACAAAAGATGCGTGATTGTCGTAAAAGGTGGATTGCATCTCTGCCAATTTAGCCGCAGCTTTTTCTTCCAACACTGCTACCTTTTCCAGATTCAAAATAACGTTTTTAACAGGATTTTGCAGGATGGTTGTGCAGGTATTGACCAATTCTGCTGCTATATTGTCAGACAGATGGGCAAGAACAGGACTAACTACGGTAAATTTCTCTTTGGTATCAATTTTGACTTCCATAGACTTTGTAAATTAGATTAACAGGGTGTGCATAAGTGCACCACAACTTCGCTCAAAAATATTCGTTATAATTGTATAAATCCAAATAAGCTCATGGATAATAATTTTTCAGCACAGGTTAAAGAGATCATTTCCTTTAGCAGAGAGGAAGCGCTTAGGTTAGGTAATGACTTTATTGGTACGGAGCACTTGTTGCTGGGACTGATAAGGGATGGGGATAATACGGCCATCAAGGTTTTAAAACAACTGAATGTGGATCTGTATGAACTCCGGAAAGAGGTAGAACTGGCCGTAAAGGATAAGACAGGCAAGAATATTGCCAATATCAACAGTTTGCCCCTAACCAAACAGGCAGAAAAAGTGATCAGGGTTACCGTATTAGAAGCAAAAGCTTTGAAGAGCCCATTGGTAGAAACGGAGCACCTCATGCTTAGCATTTTAAAGAACAAAGAGAATATCGCCACCCAGATATTGAATCAGTTTGATGTTGACTATGATCTTTTCCGAAACGAATTGGGCATGGTAGGCACTGGTACACCACCACCTCCGCGCAGTGAGTTTACGGATGATGATAACGACGAATTTGATGAAGAGAAAAGAGGCGCAGGTTATCAGCAACAAAAAAGTGGCAAACAGGCTACCGGAGCTAAGTCTAAAACTCCCGTACTGGATAATTTTGGTCGGGATATCACCAAATTGGCCGAATCGGGCTCTCTTGACCCCATCATTGGCAGGGAAGATGAAATTGAAAGAGTTAGTCAGATCCTAAGCAGAAGGAAGAAAAACAACCCTATTTTGATTGGAGAACCCGGCGTGGGTAAAACGGCCATTGTAGAGGGATTGGCATTGCGTATTGTTCAAAGAAAAGTGAGTCGCGTATTATTTGACAAAAGGGTGATCTCTTTGGATCTGGCAGCATTGGTTGCCGGTACCAAATACCGTGGTCAGTTTGAAGAAAGAATGAAAGCGATCATGAATGAACTGGAGAAGAACAGGGATGTGATCCTTTTTATAGATGAAATTCATACGATCGTAGGTGCTGGAGGTGCCAGCGGTTCTTTGGATGCATCCAATATTTTTAAACCCGCATTAGCCAGGGGAGAACTGCAATGTATTGGTGCATCTACATTAGATGAATACCGCATGTACATTGAAAAAGATGGCGCATTAGACAGGCGTTTTCAAAAAGTATTGATCGAACCGCCAAGTGTGGAAGAGACCATTTTGATCTTGAATAATATCAAATCGAAATACGAGGATTTCCATAATGTAACTTATTCGGATGATGCTATCGATGCTTGTGTGAAATTGAGCGACAGGTACATGACAGACCGATTATTGCCCGACAAAGCCATTGATGTATTGGATGAAGTGGGTGCACGTGTTCACTTAAAAAATATCAATGTACCCCTTGATATTGTTGAGCTTGAGAAGAAAATAGAAGACGTAAAGAACGAGAAAAATAAAGTAGTAAAGAGTCAACGATTTGAAGAAGCTGCGTCTTTACGCGATACTGAAAAAAGATTGGGTGAAGAATTGGAGAAAGCGAAGAATCAGTGGGAAGAAGAAAGCAAGCACAAAAGATTTCCCATCAATGAAGAGAATATTGCGGAAGTAGTGAGCATGATGACAGGCATCCCGGTTAAGCGTATGGTACAAGCTGAAACCGAGAAACTGCGCAGGATGAATGAGGATATGAAAGACATGGTGGTTGGTCAGGATGAAGCCATACAAAAAGTGGTAAAAGCCATTCAGCGAAATAGGGTAGGACTGAAAGACCCTAAAAAACCGATAGGTACTTTTATTTTCCTCGGACCAACAGGCGTGGGAAAGACAGAGTTGGCAAGGGCTTTGGCCAGATACATGTTTGATTCAGAAGATTCTTTGATCAGGATCGATATGAGTGAATACATGGAAAAATTCACAGTGAGCAGATTGATTGGTGCACCTCCCGGTTATGTAGGCTATGAAGAAGGTGGACAATTAACCGAAAAAGTTCGTCGCAAACCTTATTGTGTGATTCTATTGGATGAAATTGAAAAAGCGCATCCGGATATTTACAACATTCTCTTACAGGTTTTAGATGATGGTCAATTAACAGATGGATTAGGAAGGAAAGTGGATTTTAAAAATACCATGATCATTATGACTTCTAATATTGGCGTTCGTCAGTTGAAAGAATTTGGTGATGGAGTGGGATTTGCTACCGCAACAAGGGTTCAAAATGCAGAGGAGAACAATAAGGCAGTGATAGAAAAAGCGTTGAAAAGAACATTCTCACCTGAGTTCTTGAATCGTATAGATGATGTGGTAGTATTCAATTCTTTGAGCAAAGAAAACATCTTCAATATCATCGATATATTGATGAAGAATGTATCGAAACGTTTATTGAATCTGGGCTTTTCGCTGGAATTAACACCTGACGCAAAAGACTTTATTGCCGATAAGGGTTATGATTCGCAATTTGGCGCAAGGCCTTTGCATAGGGCCATACAGAAATACCTGGAAGATCCATTGGCAGAAGAAATATTAAATCTTTCTATCAAAGAAGGAGATACTTTAATTGCAGATGTTGACAAAGAAACCGGTAAACTGAAATTTAGTTTCCAGAAAAGAGTAGAAGAAGGGGCAGATGCAAAAGTGTAAATAAGCAGTTTAGGAAATTCTAATAAACATCAGGAATTATGCAGGGTAGTAAACTTGCATAATTCCTTTTTTATTTTCGGAACCTTAAGAACCCCATCTGTAACTGTTGATGGTAATACCTGCAAGGTCGAGCATCCTGTCTACAACCGTTGCTGCCAACGCTTCCATGGTTGTGGGTTGACTGTAAAAGGAAGGTGTTGCCGGACAAATAATACCACCCGCAAGGGTTACCAGTTCCATATTTTTTATATGAATCAAACTGTAAGGGGTATCTCTGATCATTAAAATCAGTTTTCTTCTTTCCTTCAACATCACATCTGCTGCACGTGTAACAAGGTCGTCGCTAATACCATGAGCTATTCTTCCCAATGTGCCCATACTGCAAGGTGTTACCAATAAAGAATGATAGCGCGCAGATCCAGAGGCAAATGGTGCAGAAAAATCATATTTGTCAAAATAGCGAAAGGGATATTTAGTGTAATCCTCATTGCCCAGTTCAGATTGCCAGATCTCTTTCGCATTCTTGCTCATCACCACACTAATTTCTGCCCATTGCTCAGGCACAGCTTGTAGTTTATCCAAAAGCACTTTTGCATATATAGCCCCACTGGCTCCTGTAATGGCAATAGCTATTTTCTGTTTTTCGTTCATGTGTATACTAACAAAGGTAAAGGCAAAAGGTTAGCAAGATGGGAAGGATTTTAATAAGGATTAAACTATATACCATAAAAAAAACAGTTCAAGCATAAAGCCCGAACTGTCTCAAACAAATTTTTTCACTAATTCACTAATTCACTATTTCACTCATTCACTATTTGTACATGATCTCATAATACTCATGCGCCATCCTATTACTATCAAACTGGAACCTAACATCGCGCATACCATTCTTTTGGATCTGTCTCCAGGTATCAAAATTGTCGTAATAAATAGGCAGGATCTGTTGTTCTAAAATTTCGTACACTTTATTCAGGTCGTATTCATCCTGTTCGTGCACTGTCATATTTGCATAATCAGCTTTAGGTACTACAAAGCCGTTATTTCCATGGTTGATAAATTCTGGTATCCAGCCATCATCGGTTGAAAAATTTACAGCACCGTTCATGGCAGCTGTCATACCACTGGTTCCGGATGCTTCACGCGGAACGCGTGGATTATTGAGCCAGATATCCGATGCTTGTTTCATCCTCTTACTCAATCCCAATTCATAACCGATCATCACGGCTACATTTTTATATTTCTTGCTTAAATGCACAAGATTGTTGAATTGCGAAATGGCTGGATAATCAGCTGGGTAAGGCTTTCCGGCCCAAATGATCTGAATGGGGTATTTTGCGTTATTCAATAATTTCTCAAACCTATCCATATCATAGGTAAGTAAATCGGCACGTTTATAACCCGCAAATCTTCTGGCCCAAACAATGGTAAGTACATTGGGGTTGAATATTTTTCCAGTTTGATCGGCAACTATTTCAAAAGCTCTTTTCTTGAGGTGATGTTTGCGGTCATCAAATGCAATGTCGTTGCCTTCTTCCATGGCGCGGTGCATTTGTTTATCGGCCCAATAACGCCAGTTTTGTGCGTTGGTAATAGATGTGATCGGACAGATGTCTTCATAATGTTTCCACATTTCATTACTTACCAAACCATGTAAGGCAGAAACACCATTTGCTTTTCTGGCAAATCTGAGTGCTGCTAAGGAGTGGTTGAATTGATCGTCTTTGATACCGGTAATTTTTCTAACCTCATCAATGCTCAAGCCACAGAAATAGCTCATTTTATGGCATAGGTAGATATCGTGTTTTTCATTACCTGCTTCTTCTGGCGTATGGGTGGTGAACACCAGTTTTTCTTTTACTTTTTCAACACTTTTGTATTTATTAAGTAAATAGAATGCGGCTGAAATACCATGTGCTTCATTCAAATGATACACTTCCGGTTTAAAGCCCAGTTCATCTATCAGTTTGGCTCCGCCAACACCTAATAAAATAAATTGTGCCACTTTGGTAGCCACATTGGCATCATACAAACGATGCGTGATGGTTTGTGATACATAATCATTTTCAGGTAGGTCAGTACTCAATAAAAATAAGGGAGCACTGCAAAATGTTTCCGGATTGAGGTAATACACTTTCACCCAAACCGGATGTTCATGGATCAATATCTGAAATTTGATACCGGTGTCTTCCAGGAAATCAAAATTTTTCTCCATGAAAGTAACCTGTAAGGTTTGATCCTGGTTACGGCCCTGGTCGTAATACCCATATTTCCATAAGATACCCACGCCTATTAGGTTCTGGCGTAATTCATAAGCGCTGCGTAAATGTGATCCTGCTAAAAAACCTAAGCCTCCGCTGTAAATTTTGAGGGGTTGGTGTATGGCAAACTCCATAGAGAAGTAAGCCGCTTTTTTTGCATATTCATCATTGATCTGATAGGGAACCTGGTAATTACGAAAATTCATTTAATGCTGTTTTGGTTTACAATTGCGGGTGCAAGATAAGGCTAATTATAATAAATGTACTTTATACACAATAGAATACAGCATGGTTGTGTATAAGCAGGTGATAAAGGGCTGCGACTGGTTTATTTACTTTTTTTGGGTGTTTTGGGTTCCTTCTTTTTTCTGAAGCTGTCATTGAAAAAGCATTTGATACCCCGGTGATTGCCACAACTACCGGTTTCTTTCAATGTTACTTCATTTCCTTCAAAGCGAAAATCGATCACACAGGGATCTCCGTTTTGCTTGAACTGTGCCGTATTTATATTGCTGAATTTCAATTCGCCTTTTAATTCGCCGGTACAGGCCCCTTCATTTTTTTCGAAGTGAATAAAGAATTCATAGGTGTTTGGCTTTTTCGTATCACGTACCGACAAGAAATTTCTTTTGTCCTGTACATAATCACCACTGAATTTATTCTTCCTGGGGAATGTATCAATGGGGTTGATGATGCCTATTTTTTTTGGGTCTTCATTTGAATCATTGATGACCACCATAAATACACCTGCATTATTATACACCCAGCCCGAACGTGAAAATTGCAGGGCATTGTTTTTCCCCATTTTTTCCTTACTCATTAAAAAAGTAGGTTCCCGGTTGATAGAAACGGTATGGATATAATCATCGTTATAACCAGTGCGCAGAATCTCTTTGGATGCCAGGAAATTATTCTTCTTATCCATCACAAAAACACCCAGTCTGTAATCTTTTTTATGGTTAAATTTTACCAGCAGGTATTGTTCATTCTCTTTTTCCATCAATCCTATAGGGTGTATGGTCAATTTCCGGTTCTTTCCAAATATTGCAGTTAAGGTGCTGTCCGGAAAAAATTGCAAAAATGCTTTGGTACCTATGGTAACCGTATCACCTGCTTTGTACAAATTTGTATCCGCAACCGAATAGGGTGGGGTTAATTTTGGGAAAACAGCTACAAAGTCATTGATAGCAAGCGGTGTATCGCCCGATAAGTCTGGCTTTTTTTCCTTGCATGCCCCCAGAAACAGCAGGAACAGTATTGGCAAACATTTTTTCATACCCCAATATTTCAATAAAAATAAGGCTTTCAGGCTAAGTCTGGAAAGTGATCTGTTATTTATCGATTAAAAATTTTAGATTTGTCTAAAAATAAATTTAGGTTCATGAGTTTCACTACTGCTGAAGAGAATTATATCAAAGCCATTTTTCATCTGCAACAGGAAGATGGAACTGTTTCTACCAATGCATTGGCTGCCGAATTGCACACTAAAGCAGCATCTGTTACGGATATGCTGAAAAAGCTGAAAACCAAGAAGCTATTAAGCTATGAAAAATACAAAGGGGTAAGACTAACAGGAGAAGGCAAGAAGCTTGCTCTGGCCATTGTACGCAAGCACCGACTATGGGAATTCTTTTTGGTGAATAACCTGCAATTTGGATGGGATGAAGTACACGAAGTGGCGGAAGAACTGGAACATATCAGCAGTAAAAAACTAGTTGAAAAACTGGATCAGTTTCTTGGCTATCCCAAATTTGATCCACATGGAGATCCCATTCCTGATAGTCATGGTAAAATGGCGGTACAACTGCAAATCAACCTCATAGATATGCCACTGAATAAAATGGCAGAAGTAAGTTCCGTTGGCAGCCAGTCTACAGAACTCCTCGAATTACTCAAACACAAAAACATATTGATAGGTACCCGTTTAGAAGTAAAAAAGAAATTCGGTTTTGATCATTCCATCGAAATCAAAATCAAGAGTCAGCAACCATTTACCATTAGTCAACAATTGGCACAGGCATTATTTGTAAAACTGGTATGATATGAAACAACACGCTTCAAATGATCAGTCGCTTAGTGAAGTACATGAATCAGTTGATACCACTGCACCTAGAAAAGGGTTCAAAAGAGTACTCGCTTATATAGGTCCGGCTTACCTCGTAAGTGTTGGCTATATGGATCCCGGAAACTGGGCTACAGATCTGCAGGGCGGTGCAAAATTTGGATATCAGTTGATATGGGTTTTACTGATGAGTAACCTGATGGCGTTGCTATTGCAGAGCTTGAGTGCAAGATTAGGTATTGTAAGAAGACGGGACCTGGCACAGGCCAACCGCGAAACCTATCCGCCTGTTGTTAATTTCTGTTTATATATTTTGGCTGAATTGGCCATTGCAGCCTGCGACCTGGCAGAAGTATTGGGCATGGCTATTGGTATTCATCTGTTAACTGGATTGCCCTTGATATGGGGTACCATTATTACAGTGCTGGATACCTTTCTGTTTTTAATATTGCAACGATATGGTATTAGAAAGATGGAAGCTTTCATCATTTCATTAGTACTCATCATTGGGTGCTCTTTTTTAGTAGAAATAATTCTGGCAAAACCTGCATTGGATGAGGTGGTGAAGGGATTGGTGCCATCTGCATTAAACCACGAGGCATTATATATAGCGGTGGGTATTATTGGTGCAACCGTTATGCCCCATAATCTTTACCTGCATTCCGCACTGGTGCAAACCAGGAAAATAAGCAGTGACGTTACCGGTATAAAAAAAGCGATCAAGTATAATATCATAGATAGCACCATTGCCCTCAATGCCGCTTTCTTTGTAAACACGGCTATCCTGGTATTAGCAGCTTCTGTTTTTTACATGTCAGGCAATACACAGGTAGCCCGTATTCAGGACGCACACCAATTACTCCAACCTTTGATGGGGAGCAAACTGGCACCCATTCTATTTGCAGTGGCTTTGATTGCTGCCGGACAAAGTTCTACACTTACAGGTACGCTTGCAGGACAAATAGTTATGGAGGGATACCTGCAATTAAGAATTAACCCTTGGTTAAGAAGGCTGCTAACAAGATTGATCGCTATAATTCCTGCCGTATTGGTAATTGCCATTTATGGAGACGAAAAAGTAGATGATCTATTGGTGTTTAGTCAGGTAATCCTCAGCTTGCAGTTGGGTTTTGCCGTTATACCCCTTATTCATTTTGTGAGTGATAAATCAACCATGGGTCAGTTTGCCATCAAGCCTTATGTAAAAGTGTTAGCCTGGATGGTGGCCATTATCCTGGTTTTTCTTAATGTAAAACTCGTAGCGGAAGAAGCTATCAGTGTATTTGCATCAGACGCAGGTTTTTTATGGAAAATGGGTTTGCTCCTGGCAATTTTGGCATTTGTATGGTTATTCCTCACCATGACCTTTCTACCGCTATTGCAAAAGCGCCGGTTAAGACAGAGGGCTTCTTTGCATGGTGAGACGGTTGTATTGAATGATCTGAAAATAGCCAAAGCGAATAGAATTGCAGTAGCACTTGATTTTTCTGCATCGGATGAAAAACTGATCGCTTATGCCATTGGGCAAGGTGGGCAGGGGGTGGATTATGTTTTATTGCATATCGTAGAAAGTGCTACCGCCAAGTATTTGGGCGAGGCAGTGGATGATGATGAAACAAGAAAAGACAGGTTAAGAATAGATAATTATGTGTTGCAGTTGCAGGAAAAGGGTTACAAGGTAACCGCATGTATTGGCTACAGGAACCGCGTAAAAGAAATTATCCGAATTGTTGTAGCTGAGGAAGCCGATTTACTGGTTATGGGGGCACACAGACATTCGGGACTAAAGGATTATATTTTTGGAGAGACGATCGAAGATGTGAGGCATGCTTTGGATATTCCTGTATTGATTGTGAATACCTGATCTTTATCCTGTTTACAGATGTGATAAAATACTACATTTGACTCCGTTTTTATATTAACCAAAAAGTAAAAGGCTATGGCACAGAAAATTAAAGTAGCAAATCCGGTAGTAGAACTGGATGGAGACGAGATGACTAGGATCATCTGGAAGTTTATCAAAGACAAACTGATCCTTCCTTATATGGAAGTGGACATAAAATATTATGATCTGGGGATGGAATACCGCGACGAAACCAACGACCAGGTTACCATCGACGCAGCCAATGCCATCAAGCAATATGGGGTGGGTATCAAATGCGCCACCATTACACCCGATGAGCAGCGTGTGGAAGAGTTCAAATTGAAACAAATGTGGAAGAGCCCCAATGGTACTATTCGTAATATCCTAGATGGTACAGTGTTTCGTGAGCCTATTGTTTGTAAGAATGTACCCAGACTGGTTCCTAACTGGACTGCACCTATTTGTATTGGTCGCCACGCTTTCGGAGATCAGTACCGTGCAACAGATTTTGTAACCAAGGGTAAAGGCAAACTCACCATCAAATTTGAAGGAGAAGATGGTACAGTAAATGAATTTGAAGTTTTCAATTTCAAGGGAGACGGTGTTGCACTGGCTATGTATAATACCGATGAAAGTATCAAGGGCTTTGCAAGAAGTTGTTTCAACACGGCACTAGCCAAAAAATGGCCTTTATACCTTTCTACTAAAAACACTATCCTTAAAAAATATGATGGACGCTTCAAAGATATCTTTGAAGAGATCTATCAGCAGGAGTTCAAGGCGGCTTACGTAGCAGCAGGCATTACTTATGAGCACCGTTTGATTGATGATATGGTTGCCAGTGCATTAAAATGGAATGGCAATTTTGTTTGGGCTTGTAAAAACTATGATGGCGATGTACAAAGTGATACAGTAGCGCAGGGATTTGGATCTTTGGGATTGATGACTTCAACCCTGATCACTCCAGATGGTACCATCATGGAAGCTGAGGCAGCTCATGGTACCGTTACCCGTCACTACCGCGAGCACCAGAAAGGAAAACCTACATCTACCAATCCGATCGCATCCATTTTTGCATGGACCAGGGGACTGGAATTCCGCGGAAAGCTGGATGGTAACCAGGAACTGATCGATTTTTGTCATGCCCTGGAAGAAGTTTGTGTGGAAACCGTAGAAAGTGGTAAAATGACAAAAGACCTGGCAGTTTGTATCTATGGCAATAAGGTTAACCACGGTGAGCACTATTTGTACACCGAAGAGTTCCTGGATGCACTGGATCAGAACCTGCAGGCAAAATTGAAAAAATAAGCTAGTTAGTCTATCATTAACAGAAAGCCATCCTTAAAAAGATGGCTTTTTTTATGAATAGGTATGCGCCTCATTCTTAGTTTTTTACAACAAAAATGGGGGTGAATAAATCCACTTGCCCCTTAAAAAGTAAAACTTTACCTTTGCAGCGGTTTTTAATACATAAATACAGTAATCATATGGCAGATATTTTTGAGAAACTAATTAAGAATTCAGGTCCTTTGGGTCAGCACCGTGAGCGTGCACATGGCTATTTTGCCTTTCCAAAATTGGAAGGTGAAATAGGTAGTAGAATGACTTTTCGTGGTAAACAAATGGTGGTTTGGAGCCTCAACAATTATTTAGGATTGGCCAACCATCCGGAAGTAAGAAAAACAGATGCGGATGCAGCTGCGCAATTTGGACTTGCCTTACCTATGGGTGCCAGGATGATGAGCGGAAACAGCGATCACCATGAGCGTCTGGAAAGAGAATTGGCTGCTTTTGAAAAGAAAGAAGATGCCATCCTGATGAACTTTGGTTACCAGGGAATCATGAGTGCTATTGATGCCATTTGTGGCAGGCACGATGTGATCGTGTATGATGCAGAAAGTCATGCATGTATCATTGATGGTTTACGTTTACACCCGGGGCATCGTTATGTGTTCAAACACAATGACCTGGAAGATTTTGCTAAGCAAATGGAAAGAGCCACCGCTTTGATCGAGAAACAAAAAGCGGGTGGAATCTTGGTGATCACAGAAGGTGTTTTTGGCATGGCTGGTGATCAGGGAAAACTGAAAGAAATTATTGCATTGAAAAATACCTTCCAGTTTCGTTTGCTGGTTGATGATGCGCATGGCTTTGGCACATTGGGTAAAACCGGTGCAGGTGCAGGAGAGGAGCAGGATTGCCAGGATGGCATCGACCTTTATTTCTCCACTTTTGCCAAATCAATGGCTTCTATTGGCGCATTTATGGCAGGAGATAAAGCTATTATTGATTTTATCCGTTACAATATCCGCTCTCAAATTTTTGCAAAGAGTTTACCTATGCCGATTGTAATGGGTAACCTTAAAAGACTAGAGTTATTGCAAACACAACCCGAACTCAAAGCAAGGTTATGGACCAATGCATTGAAACTACAGAAGGGATTAACAGACAGGGGTTTTGATATTGGTAATACCAATACAATGGTAACACCGGTTTACATGAAGGGTGGATTGGAAGAAGCAACAGCGATGGTGATGGACCTACGTGAGAATTACCATATTTTCTGTTCAATCGTTGTGTATCCTGTGATACCTAAAGGACATATTATTTACAGATTGATTCCTACTGCATCCCATACAGACCAGGATATTGAAGAAACACTGGTGGCATTTACAGAAACAAAAGCCAAGCTGGATGCTGGTGCTTACAAAGCAGAAATGATACCAGATATGGCGGAAGCAAGTAAGTAATTGTTAGAAGAATAGAACTTGAAGTATTTCCATAAAAAATGGAGATGATATATTTAAATCATCTCCATTTTTATTTTAATGATAGATCAACTACAATTTTTTGATTAAATCAGTAGCCTGCTTTACATAATCATCATTCTTTGCTTCTGAAGCAATTTGAATGCATTTTTCGGCACTTGCTTTAGCGGAAACCTTATCGCCTAAATCGCGTTGGATCTTAGCTTGCAATAAGAATAACCAGAAAGCTTTTGGATTGGCTTGGGTAGCTTTGGTGATATTGGATAATGCCTTGTTCAGGTCCTTATCCCACTCATAATAAAAGTTAGCAGCAGACTGGTATACGTTTGCATTAATGGTTTCTGCAGCTAATGCTTTTTCAACTTGTGCACGGATCCTGTCTTTTACATTAACACTCATAGGCACCCTTACCAATGTGCCGCCCCATTTAATATGGAGCTCACAGCTTTCTGCCATTACATTGGCAAACTGCATGGTAAATGTTTCTACTTCATTACCAGATTTTTCCGCTTTAACTTTAAAACGATTTACATCTTCACTTTCTTTGTAACCATCGGTACCGGAATTGGTAATTCCTTTATTGATGATGATCTCCCATGTTTCTTTTCCGGGAATAGTGTATAATACATAAGTGCCGCTATCTAATAATTTTCCACCCATCATTACTTTATCAGAGAAAATTAATTTGGTAGCTGAATTAGCACCAGTGCGCCATAATTTTCCTAATGGAGCCAGGTCGCTGTTTTCTTTTAAAAGACTGCGTCCTTTGATACTGGGTCTTGAATAGATCAGTTCAACGGAACCGATACCAAATTCCTGGGTAATTTTTTGGGTAGGACTGGGGGCCGGCATTCTGATCTGGCCAAAACTTGCAAGGCTGCAAAGGGTAGCAGCAAGCATCATGATTTTTTTCATTGTTGTACTTGTTTAGTGGAGCAAACTTAAGGTTTTTCCTTTTGCATACAGGTGGTAACTATGTAAAGAAATAGCCATTATTTAAAAGCCGGATGAAATCTTTGCAAGGTATCGCGAAGAAAGTCTCTATCCAGATGGGTATAAATTTCGGTTGTGGTAATACTTTCATGTCCCAGCATTTCCTGAACCGCCCTCAGGTCTGCCCCACCTTCTACCAGGTGAGTGGCAAATGAATGGCGGAATGTGTGTGGCGATATATTTTTTTTAATACCTGCTTTGAATGCAGCGTCTTTAATGATATAAAAAATCATTACCCTGCTTAAATTTCTTCCCCGTTTATTCAGGAAGAGGATGTCTTCAAATCCGGGTTTAATGGGTTGGTGTACACGGATATTCTCTTTATAAAGTTTGATATACTTAATAGCATCTGTGCCAATAGGAACCAATCTTTCCTTATCACCTTTACCAATTACACGGATAAAACCAACGTCGAGATACAGGGAAGATAAAGTTAGGTTAACCAGTTCGCTCACGCGCAACCCGCAACTGTACAGAGTTTCAAGGATGGCTTTGTTTCGGGAGCCTTCATTGGTACTTTGATCTAACTGAGCGATCACAGATTCTATTTCTTCAAAACTGAGGGTGTCGGGAAGTTTTCTGCTTGTTTTAGGTGCGTCCAGTAAAACTGATGGATCGTTTTTTGACACCTGTTCTATGATACAGTATTTGTAAAAGCTTCTGATCCCGGATATGATCCTTGCCTGTGAACTCGCTGTCATGCCCAATTCGCCTACCCATTTTACAAACTGTTGCAGATCGGTTAACGTTAATTCGGAAGGTGCTACCAATTGGTTGTTTACTTGCAGATAAGCCGTCAATTTCTCAACATCATGCAAATAGGCTTCAACAGAATGATCACTTAATGATTTTTCTAATCGAAGCCATGCTTTATAACCTTTTTTATAAGCATCCCACATAATGCGTTTTGTAAAATAGTTGAGCGTTGAAATTACATTTTAATACCAATGCTAAGTTACAAGATTGGCATGCATACCTTATTTTTTTGATCATGGCAGTTGGTTAAATACTTATTTTGGTATTCAACTTTTCCTTAACGATATTGCGATTTCAAATTGTATAACAGCTATTTGGTTTAACAACCATCATCATTTTAAATAGACAGATGCAGGTAAATTTCCGGTCCTTCAAACAAAAAGTACGTTACCACGAAAAAGCATTCAAGAAATTTTTAGGTAAAATCGAAAAAAATCCGCCTAAGGGTTTGGATAAAATGGCCGAAGCTATTGATGCAGAAGTTTGGCAGGAAGTGGACTGCTTAAGTTGCGCCAATTGCTGTAAAAGTATGACACCCACTTTTACAGAAAAAGATGTGAAAAGGATCTCGGCACATGTTGGCATGACTGTAATTGATTTTAAAGAGAAATGGCTGAAATATGAAAAATCTGATAAAGACTGGGTAAATCAATCCCAACCTTGTCAGTTTCTGAATCTGCAAAATAATATGTGCAGTATTTATGAGGTTCGTCCGGTTGACTGTTCCGGTTTTCCGCATTTAAAGAAAAAGAAGATGGTGGAATATATTCATGTACACCAGCAGAATATAGAGTATTGTCCGGCCACTTATAAAATGGTGGAGAAAATGATGGATCGTATGGGGACTAATAAAAAGTAATGGGTGCCATTTATTTATTTAAAAATAAACATCTTCGATCATCAATATTTCTTTTAGCTCTTCCTGTATAATGGTAATGGCCAGTACATCAAACTGAATATATTGCCATTCCGGGTGCTGGAGCTGGTATTGTTCTGCTGCATTTTTCAGATTGGTCATTTTATCTCTGGTTATACTTTCTTCCGGATAGCCATATTTTAAGGAATGCCTGGTTTTAACTTCTATAAAATGCAGCATGTTGTTATGCGCCGCAATAATGTCTACCTCCCAATGCCGGAAACGCCAATTCCTTTCCAGGATCTTAAAACCTTTTTTTGCCAGGTAGCTTGCGCCAAGTTCTTCACCCCGGTTGCCTTTTAATAAATTCTGTTGCATAAGCTCATTTAAGTCAATAAAATTGAGATCTATGGCGGATATTTCAGAACTTTGCACTTTGAATTTATACCTGTAAAAAATACCTGATGACACTCACAGAAAACATATACAAACTAACAGGCAAAGTGATGAATTATGCATGGGGAGGTTATGATTTCATACCCCAATTTTTGGGTATCCCCAATACGGCACACCTGCCTTTTGCAGAATATTGGATGGGCGCTCATCCCTTGGCGAGTTCAGAATTAATGACCAAAGAAGGGTCTGTTTCGCTCCATGAGCTTATTAAAAATGATCCGGATACCCTTTTGTCAATACCAATAAACCAAAAATTTGGGGGACTGCCATTTCTTTTAAAGGTTCAGGATGTGCGTGAAATACTTTCTATTCAGGTGCATCCTTCTAAATCAGAAGCTGCAAAAGGTTATGATAGGGAAGATGCGGAAGGTATTCCCTTGAATGCACCCAATCGCAACTATAAAGATAAAAACCATAAGCCGGAAATGTTGGTGGCTTTAAGTGAGTTCTGGTTATTGCATGGATTCAGGTCATTGGAAGACATTGAAAAGGTATTGCAGGAAGTTCCGGAATTCAATATTCTTTCACCACTTTTTAAAAGAGAAGGGCTTAAATCTCTTTTTCAGTTTGTGATGGAAATGGATCAGCAAACGGTAAATGCGGTTCTAACCAATCTCATCAAAAGAAATATCCGTCAGATGCAGGATGGTGAGTTAACAAAACAAAATCCCGGATGGTGGGTGGCCAGGTTATTTGAGAACAAGCAGGAGCTGGGCAATATAGACCGCGCCATTTTTTCCATTTATTTTTTCAATATTGTTAACCTGCATGCGGGGGAAGGACTTTTTCAGGGAGCAGGCATGCCACACGCGTATATGGAAGGGCAATGTGTAGAATTGATGGCCAATAGTGATAATGTTTTAAGGGCCGGTCTAACACCCAAACATATTGATGTACCGGAACTAATGAAACATACCCATTTTGAACCTGTGGTACCCCAGATCATGCAGGGAAATCCTTTGTTAGCGGGCGAAAAGGTTTATCCCTGTCCGGTAGAAGATTTCGGTATAGCCAAAATTGAGCTCAACCCGCAAATTTCCTATGATGCAAAATCAGTTTCCTTAGAAATCCTGGTGGTAACGGAGGGCGGGGTTTTGGTAAATAATTCTTTGGTTTTGAAAAAAGGAGAGGCTTTTGCTGTTTTGCCAGGAACGGATTACCTCATTCAGTCATCCGGAAACAGTACTATTTTTCGTGCTTTTGTACCAACTACATAGGATTATTAACAGAATGAGGAAAATTGAATCCGCTTTAATCATAGTATCGCCTATTTTTGTTGCGAAATAAGTGTAAAAATGAAAATCAACAGATCCCTGATCATCTCTCTCCTTATCATGATATTGGTTAGTGCCTTGTATAGAATTATGCCTAACCGCCCCATGGGTTTTGCACCACAAATAGCTATTTGCTTATTTAGTGGAGCTTTATTTGTGCAAAATAAGAAATGGGCTTTCTTATTGCCTTTATTATCTATGTTTATTTCAGACCTGCTTTACCAGGGTCTGTATACAGCAGGATTAACGGAGATCTATGGATTTTATGATGGACAATGGGTTAATTACCTGTTGTTTGGAGCGCTTACTGCTGTTGGTTTTATGCTAAAAAACAAAAAGATCAGCAATATTGTACTTGCTTCATTGGCCGGACCAACCGCTTATTTTTTAGTGTCCAATTTTCTAGTTTGGATAGCTTCAGATCTGGGATATGGTTTGAACAGACCAAGAACTTTTTCAGGATTAATACTTTGTTATAATGATGCCCTTCCTTTTTACTGGAATAGTATGATGGGTACTGTTGTGTTTTCTGCTTTCTTGTTTGGTTCTTATTTTCTGGCCAACCAATATTTTGCGAAGAAGCAGACGGTTTAGGAGTTGATTAAGTAGATTTTTTAGCCGCAGAACTGCCTACCGGCAGGCAGGTGCGCTGATTATTTGGTGGTTTCTTGTTCGTACCACTCATCAACCAATAAATTTTTACCGTCGGCAGCTGTGGTTGCCAATTCATCACAACGGTTATTAAAGGCATTTTCGGCATGTCCCTTTACCCACACAAAACGGATTCGGAATTGTTTGGAAAGGGTATGGTATTGCAACCAAAGATCTTTGTTCTTTTTGCCTCCTTTGAAATCTGTTTTGATCCAGTTATCAAGCCATTTTTTTTCAACCGTATTAACAATGTACTGACTATCGGTATAGATGGTAAGGGCAATATCTTTTTTCTTAAGTGATTGTAATGCAACAATAACAGCCATCAATTCCATTCGGTTATTGGTGGTGAGTCTGTATCCGCCGGAGATCTCTTTCTTACTGTCACCCCAAATCAACACAATGCCATAGCCACCAGGGCCAGGGTTACCCCTTGCTGAACCGTCAGTATAAATGATGAGATGATGATTGGTAGACATGCGTATTCAGGAATGTTTTTTATTTGCAGTATGATGGCTGCAATTTAAGGGTAACTTTCTTATTTCAATTTTGATAGAAAAATTTGAGAGAATAAAATCAATCTGCGTAAAAAAAGGATTGAAATTTTAAATGCATCTCATTCGTTTTTTACAGGAAGTATTCTCCTTTCATATACAATACAGCTTTGCCTGCAATTGTTACCCTGTCTCCTTTGAAGCCACATTGCAAGTGCCCTTTACGGGAAGATAACTGAATGGAACTAAGATCTGTCTTGTCTAATATCTTTGCCCAATAAGGGATTAAGGTTGCATGTGCTGAACCGGTAACAGGATCTTCGCCTATTACAGAATTTGGCACAAAGAAACGGCAAACAAAATCAGATTCATTGCCTGGTGCTGTAACAATAATTCCCAATGAATCCACTTGATTGAGTATGCCAAAATCGGCAATAAGGTTTTCAATTTGTTCCTGGTTTTCATACACCAGAAAATAATCGCGTGATTGTAAAATTAAAGAAGGCTTTATATTAAAACCTTGCCTCAAAGCATCTGGAGCCTCACAGGGAATAGGCATGCGTGAAGGGAAATTCATTTCTAATAGATCTCCTTTTTTTGTTACAGTAAGTATGCCACTATTGGTATGAAATTGTATCGTATCATTTGGATGCCCTATTTCAGTAAATATTACGAAAGCTGTTGCCAAAGTAGGATGTCCTGCAAGGTCCATTTCTACTTCTGGTGTAAACCATTTTAACTGGTAACTATCATCAGGGTTCTTAACAAAAAAAGCTGTTTCGGAAAGGTTATTTTCCATGGCTAGTTTTTGCATCACTGCTGTGGGCAGAAATGAATCGAGCGGACAACAAGCTGCAGGGTTACCCCCAAAAACCTTGTCAGTAAAAGCATCTACAGTATAGATCGGATATTTCATTGTATGAATTTTTAGGCTAATTATTGTAAATAAATTCCGCAACATCTTTTCAGACAACTAAACCTGAAATACCCCTGTTTTAAATTCTTCTATGAAAGGATTCTGGTTAGCAGCAGCCAAACCTTCGGCCAATACATCCCTTGTTTCAATGGGGTCTATGATATTATCAACCCATAATCTTGCAGCAGCATAATAGGGAGATGTTTGCGTTTCGTAACTGTTCTTGATCTTATCCAGTAAGGCTTTTTCTTCTTCTGCAGAAACCAGTTTCCCTTGTGATTTCATACTGGAAACCTGAATTTGCAGTAAGGTATTAGCGGCTTGTCCGCCACCCATCACCGCAATTTTTGCCGAAGGCCATGCATAAATAAACCTGGGGTCATAGGCTTTACCGCACATGGCGTAGTTACCTGCACCGTAGCTATTGCCAATAATGATGGTGAATTTGGGTACAACAGAATTGGCAACTGCATTTACCAGTTTGGCTCCATCCTTAATGATGCCACTATGCTCACTTCTGCTGCCAACCATAAAACCAGTTACATCCTGTAAAAAAACAAGGGGTATTTTTTTCTGGTTGCAATTCATGATAAACCTGGCGGCTTTATCGGCACTATCATTATAGATCACTCCACCAATTTGCATTTCTCCTTTTTTATTTTTGCTGATCAATCTTTGGTTAGCAACAATGCCAACTGCCCAACCTTTGATTCTTGCATAGCCGCAAAGAATGGTTTTGCCATAGTCTTTTTTAAATTCATCAAACTCACTGTTATCTGTGATACATTCAATAATGCTAAGCATATTGTATGGCTTAAGATTTCCTTCTGGCATGATGCCATAAATTTCTGAAGGATCTTTTTTGGGTGCCACTGCTTTGATTCTATTGAAACCTGCTTTTGCGGGTTCTCCCAGCTTGCCTATGATTTTTTTAATATGATCAAGGCATTCTTCTTCTGTTTTAAATTTATAATCGCTGATGCCACTGATCTCTGTATGCGTAACAGCTCCTCCTAATGTCTCATTGTCAATATCTTCACCAATGGCAGCTTTTACCAGGTAAGCACCCGCTAAAAATATGCTTCCATTTCCTTCTACCATTAGTGTTTCATCACTCATGATAGGTAGATAAGCACCCCCTGCAACACAAGCACCCATAACAGCTGCTATTTGAGTAATGCCCATGGCACTCATCCGAGCATTGTTTCTGAAAACCCTTCCAAAATGTTCCTTATCCGGAAAGATCTCATCCTGCATCGGCAGATAAACGCCTGCACTATCCACTAGGTAAATCACCGGCAACCTGTTTTCCATTGCAATCTCTTGCATACGCAGGTTTTTCTTACCAGTAATAGGAAACCATGCACCAGCTTTTACAGTTTGGTCGTTGGCAACTACCATACACTGTCTCCCACTTACATAACCTATACCTGCTACAGTGCCGCCACATGGACAACCGCCCTGTTCTTCATACATGTCAAACCCAGCAAAACTGCCTATTTCAGTGAATGCGGCATTTTGATCGCAGAGGTAGGCAATGCGTTCTCTGGCGGTGAGTTTATTTCGCTCCTTCTGTTTTTCAATTGCTTTTTTCCCGCCACCCAATTTAATTTTGTCGAAATGTTGCTTAGCCTTGCTAACAGACAATTTCATCCAATCCTCGTTGCGGTTATTTTCCTGATTCATATACGAACAAATGTTAGTATGGCAAATATAGGTATTACACTAAGTTAGTTTTGAAATTATAGGAATCCTTAACCTTTTACAAACGGTTTAAATGCAAGTTGGAAATTCTTCCTAAATCCTTTTTTTGGATTTGTTTTGACATCAATTATTTTGCTATATATTTAGCCAATGTCGTACGATTATATCATTATTGGTGCCGGATCTGCTGGATGTGTTTTGGCGAATCGGTTATCTGCAGAACCTTCTATTACCGTTTTATTGATAGAAGCAGGTGCTCCTGATAAAAAACCGGAAATTCATATGCCGGGTGCTTATACAAAATTAAACAGGTCATCTGTTGACTGGGCATTTTGGACTGAGCCACAAAAGCATATCGATAATCGCAAATTATTTATACCACGTGGTAAAACATTGGGTGGTTCCAGTGCTACAAATGCGATGGCATATGTGAGGGGTAATAAGGAAGATTATAATGAATGGGCTTCCCTTGGCAATAAGGGTTGGAGCTATGAGGAAGTATTACCCTATTTTAAAAAATCTGAAACTAATGAGCAATTTGGGGAACCTTTTCATGGAGAAGAGGGTCCTTTAAATATTACGCATTGCAAGCAACCCAGTGACCTAGCCGGAGTTTTCATAGAAGCTTGCGAGGCTTCTGGCATCCCCAGAAATATTGATTATAACGGAGAAACCCAGGAAGGAGCCAGTTTTTTACAGTTTACCATTAAAAAAAATAAACGACATAGCACTGCTACTGCATTTCTCAAGCCTGCTATGCGCCGACCTAACCTTACCGTAAGAACCCATACACATGTAAAATCAGTACTGATCGAAGATGGCAGGGCAGTGGGGGTAGAAGTGATGACGGCTCATTCCAACACAGAAAGGATTAACTGTAAAAAAGAAGTTATCCTTTCTGCTGGCGCCATTCAATCTCCCCAGATCCTGATGCTATCCGGCATTGGAGATCCTGTTGAATTGAGTAAACAGGGTATTGATATCAAACACCCTTTACCAGGGGTTGGAAAAAATTTGCAGGACCATGTTTGGACAGGTGTTAGCAGCTGGAGTACCATACCTACAGGTAATTCTGTGTTAAAGCCCATGAATATGGCAAAAGCTGTTCTGCAGCATATTTTGTTTTCGAGCGGACCATTGAGTAATAGTCCATTAGAAGCCAATGCTTTTTTAAAATCGGATCCAACACTTAACAGACCCGATATCCAGTTTCATTTTGCACCCTTGGGAATTGCAGAAGATTATTCTACGGATATCTATAATATTGAAACTTTTCAGAAAAAGGATGGCTTCGCTATTTTAACTATTTTGATCAGACCGGAAAGCAGGGGGTATATAGGACTAAAAAGCTCTAAACCCACCGACCCGCCGCTTATACAACCCAATCTATTGTCAGATCCGAGAGATAGAGCTGTATTACTTACAGCTCTGAAAAAAGCGATTGAAGTAATGGAAGCAAATGCTTTGAATGGATACTCAGAAGATGGGATCGTTCTTCCCAAAAAACCATATACTGATGAGGATCTATGGCAACATATCCTAAAAAGTGCGGAAACCTTGTATCATCCGGTTGGTACCTGCAAAATGGGTAAGGATCCGATGGCAGTAGTGGATGAAAATTTGCGGGTGTATGGGGTTAAAAACCTGCGGGTGATGGATGCATCTATCATGCCTACCATCATATCAGGCAATACCAATGCTGCCTGTATCATGATTGGAGAAAAGGGAGCAGACTTGATAAAAGAAAGCCTAGAAGCCCGAAAATAAAGGGCGATCTGTTGTATGTAGCTTTCTTTTTACTTTGTGTTTGTTTTACACATTGTTTTGTTAATTTAGCACTATTAAAGCAAAGAATTTTGGCCACTTCGAAAAGAACGATTGCCTCACCAGGAAAGGATGAGAAAACAAAGGCGAATGCCTCTCAGCCTGTTTTACAGGTAGTTGATGAGGTTAAAAAAGCAAATGTGAAGAGCCCTAAAAAGGCAGTCCCTGTGAAGTCTTTAAAGCTTAAAACTGCTGATAGTTCAAGCAAAGCGAAATCTGCTACAACTTCCATCCAAGATCCTGCAAGCAAAAAAATAACTAAGAAAAAGGAAATTAAAGGCAAAACAGGTGCTAAGTTGGTACTCAGGAAAATAATTTTTCAAATCAAATTTCAAACCAGTTTCGGGCAGGAATTATTTCTTACAGGAAATCATCCTCTATTGGGAAACAATGTATTTGAACAGGCGATCCCTCTGCAATATTTCAATGAAGATTACTGGTATTATGTTCTTGACATTCCTGAAAATACGGTGTACAATACCGAAATAACCTATCACTATATTCTTAAGAATGCGGATGGTACACTCAGCTATGATTGGGGCAATGATAAAAGTTTTACACCATCCCTGGTAGCTGCAGCGGAATTATTATTACTTGATTCCTGGAATTATGCAGGATACTTCGAAAACTGTTTTTATTCAGAACCTTTTAAACAGGTTTTGTTAAAGCACCATTTTACAACAGTAAATACTGTTTCACCTAAATCTAGCACACATACCCTTAAAGTAAAAGCACCATTACTTACTAAAGGCCAAACCATATGTATTGCAGGCAGTTGCTCATCATTGGGAAATTGGCAAACAGATTCTCCGCTTTTATTAGGGAAAGAAAAGGATAGTGATTTTTATTCCATAAGTGTTGATCTAACAAATGAACTCTTTCCTGTAGCATATAAATACGGGGTTTTTGATATTACCCAACAGTCATTTATCAGATTTGAAGATGGCAATAACCGTGTATTACCAGAAGTAGGAAAACCCGGAAGACAAACTGTGGTGAATGATGGGTTTGCTGTACTACCCAATAATACCTGGAAGGGTGCCGGTACGGCCATTCCAGTTTTCAGCTTAAGGTCGGAACAAAGTTTTGGGGTAGGTGAGTTTACTGATCTTGCATTGTTGGTAAACTGGTCAGTGCAGGTGGGTTTAAAAATGATCCAGATCTTACCCATCAATGATACTACAGCAACGCATACATGGATGGATTCTTATCCATATGCTGCTATTTCTGCTTTTGCTTTACACCCGATGTATTTGAATCTTTCCAAAATGTCGGATTCAGAAAAAGCAACCAAGAAATTACATAAACTGGAAGGGGAACGTATCCGTTTGAATGCCTTATCGGTAGTAGATTATGAAGCAGTAAATAAAATAAAGCTGGAATTTGCTGCATTAGTTTACAAAGAATCTGGTGCTGCTTGTTTTGCATCCAAGGACTACCAGGAATACTTCCAACAAAACAAACATTGGCTGATGCCCTATGCTGCCTTCTGTTACCTGCGCGAACAGTATGGAACAGTAGATTTCAGCAAATGGCCAGCTTATAAAATATACCATGAAAAAGATATCAGCGAATTAACGGAAAAAGACTCTGCTGCTTTTGATGATATTGGCCTTTATTATTTTATTCAATACCATCTGCACCTTCAATTAAAAGAAGCTACCGCTTATGCACATGCCCATAGCATCATTCTGAAAGGAGATATCGCTATTGGCGTATATCGCAATGGTGCGGATGCCTGGCAAAATCCGGAACTTTTTCACATGGATTACCAAGCCGGTGCACCGCCTGATGATTTTGCTGTTACTGGCCAGAACTGGGGTTTTCCCACTTATAACTGGCAACGGATGCGTGAAGATGGCTTTGCCTGGTGGAAACAGCGCTTTGAACAAATGGGTTATTATTTCGATGCATTTCGCATCGACCATATTCTAGGTTTCTTCCGCATATGGAGCATTCCTATGCATGCAGTTGAAGGTATTATGGGACATTTTGTGCCTGCAATACCTGTTCATATTAACGAATTTAATAGTCAAAATATTTGGTTCGATTACCATCGTTACACCCAACCCTATATTACAGAAAACGTTTTATGGGAAATATTTGGCTATGATAACGAGTTGGTAAAAAGTCTTTTTTTAATACCAGAAGGAGCCGGTATTTATTCTTTAAAACCTGCATACAATACCCAACGCTTAGTAGAACAACATTTTGCAACATTGGAACAGGATACACATCATGCAAAGATCAAGCAAGGTTTGTTTCACCTGATCAGCAATGTGATCTTATTTGAAGCAGGAGAGAGTGGTGGACTTGAATTTCATTTCCGTTTTGGAATCGAACAAACATCTTCATTCAAAAATCTGGAATATAATACACAACAACAACTGCGGGAATTGTATGTGAACTATTTCTTCAGACGCCAGGATGATTTTTGGAAAAAAGAAGCACTGCAAAAATTACCAGCTCTCAAGAGGGTGACCAATATGCTCGTTTGTGGAGAAGACCTTGGCCTTGTACCTACCTGTGTTCCGGATGTGATGCAACAATTGGGCTTATTGAGTTTAGAAATTCAACGGATGCCCAAGGATCCGAATGTTTCCTTTTTTCACCCCAATGATGCGCCATACTTAAGTGTGGTTACACCTTCCACACACGATATGAGTACTATACGTGGATGGTGGGAAGAAGACAGGGAAAGGATCCAGAAATTTTATAACCAGATTCTCGGACAGTGGGGAGATGCGCCAGTGTATTGTGAAGCCTGGATCAATAAATCGATCCTATTACAACATTTGTATTCTCCAGCAATGTGGAGTGTTTTTCAGTTACAGGACATTCTGGGAATGGATGAAACACTTAGAAGAAAAGACCCGCAGGAGGAAAGGATCAATGTGCCCGCAAATCCCAAACATTATTGGCAATACCGAATGCACCTCAGTTTGGAAGAATTGATGCAAGCAACTGATTTTAACCAAACATTGCAAGGGTTTATACAAGATAGTGGCAGGTAAATACCGATGTTGTTTGTGTATTTCTTTGTTCGAGTCTAGAAAGTAAGGATACAGAGAACTTGTGATTGATTTTATAAGCTGCCGCTTACCTTTGCCCAAAACATATTTTCAATTGAAACTTCTTTACAAGGAACAAAATCTCCCTTTCGAATTTCCTTTCACCATTTCCAATGGTAGAACAAAAACGCACCAACCTGCATTGGTAGTGGCTTTGGAATTGGGGCCCTTCAGAGGTTTTGGAGAAGCACCTGCTATCGCATATTATGATATTACTGTTGAAAAAATGATAGCAGATCTGGAATCGAAAAAAAACCTCGTTGAGAAATTCGCTTTTACAGAACCAGAAAGATATTGGCATTACCTGCATCATTTATTTCCACAAAATCCTTTTCTGGTTTGTGCTTTAGATATGGCAGCCTGGGATCTGCATGGTCAACTGAAAGCACAACCCTTATATCGTTTATGGCAAACAGAATGGACAAATACTCCAGGAACGGATTATACCATTGGTATTGATACAATACCTAAAATGTTGGATAAAATGCAGGCTAAACCCTGGCCAATTTATAAGATCAAATTAGGTACTGCAGAAGATATACAAATTATGGAAGCATTGCGTAAACATACAGATGCAGTGTTCCGGATAGATGCCAATGCAGGATGGACAACAGAAGAAGCCATAGAAAAAATTCCACGGCTTGCAGACCTGGGCGTTGAATTTATTGAACAGCCATTAGCGAAAGATAATTGGGAAGGCATGAAAAAATTATTCGCATCTTCTTCCTTACCACTTATTGCAGATGAAAGTTGTGTGTTTGAGCAGGACGTAAAAAAATGTGCCGGCCATTTTCATGGCATCAATATCAAGCTTACCAAATGCAGTGGCATTACGCCAGCCATACGTATGATCAAAGAAGCACGTTCATTGGAAATGAAAGTAATGATGGGAAGCATGAATGAGAGCACCATAGGTTCTGCAGCCATCGCACATTTTCTACCACAACTGGACTATGCTGACCTGGATGGTCCGCTGATGTTATCAGAAGATATTGCAACTGGCCTTCATTATGATCATGGACAAGTAACTGTTTCCGAATATCCAGGACTGGGTATTACTGTAAAATAATTGCAGCCTTTAACTATTTTCTAACAAGCTTTATTATTTCTGGCATTACGTTTGGCTTATAGTAAGTATAAAACCATTCGTTATGAAAAAGATTTTACTTTCAACATTACTTGTTACAGGAATTCTTTTTGCAGGCCACAGTTTAGCTCAGGTTAGATTTAACCTGAATATCAACCTCGGCAACAGACCTTCATGGGGTATTCCGGGAAATGTAAGGGGCGATTTTTATTACCTACCCGAAATAGATTGTTATTACGATATCCCTAAAAGGCAGTTCCTTTATTTTGACGGCAGGGGATGGAGAGGCTCTGCCATGCTTCCTGATAGATACAGGCAGTATGATTTGCACAGGGGTTTAAAAGTTATCATCAATCAGCCACAGCCATACCTGAATAGTTATTATTACAGAAACCAATACCTGTCTTATTATAACAATTACCATCGCAACCGTGCTCCTCAGATGATGGCTCCCAATTATCCTAATCGATATGATGATGACAGGTACGAAAGGAGAAGGGAAAATGACAGAGACGATAACAGAAGAGATAATAGGTACGATAACAGGAATGATAGAGGCAGAGATAACTATCATGAAGATAGAAATAGACGCCAAAGAGGAAGAGGATAATAATAACAGAGACCAATGATTAAACTTCATTGGTCTTTATTTTTAAAATCAATTTTGGCTACTTCATTAGTCTGGGCGAATTTAGCAACCTATCAGTACCCTATGACTCCAGAACGTAAATCAAAGCTTCTTCAAGTTCTAAATAAACGGCAGGCAGGTTTAACGGTAGTATTGGAAAACGTGCATGACCCGCATAATGTTTCAGCAGTGATGCGAACCTGCGAAGCTGCTGGTATACAGGATGTTTATGTGCTTACCTCCATAATTTCCAGGCATAAAAGATTTGGAGCTAAAAGCAGCAGCAGTGCAGCCAAATGGTTAACCATTCACCAGCACACGGATGCGAAAAGCTGTTTTGAAGAATTAAGATCAAATTATGACCTGATACTAACCACACATTTAGCCTCGGATGCTATTGGATTATATGAGATCGATTTTACCAAAAAAATTGCACTGGTCTTTGGAAATGAACACGATGGGGTAAGCGAAGAGATCCGCTCATTGGCTGATGGTAATTTTGTGATACCGCAGGTTGGCATCATTCAAAGCCTGAATATTTCTGTTGCCTGCGCTGTTGCGATCTATGAAGCGTACAGACAAAGGTCTGCAGCAGGCATGTATGAGGAAAACGCTTTTACAAAAGATAAGCAGCAGGCCATTTTGAAGAACTGGGGCTTTACCGAAAAAGATATGTTATGAAAAAAATAGTCATTGCCATGGTATGTTTGTTTTGCTTGAATACCATTCAAGCCCAAACAATTCCCAAAATGTCGATTGATGCATTAAACAAAATGTTGGATACAGTTTCTGTGCCAATCGTGGTCAATTTCTGGGCTACCTGGTGTGGACCTTGTGTACGCGAAATCCCATGGTTTGAAAAAGGTGTTGCCGCTTTTAAAAATAAACAAGTGAAATTGCTTCTGGTGAGTGTAGATTTTCCTGACGAATTTCCAAATGGCATCCGTGATTTTATGAAGAGGAAGTCTGTGAAGTCGGACGTTATTTGGTTGAACGAATCCGATGCAGCAGTATTCGGTCCTAAGATCGACAAGGGTTTTGATGGTTCGATTCCTGTAACATTAATGATCAACAATAAAAGCAAGTATCGCCAATTTTATAAGCAACAATTAACCGAACCCCAGCTGGAGCTGGCTTTGCGTAAGCTTACTGATTAAAGGGAAGATATATTTTTTAAGAAAAGTTGCCCTATTGAGGAGAATCAGGCTTCTTTGCTTTTTCTTCTGCTTCCAATGCTTGTCGCGCCTCCACTTCTTGCGTGAGGAAAGTGAGACTCACATTCAATTCAAAGCCGATCAGTAAAATCATTGAATTGAAATAGATCAGGATCATGATAATGAGCACTGTGCCTATTGAGCCATAAACTTTATTATAACTAGCAAAATTGTTTACCCAAAAAGAAAAACCTATTGTTGTTAACAAGGTAAGGAAAGTGGCCAGTATAGATCCTGGTGATAGCAATGACCATCTTTTTTTTATGGATGGTGCATATTTATAGATCAATGCAATTCCAAAATAAACCATGCTGAGAATGGTGCCCCATCTTACCCAATTCCACCACATCGCTCGGTTAACCCTTTTCATATTAAAGAGGTTTTTCAAAAGGTAGGCCTGCCTTTCTTTTCCAAGAAACAATGCAGCGGCTGAAATCAAAACCAGGATTAGTAAAATAAATGTGAGTCGCAATGCACGCCAGCGCTGGTGCATAAAGATTCCTTTATTTTCCTGAATAGATTTATCGAAGGTTCTGATAATACCGATCATCGCATTGGAAGAATAAAAGATCAGTAAGATGAAGCCGAAAGAGAAGATGCCCACATGCGGGATCTCTAAAAGATCGTTGAGGATATTGGCGATGAGATTATAAGTGCTGGAATTGGGTGTTATGTCTTTGAAGAGATTTAGGATCTCTTTTTTAAAACTATCCGGCTTTGGAAAGAGGGGTATCAAAGAAAAAAGAAACAATATGGCAGCCGGCAATGCCATGATCAGGTTAAATGATATCGCCGCTGCCCTTTCACCTAATCCTACCTTATTTACCTGTTTCAGAAAAAAGTTGGCAACATCATACACAGGAATGCCACGGAAGCCCGGAATAACCCAGGTTTTACTCTTTCTGAGTAAAAATGCCACCGGTGGCCAACGAATGATGATACGTTCTAATCTGGTCAATTGGAAGATGGGTTAGTTTGTTTTTTTGCCATATAACTATCCAGTGCTTTCTGGTATTCTTTGGCATATTGGTTATGTTCTGTAAAGTTACTACTGAAGTGGTGGTATCCGCTAAAATCACTTTTAGCTACAAAGAATAGGAAATTGGTTTTAGGCGCATCCAATATTATATCAATGGTTTTAGGAGAAGGGGTGCATATCGGACCTGGCGGCAATCCTTTTTTCCGGTAAGTATTATAAGGGGAGGGGTTGCTCAGGTATTTCTCATAGATGCGTGTGATGGTAAAATCCTTCATCGCAAATTTGATGGTAGGGCAAGCCTGTAGGGGCATTCCTTTATCCAATCTGTTCAAATAAACGCTGGCGATTTTTATTTTATCACTATCGTAATTGGTTTCTTCGTCCACAATAGATGCCAGTGTATATACTTCCTGCTCTGATAAATCCAAAGCCTTTGCTTTCTCTTTTCTGTTATTGGTTTGCCAGAATTTTATTTTGTTATCAGATAGTTTTTTAAAGATCCTTTGTAGGGAAGTATTCCAGTAGAAGGCATAGGTATCTGGTATGATCAGGGTAAAAACATTATTAGTGTCCACACCCCATTGTTCAAGGCTATCATTAGAACTTAAAAACTGCATCACGGAAGCTGAATCGTGTTCAAAATTTTTCGCGATAAGTTTGGCAAGTTCTTGCCTGGTTCTGATCCTATTGATGATGAGTTTCATTTCGGCCTGTTGCCCGTTTTTAAGCTTTCTGGCTATATTTAAAACATTGTCGCCTTTTTTAATTTCATACTTACCCGCTTTTATCTTTTGCCAGGCACCCAATGATGAAGCCATAATGGAAAAAGCAGTTTGATTCCAGATGATACCCTGATCAGACAATTCTGCTAAAACTGAAGCTTTATCTTTTGCAGATTCACGAATGATGAAATATTTCGACTTTTCAGAAAAGGTAGTAGCCGGGCCAAGGAAAAACCAATAGGTGAGGAGTAATAGCGGAATGACTATCAAATAGATCCTGCTTCTGAAAAATTTCATAAGTCAAATTAAATAAAAAACCCTGTCCGAAATACGAACAGGGTAATATATTATCTAGAAACAAATTATTTCTTAATAGGCTGCTGTTGTGCAGGTACTGTATTAGCAGGAACTGCAGCAGGAGCAGGGGCTGGTGCTGTTTGATTGGTATTTACTTTTTGCAATAAACCTCCATCATTAGATGTTGAAGAACCACCCTTTAAAAATACCACGGAAAAAATAGCCAGCAAAGCAATAATACCTGCAAATAACCAGGTTCCTTTTTCAAGAACATCCGTTGTTTGTTTAACACCCATCAGTTGGTTGCTGAAACCACCCACACTTCCGGATAAACCACCGCCTTTTGGATTCTGTACCAAAACGATAAAAGCAAGACCGGCAGAAGCCAGCACCATTAAAATCAAAAACACATAGATCATGTTATAAACCTTTTAATTGTTCAATTTTGGCTGCAAAATAACTGGATTTTTCAGGATTTAAGAAACTTAATTTAATCAGCAGCTGGATTGCCTTATCAGTTTGCCCCTGTTTGATCAATACTTCCGACATGGATTCGGTGACAATTTCCCTGGTTTCATTCGATTGAAGGGCTGTTTCGGCCACTGCTTTTTCTCTTTCCAGGTTTGCACTGAGCTCAGCAGCAGGCACTTGTTTGATCTGTTTAAGCCAATCTGTAAATTTCAGCAGATTTTTGGCAAGTTTATCTTGCGGCAGCTTTTCCAGGTCTATTTTGATGCCTTGAGATGCAAAATAGTCGATGGTAAATAGTTTTTGCTTTTCATTTTCAATATCCAGTTTGGCATCTGCCTCGAGAGGTTTTTTGAAATCTGCCAGCTGTTCAGACAAAATCCCGGAGATCTTACTATCTGTGTCGTCCATGGGCTCCATTAGGTCGTTTTCAGCCCCTTCAGGTAATGGTTCCTCTTCTTCCTCCTGTGTTTCACCCTTATGGTCAATATCCCGCATCATGGCTTTTACGGCTTCAACCGTGGGTATGGCCATTTCTTGTTGTTGGGTGGTCTGTATTGTTTTCTTTGCTTCATGGGTTTGATGCCCAATTAATGAGTGGTGCAACTGAAACTGAAGCCA
>CALRVT010000029.1:0-52184 GCA_943371675.1 Chitinophaga pinensis | reverse complement strand
TTCTTAAAAACTTTGCCATGCTCTTCAGAGCATGGAATAAATAGTAAAAAAAGTCATTTTGGGACTTTAGTCCCCAGTGTGGGTATTTGTTAGTGCATTGAGAATTTAAGATAAATATCTTCCGAACACCTGTGGTCAGGCGACCAACAAAGGATTGGAATACCAACAAAAACTTAAGTCTTCTTTTTTATTTAATATAGCAATAACATTTGACTGTTTAAAGATTCTATCAGCCATCCTCCTTGCATTGAATTCGTTTCTTTCCATATTCATTCTCAATTCAATATTTTTGGAAGTTTGATTCTTAATCGTGTCCTTCTTTTCCGGCTGTATCGTTTTTGTAGTATCAATAGTTATCACTTCCTGTGTCTTACCTATGATACTGAAAGTGGTATCCCATGAAGGACATAATGGAAAATTTGCATCCACAACCTTTATTTTGAAAGTACCTATTGCAAACTTATCGATCTTGAATACATTGGTGGTTTCTGTTTTTTCTGTACCCGCAATGATTCCTTTTGTTACAACATATTTATACTGACCAGTTCCACCTTCCAAACTTACTATAACCACTCCATTGGTAGTGTTATCCAACGGCTCTGTTTCTATTTCCAACTTACCGCGAATTTGAACAGTTTTTTGTAATACCTCAAGCTCTTTGCTGGCAATGATTTGGCTACATTCATCCTTAACAAAAACCGTGTACGTGCCAATGGGTAATTCTGTAAAGTATATGCTTCTGCCAACCTGTTTTGTTTTACCAAGGTTGGGTGTAATGGAAGTGACCAATTTACCGGGATTGCCACCATCCAACTCAATCAATATCTGCCCATCTGCACTATTGCTACATGTAGCATCGGATACTTTATCTGATTTGATACTTAGCAATGGCATTTTCTTGATAGAAAAAATATGTGTGGTAAACATTTTGCCAACCTGCGCATTGGCATTGTACAATACAATTGTATAATCGCCTTCTTCTAATTTTTGAACGGTGAGCGACTTATTATTTACAACTGTACCTGAATAAGCTTTTAGATCTTGCGCAACTATATCCGGATAGGCAGTGGAATCAATTGTTTTTCCCTTGAGTATATAGTAGGCCAGACTATCTGAAAATCCTGTGATGGTTGCTATACTGATGCTTCCGGAAGGACTATTGGGACAAGTGGGCACTGTTTTTACTTCTGATCTTTCAAAATGAGGGGCAGGCGGTGTAAATAAAACAGTAAAATTTTCTGTATAAGGTCCGGCTATTTCAGAAGATACTGCCTTCATCCTAAAATGAATGGTTTCATTGGTTTTGATGGCTCTTTTAAAAATATCTTTTGCAGGTAATAATACAAATGATTCAGTGGGTGTTTTGCCCATCTCCTTCCATTCATTTTCAGTATCCGTTTTATACTCCCAAACATAACTGAGGTTTGCTTTATTGGAAAGCTCCAGCATTGATTTTAAAGTAATGGATTTTAATGGATCATTTACTTTTTCAATAGCTTCTGCTGTAATGGGTGCTGGTGCGGGAATACCATACCTAACCCTGATAGAAGCAGCAAACTTATCATCCTTTGCTATGATGGGTAATTGTGCAGAAAACACGCCCGGGTTAAGTTCATGCAATTTAACTTCCAATGCTACAATGGAGTGGTAATTATCGCTTCTGTCATATTCACAAACATCACCCTTGTCATTTTTAAAACTTTCCATTTTAAGTTGAATAACTCCTCTGCTGGAATTAACCTTGAATTGCTTTAAACTTTTCAGGGCACTAATGGCAATATCATCAGCCGTATTGATCGACTTTTCTTTATCAATCGATTTTAAAACGATGCACTTATTGGTGATATTATTATCTGGTAAGAATTCATCATGGTAGAATTTAAATACCGCATCAATTTCTTTTTCCAGAAATGCCCGGATATTTTTATGGCTTAATTTATCTACTACTACTTCTACTGGTAACTCTTTTCCCTGGGCATGCAGATCTTGGGTGGAAACTATGCCAAATAGAAGAGCTAGTAGTAGTAGTTTTGGAGCCATATATATTTAATTTATTACACGTTACCTTTTGTTTGTAAACAAAAAGCAATTGTAAAAGAGGTGTAAATCAGGCTCCTAAAATAATAAATAATTCAAATAGGTAGTAAAATAAAAGGGAATACCCATGGTGAGTTGGTACTTCTTAAACCAAAACAGCTTGGCCCTACAAAGGGTTTAATAACCCAAAGATTGGCTTAAGCAACAAAATAGCTTTAATAAGCAGCTTTATTTTATGGATGACATACCCCCATCAACAGGAAATACCTGTCCGGTAATCCAATCCGATTTGGATGAAAGCAGGAATTCGGCCATATGGGCAATATCAGCTGTACTGCCAATTCTTTTTAAAGGATGCCTTAATGCATTTGCTTCTCTTTTCTGCTCTGTATTCAATAAGGAAGCAGCAAGTGGCGTATCTGTTAAGGAAGGGGCAATACAATTTACCCTGATCCGTGGCGCAAATTCTGCAGCTAAAGCTTTTGTTAATCCCTCAATAGCACCTTTTGATACAGCAACCTGGGAATGAAATGGCAAACCAGCTTTCACAGCAATAGTAGAAAAAAGCACGATAGAAGCACTTTCTGCCTTTTTTAATCTTGGCATAACAGCCTGAATGATCCTGATGGCACCTACAACCTGGAGATTAAAATCCTGCACAAAATCGGGGTACTGTATCCTTTCAAATGGACGCAACTGAATAGAACCGGGACAGTACACCAGGCCATCTAATTTCTCAGGCAGAAAATCAAGTGAATAAATTTCATCCAGTACATTCAAAAAATGATAGGTTATTAATTCATTTTCTGTTTGCTGGGGATGTGTATGATAAGTTGCGGATACCTGGTTACCAGCTTCAGCCAGTTGAACTGCCAATTGCTTTCCAATACCTGATGAAGCTCCAATGATAAGATAGTTTAACATGTTTCTTAAGATTTAAGATAGTAACAAATGCTAAACAAGAAAGTTCACAAAGAATTTTTTAAAGAGTAGAGTTTCTTTCGATCAAAACTGAAACCAATTCGGTTTTCTCAGTTGGCATTTGTACTGCTTTCTTTTCAACAGTATTGAAAAGAATGGAAGCGGCTTTCCTACCCATTTCAAAAGCAGGCTGCGTAATTGTTGTAAGGGAGGGATTCAAAAAAGGTGCTGTATATGAATTTGAAAAAGTAATAATCTTAATATCTTCCGGAATGCTAATCTCTAATTGCTGACATATTTCATAGGTAGCAATGGCAAGCTTTTCTACAGAAGCAAAAATACCATCTGGTCTATTCTTGCTTTCCAATAACGCACGTATCAGGCTAAGGTTTTTTTCACTATCTCGTTCGCAAGATAAAATCAAGCTTTCATCAGGTTCAATAGCATGCATTTTTAATGCTTCTAAATACCCATTCATTCGCTTATTACTGATAGAAAGATTTTTAGACATACAGAAATAGGCAATTCGTTTACAACCACGTTGAATAAGGTGTTCTGTTGCTTTAATTCCGCTGAAATAATCATCTGTTGTTACTTTTGGCGCATCGATATGCTCAGCTATCCTATCAAAAAAAACAAGCGGTACGCCTTTAGCCTGTATTTCTTCTAAATGTGCAGTATTAGAAGTTTGTTCAGATATCGACATCAAAATACCATCTACCCTTCCATTTTGTAACAACTTGATTATAGAAATTTCTTTTTCCATATCCTCATGTGTCAGGTAGATCAATACATGATACCCTTTTTCCTGAGCAATGGATTCTATTCCATTGATAACCGGACCAAAGAAATCATTTACAACTTCGGGAATTACTACTGCAATTGTTCGTGTTTGTTGCTTGCGAAAACTACTAGCTATGGAGTTAACCTGATAATTTAATTCTTTTGCCTTTGCCTTAACCCTATTTTTAGTAGCAGCGCTAATTTCATGACTATCGCTTAAGGCTTTAGATACTGTAGAAAATGATAAATTAAGCTCTTTTGCTAACTCTTTTAAATTCATAATGGCTGGTTTATAACACCATTGTTGGAGACTAATATCATGAAGATAAACTATACTTGGTATAATACATACATCGACAACGTTGTAGCAAAAATTTCATCTAATAAAGTATAAATTCAGCGTAATTTATTTGAAATTAACAGCATCTTTTTAAAAACATAACAACAAAGAAAAATGGAGCATACTAATGATCAAACACTTGTAAATAAAATATTCATGGCAATTGAAAAAATGATTCCCATTTATATGAAAATACCCGAAGATGCCTGTATCTCCAATGGCAACCTGGCCGTATGCATCATTGATGAAAACGGAAACATTCATGGAAAGTTTTTTGGTACCAATAAACCAAGGTTACGTCAATCATACAGGGTGGCATGGACAAAAGCAAGTCAGGTATGGCTTACCGGTGTAAAAACGGGAGAATATGAAAGAATGGTTTTTAACAAAGAAGTGGGTGAGAATGCCAATGGCATTGAAGCCCCTGATCTGATTGGATGGGAAGGCGGTCAACCCATAACTTTGAAAAATGGTGCTATACTTTCTGTTGGTTTCAGTGGCTTCAGGGGCACAACAGATATTGAAATTATGGTGAAAGCTTTGGCCGAAGCTGAGCAAGCCTAAATCATTACATATTCTAAAAAAAAAACAACATGCCTTATACAGCAAATGCAAATAGATACCAATCCATGGAATACCGTAGATGCGGAAAAAGTGGGCTCCTTTTACCAGCCTTATCCTTGGGATTATGGCACAATTTCGGACACATTGATGTTTTAGAAAATGCAAGAAATATTTTAAGGTTAGCCTTTGATAATGGCATTACCCATTTTGATCTGGCCAATAATTATGGTCCGCCAGCTGGTTCGGCTGAAGAAAATTTTGGAACAATTTTCAAACATGATTTTATCCCGTACCGTGATGAATTGATCATTTCTACCAAAGCCGGCTGGGGCATGTGGCCAGGGCCTTATGGCGACTGGGGTTCTAAAAAATATTTGGTGGCCAGTCTTGATCAAAGTTTGAAAAGAATGGGACTTGAATATGTTGATATTTTTTACCATCATCGACCGGACCCCCATACACCATTAGAAGAAACAATGGGCACCCTTGATTTAATGGTAAGGCAGGGTAAAGCTTTGTATGTTGGCATTTCCAGTTACCAACCTGAAGAAGCTGCAAAAGCCATACAAATACTGAAAGAACTGGGTACGCCCTGTTTGATACACCAACCAAAATATTCCATGTTCGATCGTTGGGTGGAAGATGGTTTACTGGATGTTCTTGAACAGCATGGTGTTGGTTGTATTGCTTTTTCGCCGCTAGCACAGGGACTACTCACCAATAAATATTTAAAAGGGATACCTGCCGATTCGAGGGCTTCGAGTCATAGGGGTAATGGAGCCATAGATGAGAACCAGGTTTCGGAAGAAAAGATCAATAAAGTTCGGCAGTTGAATGTTTTAGCTGAAGCACGTGGTCAAAACCTTGCACAAATGGCTTTGGCCTGGATTTTAAAAGATAAAAGAATCAGCTCTGTTTTAATTGGTGTAAGTAAACCCGAACAAGTACTTGATTCAATTAAATGTTTGGAGAACTATGAATTTACGGAAGAAGAGTTGACTAGCATTAATAATATTATAAGTGAAAAGTGAAATATTTAAAATAAGATTTTATGAAAAAGATAATCTGCCAAATAATTGTCATTTTCTTTTTACTGTTAAAAATAGTCAATGCGCAATACAATCGCGTTTCAATGAACCGAGAATATATTATTTCCCTAACCTCAAAATGGACGGGAGAACGCCTTCCAGATGGAAGACCCTATGTTTCGGATGAATTATTAGATAGACTGAAGAAAGTAGTTTTAACGCATGCTTGGGGCGGTTTAAGAAAACAAAAATTCAATAACCAATTTCAAGGTAACTGGATGATGATTCATCCGGATAAAAATACTACGATGACAGGCCGTGCTGTAACAGCTCAGTATATGCCACAAAGACCCGATTTTGGAGAACTAATAAGAAAAGTTGGATTATCAGAAGGTCATGGTGAAAAAGCACAATCTAATGTTTGGCCGATTGAGATATTGCGAGATGGAGATATTTATGTAGCAGATGGTTTTGCCAAAGTAAATGAAGGAACGCTAATTGGGGATAGATTAGCGAATTCAATATATTCAAAATCTAAACGGGGTGTTGTATTTTGGGGATCAGTAAGAAATATACAGGAAATTAAAAAAGTTGATGGATTTAATGGCTGGATTTTAGCT
Organism: Chitinophaga pinensis; assembly: GCA_943371675.1. Classification (GTDB taxonomy): domain Bacteria; phylum Bacteroidota; class Bacteroidia; order Chitinophagales; family Chitinophagaceae; genus Sediminibacterium; species Sediminibacterium pinensis_I. Next base: position 45,891 of record CALRVT010000029.1, on the reverse strand, counting down.
GATCATCCTTCTTCTATAAATGAAGTTATGCTTACATCTATAAATGCACCAGTAAGGATAGGAGATGTTACTGTTTTGCCTGGTGATATTGTATTTGCTAGTCCTTATGGAACATTGTTTTTGCCAGCATACCTTGTTGGTGAAATAGTATTGGAAGCCGAGATTAATAATCTCAGACACGTTTATGGAATAATGCGAAATAAAGCTGGTGATTGGACTTCAGGTCAGATTGATAGCGAGTACTCACCACAGATGACAAAAGAATTTCATGAATATTTACGCAAATTACCGGATAGCCAATTACCTATGCAACGTAAAGAATTGAATGCCTATTTGGATCTACATAAATAAGACAATTAGATCAAATAAGTAAAGCTCTTTTATTAAACAACATTATTTTTTATCCAGTGCCGCCCAATAAATGCCAGCATATAAATGGTTGAGAAATTTTTCATCTTGATAGATAGCAGACAGATGCCCTAATGCGGTATAGAATGAACGTCCCCCATCAAAATTATGATACCAGGAAACTGGATGAAGTTTACCCATTCCATTTCCAGATATTCCTTTTTCTTTCCATTCCACTTTAGGGTTATAAGAACTTTCATCTACAGCCAAAATATATTTTAATCCAGAAACTCTCTCTGCACCGAATTCATACCATTCGTCAGTCCAAAGATTTGTTCCAGAAAAACCCTGCAACCCGGGAAAATCGTTTTCGATGATTTTTATTTTTGCTGTTTGAATTACAGGGTGAATATGAAACATCCTGCCAACTAATTTTGTATACCAATCCCAGTCATACTCAGTATCTGAGGCACTATGAATTCCAACAAATCCCTTTCCACTTTTAATAAATCGTTCCATTACTGCTTGTTGTGTAGTATCAAAAATATTAGCAGTAGTATTTAAAAATATAATGACTTGAAATTGTTCAAGATTTTTATCAGTAAATCCTTTGGGATTTTCAAATACAACAACATCAAAATTATTTTTTACACCTAATTTTTTTAATGCCAAAACACCATAGTGTAAAGATTCATGATGCCACCCATTGGTTGTTGTAACTACCAATGCCTTAAATTGTTTAGGCTGTGCCAATGAAGATGAAGAAGTTAGAAAAAAGATCAAAAAGTAATAAAGTACTATTTTTATATTTTTCATCCTATAATTTTTTAAAATGCATCAAATTTTATTGAAAAAACATATTATTAGAAAGTCGCAAACAGCTTTTTTATATTAATAAAGCTCAAATAAAATTGAAGCGACTATGATTTGTTTATTTCTTTTACAAAAAACTAATGAGAATCCCTTGTTACAGTACTTCCCGAACTACCCAAAAGAAAATCAAAATCAGCTCCTTTTTCAGCCCCCAATACGTGGTTTACATAGAGGTTTACGTATCCTCTTTCGGTAGGAATTTTGGGAGCCTTCCAATTTGCTTTTCTTTGAGCAAGTTCTTCGTCAGAAACATCTAAGTGTAATTTTCTTTGAGAAACATCCAGTTCAATCATGTCTCCATTTCTTACTAATGCCAGATTTCCTCCAATTGCAGACTCAGGAGATACATGTAAAACCGTAGTTCCATAAGCTGTCCCACTCATTCTACCATCGGAAATCCTTACCATATCTTTAATCCCTTTTTTTAAAATTTTTTGAGGTAGGGCCATATTTCCAACTTCCGCCATTCCGGGATAACCAACTGGTCCAACATATTTTAAAACCATTACGCAGTTTTCGTCAATATCTAAATCTGGATCATCAATTCTTTGATGATAATCTTCTATACTTTCGAATACAACAGCTCTACCTTTATGTTTTAATAATGCAGGTGTAGCTGCAGAGGGCTTTATTACAGCTCCATTTATTGCCAAATTGCCTTTTACAACTATACACCCGGCTTCAGGTATTATCGGCTTCTGATAGCTCGCAATTACTTCATCATTATAACAAGTGGATTTTCCAAGAATGTTATTATGGTGGTTTTGACCAGTAACAGTTAAAATATTCTGATGTAACTGATCCTTTAATTCATGTAATATAACAGGCAAACCGCCTGCATAATAAAAGTCTTCCATCAAGTATTTCCCAGATGGCATCAGATTTAATAATAAGGGAATCTTGCTTCCAATAATATCAAAATCTTCCAAATTTAATGACACTCCAATTCTTCCTGCAATTGCAGTAAGATGAATAATGAAATTTGATGAACCGCCAACTGCTGCATTTACTTTGATCGAATTTTCAAAAGCCTCTCTGGTTAGTATCTTGTCAATTGTAAGATTTTCTTTAACCATTTGTACAATGCGTCTTCCACTTAATTGTGCCATTACTTTTTTCCTTGAATCTGCGGCTGGAATTGCAGACGCACCTGACAATGTTAAACCAAGTGCCTCTACCATACAGGCCATAGTACTGGCAGTACCCATTGTCATACAATGTCCGATACTTCTGCTCATACAACTTTCCGCATATTCACAGTCTTCCTTATCCATTTTACCGGTTTTCATGTCTTCATCAAATTTCCAGACATGCGTTCCAGATCCAATATCCTGCCCTTTGTATTTGCCATTCAACATTGGTCCACCAGGTACAACAATAGTTGGTAAGCCAACACTGGCGGCCCCCATTAATGTAGAAGGAGTTGTTTTATCACAACCTGTAAGTAAAACCACAGCGTCGATTGGATTGCCTCTGATAGATTCTTCCGTATCCATACTTGCTAAATTTCTAAAAAGCATGGCAGTTGGCTTCAACAAGGTTTCACCTAAACTCATTATGGGAAACTCTAGCGGAAATCCACCGGCTTCTAATACGCCTCTTTTTACACTTTCAGCAATATCTCTAAAATGTGCGTTGCATGGTGTGAGTTCACTAAACGTATTACAAATACCTATTACTGGTCTTCCATCGAACATATCAGTAGGCATACCCTGATTTTTCATCCAGGATCTGTAAATTATTCCATCTTTATCCTTTCTCCCAAACCAATCCTGGCTTCTTAATTTTTTATGCATATTTTAAAATTTAGGATAATACTTATTGCAATTAAAAGCTGGTTCACTATTGGTCATAAGTGTATGATTTATACGGAAGATTCCTAAAAAAGACCTGATGTAGAAACATAAGGTCTTAATTGCTATTGAGAATAAAACTGCCAAATAAAGAACCATCATTAAGGTTTATCCCACCATATCCTTGTGCTCAATTTGTCTGCCCCTTGTCTAGCTATTGCTGCATTAACATTTGCAGTATTTACTGATAATTCAGAAGTTGGATAAACAATCCTTCTAATGAATGTGCCATTTGGCACATCAGGATTAGATGGTTGTCCATAAGGATTGGGCACTAAAGTTGGAAATCCACTTCTTCTAAAATTGGCAAACGTTTCTGGCCCATTTAGAAAAGAAGCAATCCAGTATTGTGTATTGATTTGCTGATACTCGGTACCTGCATTGAGTGGATTAGCAGTAACATATGTATCTCGTGCAGTTGCAGTAACAGCAGAACCTGCATCATAAACTGCCATTTGATCCATATGTGCTTTTATTCCATCAGAAAAATATTGAGCTGCAGTTCCTGAAGTTATCCAGCCTCTAAATCTTGCTTCTGCAAGTAATAGTTGCGTTTGAGATGCAGTAACAAAAAAACAAGGTGCAGCAATTTTTGTCATTCTTCTTCTATCAACTTGACTATAATCATAAAAACTAGCCAAACCATCAGCAGTTGCTGCGGCTATAATTGTTCCATTATCCTTCCCCATTGGCATTCCTATCTGCTGGGTAGGTGCAGTAGAACCAACTGCAACGGTTTGTCCATTGCCAGAAGTAGCCCCTATATATCGAATAGCTATAGAAGACAACCTGGGATCACTACTGTTTTTCAAGTGATCTACAAAAGGTTTTGTTAGATAAAAATTAGCAGCTTCGCTTCCGTTTAATGTACTGCCAATTGGAGAGGTATAATTACCATCATGCCGTAAATAAGCATTATCTGAATTTGATGTGATAACACCTCCGGCCAATGCGGCCTGAACTGTAGACTGTGCTTTTGCTATATCAACCTTACTTAATCGCATGCCTGCTCTTAATAAAAGTGAATATGCAAATTTTTTCCATTGAGCTATATTTCCAGAATATAAAACATCGGAACTCTCGATAGTACTACTAGTGCTTAATGCAGCTCCTGCTTCAGATAATTCTTTTATAATATCCGTATATATTACTTGCTGTGCATCGTATTTTGGAAAAAAAACTTGACTGGAGTAACCAGCACCCCCTTCTAAATAAGGGATGTCGCCGTATTCATCAGTAAGAATCATAAAAGCATATGCCTGAAAAATACGTGCCATATGAAATAAATTTGCCCTGGCTGCATTATTTTTAGTACGGTCAATCACATCACGTGTATATTTAATCACATTCTGATAATAAGGTGCCCAGATTGAACCAGCAGCCCTATTTTCCTGATTAAAATTTGCACCCGCTAATACGCCACCATTAGGTGTAATTACCTGTTGAATAATACCCATATCAAATACTAATGTTATGGTAGAGTAAGATGTATTTATAATTGCATTATTCAATAAGAGTGCAGGGTCAATACTGGTTGGATTGGTGCGATTAATATTTAAATCTTCTAACCCTTTTTCACACGAAACTGTAAAAAGTAATAGAATTGACAAGAGACTATAGTTAATTAATTTTTTCATAAAAATTGAATTAAAATTTAATGTTTAAGTTAAAGCCCAAACTTCTGGTAGTTGGTATTCCTGGATTTTCCATACCAACCATATTATCTGATCCATAACCAAACGTTTCAGGATCTATATTGTCAACCCATTTTTTCAACATCAAAACATTGTTGGCTACAAAATCCAGTTTAAGTGCTTTGATAGGCCAATTTGCAGGTATGAATTTTGTAAAATCATATCCTACTGATACCTGACGAAGCTTCCAATATCCACCATTATATATGACAGGTTCGATTATTTGTTGAGAACGAAGATGTTCCCAATATGTTTGAACAGGTGCCGCAACGGTATTTTGCCCCCCACTCTGGTTAACTCCATTGCCTATAACACCACTTGTTCTACCTTCTAATGTATTCATATGTAACCCATGACGAAAGGCATTAAAGTTTGTACCAGAAAGCATCATATTACCCAACTTATAATCAATGAAAACATTCAAACTAATACCTTTGTATTTGAAGGAATTTAGAAATCCACCAACCCATTTAGGTAAAGCACTTCCGAAAAGAACAAGGTCGGTTGTGCGAAGTGGTAATCCATTAGCCTGAAATATTCTTTGGTTCCCTTTTGTTGCATCCTTGCGATATCCAAATCCTGCAATTTGCCCCATTTCCTCTCCTACTACATGTCTCAATTCCCCATTAAAAACATGGGTGCCGATGGTTATTCTTTCGCCTGGTGTATTGGTAATTATACTGAGTACTTTGGTTTTATTGTAGGAAGTATTAGCCGTAAATTCCCAAGTGAAATTTTTATTTTGAATAGGCACCAAATTCAAGAGTACTTCAAAACCATCGTTCTGGCTTTTTCCGCTATTAATTCGGGTATTTAGAAATCCTGATGCATCGGAAATTTGAACTGGAACGATTTGGTCGTTGGTGATTTTAGTATAAAAAGCGAAATCTAGATTTACCCGGCTTTTAAACATCTTGAGTTCAACTCCAATTTCTGTTTCAGAAACCCTACTTGGCTTTAAATTTGGATTAGGAACTGAAGTACCGCTACCACCTACTGCAACTGCTGTGCCATTAGAATTATTGATAAGGTTTGAATTAACAGAATAAAATAACTGGTCAGAAGAAGGTGCAACATCACCATCACTTCCAACTTCAGCATAACCTAATCTCAGTTTTCCAAAATTTAACCATTTGTCAGTATTAATTAATTCTGAGAAAATAAAGGATCCTGAAACAGATGGATACAAAATACTTCTATTAGCTGGCGACAAAGTTGAAAACCAGTCATTCCTAACCGTTCCATTTAGATAAAACATTCTCTTCCAAGAAATTTCTGCTGAGCTGTATAATGAATTTACTCCTTGTTCTGATAAACTATATACAGGATTTTTGGCTCTGCCATTTTGCACAGTATATAAACCTCTTACAACGAAGTCAGTAACTTGTACATTATTTACATCTACCCTTCTTCGTAATTGGTTACCACCTCCTGTAAGGGTAAATCCAAAATTTCCATAATTACGGTTGGCAGAAAGGAGAAAGTCCATGTTAGATTCCATTGATCTTCGTGATTCCTGGGTAAATAGGCCATTAACAAACCCTGAGGGAGCGGAAGGTCTTGAGGCCTGGCCAGTTGGATAATTGTTTACATCCTGATCGCGCGACCAGTAATCTTGTCCAATACGTACTTGTGCAAAAAGCCAAGGAAGAAAATTATACTTCACTGCTATATTGCCAAAAACTCTATCACGTTTAATTATATTAAACTGTTCTGCTAAAATCCAATAAGGATTGGTTCTATTTTGAAATCTTGAATAGGAATATTCATTTCCTGAAGCATTATATTTATTATCATTTAAAACAGAAAGAGGCATTGTATTGGCAAGTGCCATTAAAGATGTAGGAATTGTATTATCCTGCTGAGCAATATTTGGCGGATTGGTATTTATTTCTTTGGAATAATTGATATTACCTGAAAAATTGAACTTTTCAGATAGATTATAATTGAAACCAAGATTAACAACTTTTCTGTTAAAGCTGTTATTGGGCACAATACCTGTATTTTCTGCATTGGATAAAGAAAGATGTATGCCTCCTTTTTCATTACTGCTTTCGAATGTAACAGTATTAGTCAGGTTCTGACCATTTCTATAAAATTCATTTATCCTACTACCTTGAGCAACATATGGTACGGTTAAATTATTATATAATATATGTGTCATTCCAGGAGCAATTTTGTCTCCAAATGACCACTGACCGGATGTTGCATTGGGAGTAGTTGGCCTTGCACCATTTTCACCCTGACCATATTCTTTCTGATAATCAGTAAAATCAAGAGGCTTTTCGTTTGTATAGTTAACATTATAAGTAACACCAATACCTTTTGATTTACTTTTAGTTTTAGTAGTAATCATTATTACACCATTCTGAGCCCTTGATCCGTACAAAGCAGCTGCTGGTGCACCTTTAAGTATGGTCATACTTTCAACATCATCAGGATTGATACTAGATAATCCATCACCTCCATCCGAATTTACGCCGCCACCATTTACACCAATTGTATTGTCATTGAAATTCGTATTATCTATAGGCACACCATTAATAACAATTAGTGGATTATTTTGCCCATTTATAGAAGATTGACCTCTAATACGTACTTTAGATGTACCACCAGGTCCGGTTCCAAGAGAAGAAATATTAACACCTGCTACTTTACCTTGAATGGCATTCATCATATTAGAAGTTCGGTTTACAGTTAACTCATCAGCTTTCACATTGGAAGCTGCATAACCAAGGCTTCTCGACTGTTTACTGATACCAAGCGCAGTTACTACAACGTTATCGAGGTTTTGAATACTCGACGATAATGAAACATTAATCAAGACTCTGTTATCCACTTTTACTTCAATAGTTGTGAAACCAACTAAGCTAAATGATAAAACAGCATCCTTTGAAGCAGCAATTTTATATTGTCCGGAAGCATCTGAAATAGTGCCTGTTTTTGTGCCTTTTACGGTAACAGAAACACCAGCAATATTACCACCTCCAGTATCAGAGACTACACCTGAAATCGTTTGTGCTTGCAGGTTTGATAGGAATGTAAAAACCAAAAATGTAAGCAGCAATTTGATCAAACCTTTGTTTAGATTTGACATTACCATTTTTTTCATAAAGCAATTAGTTAAGATGAAATAAATATTTTGTTTCCTTTCTTAATACCAAAAATCTTTTCTATTTTATGCAAAGTATTTAGAGTGATTAATAAAAACTTCCAAAATAATTCAGTGTTGCATTTTGTACATACTATATAAATAATTTTCTTTTCTTTATATCAACAAGGGGGCTTTTAAAAAAAGAACTTTTGAAATTTTTTACTCAACGATGCTTGCATGAATCAATTCGTGTTCTTACAGGAACTTTCAAAAGAGTTGCAATTGTTTCCGCATATCATAGAGATAGGTTCCAAAAAGAATTCTTCGATACAATTAAATTCTTTACCTGAGTCAACATCAGACAGTATTAGAATATATTATATTATAGATGGCAAATTCGAATGGACAATTCACAACCAGCATTACTTGCTTTTCCCTGGCGATTTGGCTATAATATTACCTGGACATAAATTCAGTACAGAGAAGGGGTTTTTAGAAATTGGAAGCTTGTCATGGATACATTTAAGGATAAATAAAGTGAATGACAATGGCGGCCTTTGTGAAAAATGGAGCAGTTTAAGTGAAAGTGAATGCATAACTATTTGGAAAGTTTTATTTCTTAGTTCAACACATGTACTTTCAAAATTTAATGAAGCGTTAAGGATCATGCAACAATTGCAAAACGAATTATTAAAACAAGAAATTGGATATTACACAAGGGTAAATCAACTGATTGATGAACTTTTAATCAATATCACACGCCAGTTGACAAGGCAAAATAATTGTAGAAGAGATTTCCCAAGAGCATTCATAGAATTAGAAAACACTATCAGGCAAGACCTTTCTCATCAATGGACAGTAGAAGAGATGGCTGCCATTGTAGGAATAGGTTCAACGCTATTTAATGAAAAAGTAAAAAATTATTCAGGGTTTACTCCTATCAATTATCTAATAAATATTAGAGTTTCAGAAGCTATTAAACTTCTTAAGCAGCAGAAATATAGTATAACAGATATTGCGCTTGACCTCGGATTCTATTCATCGCAGCACTTTTCAACAACATTTAAAAAGCTCACTGGGTATTCGCCAAGTGACTTAAGAAAAAAATATAATTCAAATGAGCAAGATTAGAGTCGTCAGTAAAGATTGTATCATCACAATCGAACTCGGAACAAATGCTGTTAGGGTATTTGCTTATGAATTAAATGGCAACCTTATTGGATTAGCTAAAGGCACCTATCCAATTTTTCATCCGGAACCGGATCGAAGCGAACAGGATCCTGAGCAACTATTTATAACAATGCTTTATGTACTAAAGAATTTTCTTAACGAAAAAGTTTATCCTGAAAAATATAAAGTAACTACCATATGTTTTAGCTCTGCCATGCATAGTGTACTGGCAATTGATAAAAAAGGTGTGCCACTTGGCAATGTAATAACATGGGCAGATAATCGTGGCAAAGACGAAGCAAAAGAATTAAACAGAAGTTCTCTGGGAAAAACAATATATAAAGCTACAGGTACACCTATTCATCCAATGTCACCATTAGTGAAAATTACTTGGATGAAGGATAATGATAAAGATCGGTTTCGAAAAACGTATAAATTTCTTTCAATCAAATCTTACATACTTTACCAATTAACCGGAGAATATATTATAGATAACAGTCTTGCCTCAGCTACTGGATTATTCAATATTCATAAACATAAGTGGGATAGTGAGGCATTAGCTTATGCAGGTATAACTGAGGCAAAACTGCCTGAACTTGTATCTGTATTTCATGCTGAAGGAAAATTACGTAAAGAGTATCAAACATTATTAGGTTTAACTGCTGACACAAATATCATAATTGGTTCAAGTGATGGATGTATGGCAACACTTGGCGCAGGCATCTTGGGTGAAGGAAGAGCTACTATTACTATCGAAGATAGTGGTGCAATGCGTGTTATTGGAAAAGACATTCTGAAAGATGATAAGCAAAGGTTTTTCAACTATGTATTGACTGAAGGATATTATGTAAGTGGTGGGCCAACAAATAATGGAGGTGTAATTTTTGAATGGTTTGCTAAACAATTCGGTGATTTTAAAAACGCGTATGGATTGGAAAACTGTATGGAAGATTTAATACAGGAAGCATCAAAGGTAGAAGCTGGAGCAGAAGGTTTATTATTTCTACCCTATTTACTGGGAGAGAGAGCCCCTATCTGGAATGCAAATGCAAGAGGAGTATATTTTGGTTTAAATATCAATCATGAGCGGAAGCATATGGTTAGAGCCACAATTGAAGGTATTTTATTTGAAATGTATAGCATTGGCAAGACACTGGAAGAACACAGAACTATTAAGAGCTTATCAGTAAATGGAAGCTTTGCAACTATGCCACTATGCTCGCAATTAATAGCAGATATTTTTAACAAACCAGTAGGTATCAGTAAAAATACAAGTAGTGTTGGACAAGGTTCTTTTCTATTAAGCGCTACTCAAATGGGCATTTTTAAAAATCTTGAAAATGCTGTGAAAAGTGTAGAGTTCTCAGAAACATTTATTCCTAATAAACAAAATAACAATACCTATCAACCATTCTTATCTATCTATGAAAAACTAAGTACAAAATTTAATGCAGAATTTGAAGCAATTGCAGCTCTTCAACAAAAGAAATAAAAAACAACCCATTCATTTTAAATAATTATTTATGAAAAAAATGAAATTATGCATAGTAGGAATATTATGTTTTTTCAACTTGTTAAATGCCCAACAAGTAACATTAAGTCCAGAACAAATTAGAGCATTAACACCAGATTGGAAAGGAGAAAGATCTGCTGATGGCAGACCAAAAGTATCTGACATTATGCTTGAACGTTTAAAAAAAGTTCACTTAGAGGAAGCCTGGAGTATTTTACGAAACAAAGGCTATCAAAATCAGTTTGAAGGCGAATGGCTGATTGAACATCCGGACTCGGTGATGACAGGAAGAGTGGTTACAGCACAATACTTCCCATTAAGACCCGATATGGATAAACTAATCAAAGAAAAAGGAATTTCAGAAGGTCGCATCGGTGCTACCAATTCATGGCCTATTGATGTTTTGAAAAACGGTGATGTGTATGTTGCCGACAGTTATGGGAAAGTAATAGATGGAACGCTAATAGGAGACAATTTGGGAAACGCTATTTATGCCAAATCTAAACGTGGTGTAATATTTTATGGCTCTGTTAGAGATATCGAGGGATTAGACGACATAAGAGGATTTAATTACTGGATCAAAGGCTCTGACCCTTCCTACATCCAGCAAATGATGCTTGGTGGTATTAACATGCCAATCCGTATTGGCAGGGCTACTGTATTGCCAGGTGATGCTGTTCTTGCTAAAAAAGGAGGTGTGATTTTTATCCCTGCTTTTTTGTTGGATGAAGTTGTAATAAACGCTGAATTTATTGCAATGAGAGATGAATTTGGACACCAACGATTACGTGAACAGAAATATACCCCCGGACAAATTGATACACAATGGACAGAAGAAATAAAAAAAGATTTCCTTAAATGGATACTTGATAATCCCAATAAAATTCCCATGTCAAAAGAGGAATTAGACAAACTTTTAAAAGATAGATCCTGGTAAATCGAAACATTATAAAATAAAATTTTAATCAAAAAAACTCTAAAACATGACCCCTTCACAAAAGTATCTACAGAAATTAGGATTGAAAGAACAAATAAATGATGACCAGAATACAGCATTGAATGTTGATTCGGAAAACAGTCGCCGTTCTTTCTTTAAAAAATCAACTCTAGGTGGAATCGCATTAGGAAGCACCTTTCTGTTATCTCCTATTGAAGATCTGCTTGCAGAAAGTACACAAAAAGTAAGTCGGTTTTCTTCACCATCGGAACTTAAAATTACAGATATGCGATATTGCCTTACAGGCGTTATGGGCGGTACTGCTATAATTCGCATAGATACGAATCAAGGAATTTATGGATTAGGTGAAGTAAGGGATGCGGCAGATGTTCGTTATGCATTAATTCTCAAGAGTAGAATACTGGGTCAGAACCCTTGTAATGTTGAACAGATTTTCAAATCCATAAAGCAATTTGGCGGACAAGCACGTCAGGCAGGTGGCGTTTGTGCTGTAGAAATGGCACTTTGGGATATCTGTGGTAAAGCATATAATGTACCGTGCTGGCAACTATTAGGAGGTAGGTACCGAAATACAGTAAGAATGTATGCCGATACACCTGAATCTTCTTCGCCTGAAAAACAAAAGCAACTTATTAAGTATCGGACTGAAGAACAAGGATATACCTGGTTAAAAATGGATGTCTCCATCAATGAATTAAAAAGTATACCAGGCACTTTGGTCAATCATAAATTTTGGGAAAACCCAAAACAAAATTTACAACAATTTGGAGATCAGAGTAATTATATGTCATACGGAAATACACTTCACCCTTTCACTCAAATTCAAATTACAGATAAGGGACTGGAAGAACTACAAAAAATTGTGGAAAATGTAAGAAATATGGTTGGTTACGAAATACCCATTTCAACCGATCATTATGGTCACTTTGATTATAATAATGGAATCCGTTTGGGAAGAGCGCTGGAAAAATATCGTTTAGCCTGGTTAGAAGATGTGGTTTCATGGGAATATACTGATCAATGGAAAAAGTTGTCTGATGCATTGGAAACACCCACCCTCACAGGTGAAGATATCTACCTGTTAAAAAATTTCAAACCTTTGATAGATGCACGTGCCGTTGATATAGTACACCCTGATTTAGCATCATCAGGCGGACTATTAGAAACAAAGAGAATTGGAGACTATGCTGAAGAATGTGGCATAGCTATGGCCATGCACCAGGCGGGTACACCAGTTTCCTTTATGGCGAATGTTCATTGTGCCGCAGCTACGCAAAATTTTTTAGCACTGGAACATCATTCTGTTGACCTTCCATGGTGGGAGAGTCTTGTTAAAACAACTGATGGTAGAAAAATGATTACCAAAGGGTTTGCAGAAGTTCCGCTTACTGCACCGGGGTTAGGTATTGAATTAAATGAAGAAGTGATAAAGCAACATCTCCATCCTTCTGATAAAAGCTTCTTCGAACCCACCCCACAATGGAATGAAAAGCGCTCACACGACAGAATATTCAGCTAAACTTTATCAGGGAAGTTTATATTAAACTTCCCTGTTGTTTTTTAAAAAGTCTTATCGTTATATAATTGATCTTATATGTTAACCAAAAAGCAATCCTTTCTAATTTATATACTAGCAGCATTTTGTTTCATACTTTTTATTGCTTTTTGGAATATAGGATTGATTAATTTCTCAGGCTGGCTATTAGTATCGTTTTTTATTTTTATAGCTATAGCTTTTAAAGGATCAGTATTATTAAAAGGTTTGTCATTTACTGTTATCATATTTGCAGCGGTTACACTGGCAATGTTTCATCCTGAATACTTTCTTCATTTCGGCAACTATCAACTAAGCAATTTAATTATCCCCCTAATTCAATTGATTATGTTTGGAATGGGCACTTCAATGAGTATAAAGGATTTTAGTGCAGTAATTAAAACACCAAAAGGTGTGGTTATTGGCGTTTTAAGCCAATTCATCATTATGCCTTCATTAGGATTTGCCATTGCAAGTGCTACCGATTTTCCCTCTGAGATTGCGGCAGGTATCATTTTAATAGGTTGTTCGCCAAGTGGTTTAGCCTCAAATGTGATGGCCTATCTGGCAAAAGCAAATTTGGCATTATCTCTCACAATCACATCTATAACTACTTTAATTGCACCTCTCGTTACCCCATTATTAATGAAACTACTTGCAGGTTCAATGATTGAAATAGATGTCTATAAAATGATGTGGGATATAACAAAAATGATCATTTTACCAATTGGAGCAGGTCTTATTTTTAATATGCTATTTCATGGAAAATCAAAATGGATGGATAAACTGATGCCATTGGTATCTATGTTTGGCATTGCTTTCATCATAACAATAATTACATCTTCCGGAAGGGAAAGCTTATTAAAAATCGGACCGAAACTAATAATTGCGGTACTAATTCATAATTCCTTCGGTTATCTTTTAGGTTATTGGGGGGGTAGAATATTTAATTTACCTGAAAGAGATTGCAGAACTATTGCCATTGAGGTAGGTATGCAAAATGCCGGACTTGCATCTGGAATTGCTAAAGAATTGGGTAAAATTGCTACATTAGGCTTGGCTGCCGCGGTTTTTGGACCATTGATGAATATAACAGGTTCTACATTGGCCAGTTGGTGGCATAGTAAGCCTCCGAAAGAATAAAAAGAGCCTCAATACTGACCCGTTCCCAGCATCACCAGGGTACAGGCTTCTTTGGATTCAATGTTTTTGGCCTTGGCTAATGCAACCAACTCTTCATTTTCAGTGCCCGGATTAAAGATGATTCTTTTGGGGTGCAGGGAAAAGATATAAGGGTAATAGCTTTTTTGCAACTGTGGATTCAGGTAAAGTGTAACTGTGTCAATGCCTTCTTCTGCCGGATGCGCGGTAATGATGGGTGTATCCCCTATTTTGCCTTCCTTATTGCCTATGGCTATTACAGGATGTCCGTATTTCTTAAGTTTTTCTACCGCCAAATAACTATAACGCTCTGGATTTTCAGAAGCGCCTAATACCACCGTTTTTTTCATAGCACAAATTTACAACAATCCCTCTTCGCTGGATACTGATTTAACAAGTTAAACTTAGCTGCAAATTAAAAGGATGATGCAACCTAAGTATCAGAAAGCCTTTGTAGCTTTAATAGGCACTCCTATTGTAGATTTAAAAGATCCCACTATGTTATTCCGAATCCTTGTTTTTTGTTTGTTGGCATTGCCAATGGGTTTATTCGCTCAAACCAGGCTATTTATTTACCCGGATGCTGATGGCATTGTGATCAAGGGCTATGATACCATTGCCCCATATATGGACTATTATCCTTCCAAGAACCCTTCAAAAAATAAAACAGCGATACTTATTTGTCCGGGAGGCGGCTACACCAATCTTGCCTGGGAAAAAGAAGGCGTATTACCTGCTAAATTCTACAATGAAAACGGCATCGATGCTTTTGTATTAAAATATCGCTTAAATAATTTTAAACAGGAGGGGCATCGTTATCCTGATCAGTACAATGATGTAACTACTGCCATTCGTATTATCAGGTCAAGAGCTGCAGAATGGGGTATCGATCCTGAAAAAACAGGCGTGATGGGCTTTTCAGCGGGTGGGCATCTGGCTTCTACCGCAGCAACTATATTACAAAAAGCAGATCCAAATGCAACAGACCCTTTGAAAAAAATGGCTACCAGGCCTTCCTTTGCCATTTTAATGTATCCCGTAATTACCATGGATACCAGTTTTGCCCATCGGGGAAGCAGGGCCAATTTACTGGGTAAAACTCCGGAAGAATCGTTGGCAGAAGCCTTATCAACAGAAAAAAGGGTAAGTGCTGAAACACCTCCTACCTTTTTAATTCATGCTGATGATGATAAAGGCGTGGTTCCCCAAAATAGTATCGCTTTTTATGAGGCTTTGAAAAAATATAAAGTGCCTGCCCAATTGTATATATACGACCATGGAGGACATGGTTTTGGCATGGCACCTCAGGATCCGTTGTTGAGTCAATGGCCCATCCAAACCGTACAATGGTTGAAAAGAATGGGGTTTTAGTAAGCCTGTTTGAAAAGAATAAAATATAACTTTTCTAAAATGCTGTTTATTACAGAAATTATTTTTTAACTTTCATCTCTCATCATTAACAAAACTCAAATCCATACCATCATGGCAAAAGCAAGTAAAAAGAAAGCAGCTAAAAAACCAGCAAAAAAAGCTGCTCCAAAAAAGGCAGTAAAAAAAGCAGTGAAGAAAGCTGTGAAAAAAGCTGCTGCTAAAAAACCAGTTAAAAAAGCCGCTAAGAAAGCTGCGCCTAAGAAAAAAGCGCCTGCTAAAAAAGTAGCCAAGAAAGCCGTTAAAAAAGCTGCTCCAAAAAAAGCAGTAAAGAAAGCAGTTAAAAAAGCGGCAGCTAAAAAACCTGCGGCCAAAAAAGCAGCTCCAAAAAAAGCAACTAAAAAAGCAGCACCTAAAAAGGCGGCTCCCAAAAAAGCAGCACCTAAAAAAGTTGTAAAACCAGCTGTTAAAAAAGTAGCACCAAAGAAAAAACCCGCAGCTAAAAAGCCTGTTCCTGCACCAGTTGCAGCACCGGCACCAGTAGTAGCACCTGTTGAAACACCAGCCGCAGAAGCACCTGCAGCGAATACAGAAACTGCTGTTGGATAAATTTTAACCACGAAAATCAATCACTCCGGCAACATCTTATATAATGTTGCCGGATTTTTTATTTGCAACCCAGTATTTATAACGGGAAAATTTCTTTTTTCTCTTTGATCATTTTCACACCAAACTATTTGTTTATGCGCTTACTCATTGCTGCATTTTTTTGTTTCAGTACACTATTGGCATCTGCCCAAAGCAGTTCTAAAATTGCCGATAAAACCAAAAACATGAAACGTTATGATGGCTATTTCACTTTTTGGTGGGATGCGCCAACAGGCAAGATCTGGTTACTGGTTGATAAATTAGACAAAGAATTTCTGTATGTGCATTCACTTCCTGCCGGCCTGGGATCTAATGATATCGGGCTCGACAGGGGTTTGATTGGCGGCTCACGTATTGTTGCTTTTCATAAAGTGGGTAAAAAACTCATGCTGGTTCAACCCAACTATAGTTATCGCGCAAGTTCTAACGATAAGAACGAACAACGTGCCGTAAAGGAATCATTCGCACAATCAACCATTGGAAGTTTTGTGGTTGATGAAGAAGAAAGCGACAAAGTACTTGTAGACGCCACTTCCTTTTTTGTTCGTGATGCACAGAATGTATCAGATAGAATTAAAAATATGCGTCAGGGCACTTATATATTTAGTGAGCCACGTTCTGCCATCTATCTCAACAACACCAAGAATTTCCCCATGAATACTGAGTTTGAAGCCAGTATTACATTTACAGGAGGCAGTGATGCAGGCAGATTTGTTACAACCGTAACACCTTCTGCTGAAGCCATCACTGTTCGTATGCACCACTCTTTTATTCAATTACCGGATAATAATTACCAACCACGCGTATATGATATACGAAGTGGCTATTTTGGTATCAGCTATTTTGATTACAGCAGTCCATTCTCTGACCCGATAGAAAAAATGTTCATTGCCCGACACAGACTGTCAAAGCAAGATCCATCCGCAGCTGTTAGTGAAGCAGTGGAACCCATTGTTTATTATATCGATAATGGTACACCTGAACCCATCCGTTCTGCATTGATCGATGGTGCCAAATGGTGGAACCAGGCTTTTGAAGCTGCCGGATATAAAAATGCTTTCCAGGTAAGGGTTTTACCAGATACTGCGGATGCAATGGATATTCGTTACAATATGGTTAACTGGGTACACCGTTCCACACGCGGATGGAGTTATGGTGCCACTATTACAGATCCAAGAACGGGTGAGATCATCAAAGGTCAGGTA
Source organism: Chitinophaga pinensis (assembly GCA_943371675.1). Taxonomy (GTDB): domain Bacteria; phylum Bacteroidota; class Bacteroidia; order Chitinophagales; family Chitinophagaceae; genus Sediminibacterium; species Sediminibacterium pinensis_I. The sequence goes on along the minus strand of CALRVT010000029.1, from coordinate 28,472 downwards.
ACACTAGGTTCCTTAAGGGTTAGACAAGACTACCTCATTTTTACGGGTTTACTTTCCCCTTATGAAAATGGTAAGCCCGTGCCTGAAACCATGAAGAATGCTGCCTTGCAAAGGCTTCGCCAATTATCGGCCCATGAAATTGGCCACACACTTGGCTTACAACATAATTATGCTTCCAGTTTCAATAACAGGGCTTCTGTGATGGATTATCCGCATCCGAATGTTTTCCTAAATAAGAATGGGGCCATAGATTTTTCACAGGTATATACCGATGAAATTGGTGAATGGGATAAACGCGCTATCACTTATGGTTACAAGGATTTTGAAAAAGGTACCGACGAAAAAGCAGCCCTTCTTAAAATTCTGGAAGAAAATACACGCAATGGTTTGCTATTTATTGCTGATGCAGATGCAAGGGCTGCAGGTGGCATGCACCCTAAAGCGCATTTGTGGGACAATGGCACAGATGCCCTCGAAGAATTAAAAAGCGTGGTGGATGTTCGCAAAAAAGCCATGGACCAATTTTCTGAACAGGCATTGCGCATGAATACACCCTTGGCCAGATTGGAAGATGTGTTGGTGCCGGTTTATAATTATCACCGGTACCAAATTGAAGCAGCAAGCAAACTGATCGGTGGCATGAATTACAGCTACAATGTAAGAGGCGATCAACAACAGGTACCTGAAATCTTACCCAATAGCACTCAGCAAAAAGCATTGGCAGCAGTGTTGGATGGTTTGAGTCCGGAAATGCTCACTATCCCCGACCGCATCGTTAAAATGATACCACCCCGCCCTCCATTGTATTATAATGTTGGCGAATTATTTGCCAAAAGATCCGGTATGGCTTTCGACCCCATGTCGGCGGCTGAAGCATTAACTGATTTTCAATTAGGTTTTTTATTTAATGCAGAAAGAGCCAACCGACTAACCCAATTTAAAGCAAGGGCCAATACCATTGGTTGGGATGATGTATTGGATGCCATTATCACTAAAACCTGGAAAGCCCCGCTACAAAGGGGTTTGAAAGGTGATTTGCAGTTACAAACACAACAAATGGTACTTACATGGATGTTAGGTTTGAGTATGAGTGATAATGCCAATTACCTGGTTAAATCCATTTGTTTTGATCGTTTACAAACCATCAAGCAAATGGCAACTGACATGAAGAACAGCAACCCGGCATTAAAAGCACATGCCAGTTATGCCATTGAAAGAATCAATAAACCCAAAGAAATTACATTACCTACACACAAAGAAATTCCCCCAGGTGCTCCTATTGGTTGTGATTTTGATGAAAATTAATTGGACCACTTTTTGAACCCATAAAAAGAATAAAAAAGGGTAAAGGAAAATATAAATTTCCTTTACCCTTTTTCAATGCTTTACCACTATTAACTTTTAACTATTAATTTTTAACTATTAACTTTTAACTCCCTCAAACCAACATCCGCAAAGGCTCTTCCAGTAAGCCTTTCAGGGTTTGCAGGAATGCAGCACCAGTTGCACCGTCAACCGCACGGTGATCACAACTCATGGTCAACTTCATGATATTACCCGGCACTACCTGACCGTTTTTAACAACAGGCACCTGAGAAATACCCCCTACAGCCAATATGCAGGCATCTGGTGGATTAATGATGGCTGTAAACTGATCTATACCAAACATACCCAGATTAGAAATGGTGAAAGTGCTACCCTCCCAATCTGCAGGTTGTAATTTTTTATCTTTTGCTTTTTGTGCAAATTCTTTTACTTCTGCACCAATCTGACTCAAAGATTTACCGTCTGCAAAACGAACAACAGGAACCAATAAGCCATCTTCCACTGCTACCGCAACGCCTATATTGATATGGTGGTTATAACGGATCTTATCGCCTAACCAACTGCTGTTCACTTTAGGATGCTGACGCAATGCAAGTGCAGTTGCTTTCAATACCAGGTCGTTAAAACTTACTTTAACCGGCGCTACTTCATTGATCTTGGCTCTGGCTGCCACTGCTGCATCCATATCAACCGTCATGGTTAGATAAAAATGAGGTGCAGTAAATAGACTTTCACTTAAACGACGAGCAATTACTTTACGCATTTGAGAAACAGGAACATCCTCAAAACTTACTTCACCAGCAGGTGCAGAAACGGTTACCGCTTTTGCTGTTGAGGCTACCACAGCAGCCTGTGTAGTTGCTGGAGCTGCTGCCACTGGTGCAGTAGCTGGTTTGTATTGGTCAATATCAGTTTTGGTGATACGTCCACCATCACCAGACCCTTTCACATATTTAAGATCGATCCCTTTTTCTGAAGCTAATTTTTTGGCCAGTGGTGAGGCAAAGATCCTTCCCTCGTTTATAACTGCAGCTTCCTCTTCAGGAAATGCTGTTTCGGTTTGGGGTTTGGAGTTTGGGGTTTGGGGTTGCGTGCTTGCGGCTACGGGTTCGCTGCCAGTAGCTTTTACAGCAGCAACAATTGCAGGCACATCCAATCCTTCTTTCCCTATGATACAAAGTAAATCGTTCACAAGAATTTTTTCACCTGCTTTGGCACCCTGGTATAAGAGAATACCATCTTTGTAACTTTCCAGTTCCATGGTGGCTTTATCCGTTTCGATATCTGCCAGTACTTCTCCTTTCTTAACCGTATCGCCAATATTTTTTTGCCAGCTGGCAATAACACCCTCTGTCATGGTATCACTTAATCTTGGCATCAATACCACTTCTTCCATAGAAGCAATATCCATTGAAGGTGCAGCAACTGGTGCAGAAGTTTTTACTTCTTCGGTAGCAGATGTTGCAGCTAAAGCTTCAATTTTTACTTCAGCTTTCGGTGCAGCTCCTGAGGCATGCTGGGCTACCAATGCTTGAATATCTTCTCCTGCATTGCCAAAAATGGCTAATAGGTCATTCACTTGTAATTTACCGCCAGTGGGTGTGCCCACATATAGGAGAATACCATCCTGGTAACTTTCCAGTTCCATGGTGGCTTTATCGGTTTCAATTTCTGCTAAAAGATCACCTTTCTTTACTGCATCACCTACCTTCTTATGCCAGGCAGCAATCACACCTTCCGTCATGGTGTCGCTTAATCGGGGCATCAAAATCACTTCAGCCATAATACTATTGTGCTTTTAAATGAGCCGTGAAATTACGTAAAAGGGGGTATTAATTTCACAGATTTCACTGAATTAATCAAGTAATACAAGGATTTGACCAGGTATGGTAAGATTTGATTGGTTTATACAAGGACTTACATAGGATTTATAAACCCCCTAAATACCTTGCAAAACCAATACCCTATTGACCCTGTGCCAGACTATACGCTTTTTTATCGCCCCACATATTGAGCAACTCTGTAGAACAGATTTTAAAGTCTTTCGACAGCCTTTTATACAATTCCATAATATCAACCTGTGTAACCGGCACATCGCCAATACTTTCAAAGCGGGCGGCATATTGGTTTACAAGGTTGGTAAAGGAAGATCCTTTGGGCCATACCTGTGTGCCCCTATTGCTGATGGTTATCAGTTTAAAAATATCGGCTGTATGCTGTAAGCATTTTTCGGCGATCACAGTCGGTTGCAGGTTACTTTCTATGAACATATCTACCCCTACAATGGAAACCTGACTCATTTCTAAGCTTTCCAACATGGGATTTTTCTCCAGTTTGAAACTGGTAGGAGTAGGTTCCTGGTCTGCAATAAATGGTTTGGGATTATGTGCCGGCTCTTTACCAAAATTGCCGATGATGGCTTCCGTAAATTCAGATGTGCTCAATGCTGGTATGGATTTATCGCCAAAATCCCCGGTATGAACGCCACTTTCTAAAGTATACAAGAGTGCGTTTTCAATCATCGTGGCAGATTCCATTAAACCCAGATGGCGCAACATGCCAAAACCACTCAACAATAAAGCAGTTGGGTTGGCCAGGTTCTTTCCGGCAATATCAGGTGCTGTGCCATGTACTGCTTCAAATATAGAAATATGGTCTCCAATATTGGCTGAGGGTGCAAAACCGAGACCCCCAACTAAGCCAGCGCAAAGATCACTAACAATATCCCCTTGCAAATTGGTTAGTACCACCACATCAAATAAATCGGGCCTGCTCACCAGTTTCATACATAGGTCGTCTACAATCACATCATCCGACTTCATGTTAGGATAGGCTTTGGCCACTTCATAAAAAACATCCAGGAATAGGCCATCTGTTAACTTCATGATATTTGCCTTATGACCGCAGGTAATACGCCTGGCACCTTTTTTCTTGGCCATTTCAAACGCATACTTGATTACCTGTAAGCTTCCCGGGCGGGTAATAAATCTTCTGCTTAATGCCACATCATGTGTTAGCATATGCTCAATACCTCCATAGGTATCTTCAATATTTTCCCGAACGATGGTGATATCGATAGGGATATCTGCCTTACTAAAAACGGTATCTACACCATGCAGGGTTTGAAAGGTTCTTTTATTGGCGTAGGTATTCCAGGTTTTACGGGCAGTTACATTCACGCTTTTTACGCCTTTACCTTTAGGTGTTTCCATAGGACCTTTGAACAAAATACCCAGGGATTCGATGGTTTCCTGGGCCTCGGGGGTCATTCCATTGCTGTAACCCTTGTCAAATACCCATTTACCCATATCCACAAATTCATATTCGAGCGGTACTTTGGCGGCATTAAAAACAGACAATACAGCTTGCATGATTTCCGGTCCGATCCCATCTCCGTTTGCAACGGCAATTTTTGTCATAACCCAAACTATTTAATAAGCTGCAAATTTACAAGCTATCCCAACACGATGCTGTTAATTCATAAAGAAGGAATTCATTAAGTTTTGCTTCTTTCATTTTCCTGTCCTTTCTTACGGCTAAATCCTTACTTTTACTTACAAGCAATCATTTCACATATGGTATCCAAAATTTCAGAGGGTGTTGAAATTACGGTAGAAACATTTTACCAGGCTGATTACAGCAAACCCATGGACAGCGACTTCATGTTTGCTTACCGGATCACCATTGAAAACCACAATAGTTTTACGGTAAAATTGTTGCGCAGGCAATGGTATATTTTTGATAGCAATGGCGAGCACAGGGAAGTAGAAGGAGAAGGCGTGGTAGGTGTTCAGCCCGTATTAAAAGCTGGAGAAAATTACCAGTATGTTAGTGGCTGTAACCTGAAAACAGAAATGGGTAAAATGCATGGGAATTACCAAATGGAAAACCAGCATAACAAACAAATATTCTTTGTAAATATTCCTTCTTTTGAAATGATCGCGCCTACAAAAATGAACTGATCATTGTAGCTCCGCCATTTCTCCTTTCAAATGCAATAATGCTAGTCCCGATCTCCCTTTTAACATATTGGTATAAGGCATTAAATATTTTCCATTAGGCAATAATATCGGCCAGTGTAATTTGACACCTCTTTCACTATTTATATCGGCTTGGTATTGCCTCAACCCTTCAGGCCTAATATGTGTATCCGTAAATCTTAGCAATATTTCATCTTCTCCATTTTCAGCCAATACACTTTTAATACCTGTAATATCATAATGCAAAAAATGACCCCCATTTTCCTCTAACATTGGATAGCTATAGGGAAAATCTAGTGAAAATTTTAAGGAAGCAGCATCCGGCGAAAGGTATTGGCACCATTGTATTTGACCCCGGTCATCAATAAAAAACACTGCCCTTTTTTCATTTTTTGAAACGGGTATGGCATGCACTACACCTGTGTTTACTGCTGGTGATTGTTTACCGTTACTATTTGGCTCACTTCCTGTATTTGTTGAACGATCCTGCGGTTTAGGTGCCAACTCCGCATTTTGCGTATTCTTAAGAACTTGTGTTGAAGCCTGACCAGCAATTGGATTAACAACTCTACTATTTGAATTGATGAAAATGGGCGCACCAGCAGCTAATTGTTGGGAAGTTGAAGGAGGTGCACCACTAATTCTTGTAGTAGTACTCCCAATCCTTCCAGGTCTGTCGTAACGGTACCTTACCCTGTTATGGCTTCTCGCCATGGGTTCCACTTCTGTATCTCTTACCAGTTGATGTAAGGGCAAATCCAGCAGGTCTGTTAGAAAAAAAACGGCATTTCCCGGTTGGAATATTTCAGTGGTTACCACACTTTCCATTAAAGGTTGTCTTGCACGAAGGTTCCTGGTTTCTGAGCGGAGTTTTTGTTGAATAGAATCGGGCATTTCTTTTAAAACAGAAACAATTCCCTTTCCTCTTTTATAAGGGATCTGAATAGAGACGATCCCTTTCTTAAATTTTGTTTGACCATCATAAAAAAAATCATTCATTAAAATAGATTGCCGGGAAGTGTCGTCAGAAAAAACGGGGTCATACACTTTAATATTGTCAAAACGAAATACTTCTTTTTGAAAATCATTTGCTCGGAAAGGCAGGGTATTGATAGTTAAACTTGCAGACAAGCGGTAATTCGATAATTTATCATAAACAAATAAATGGATATTTCCTGCTACGTCTACAATAGGCACTGGCGCACCTTCCAGGGCACTATGCAATTGAAAACTGCCTGAAATATCTTTAAGTTTTTGCCAGTTCGCATCAAGCAAAACCCCTTCTATAACAATATTGGGTGAGTCATTGGCAAGCAGGGTATAGAAAAAGTATTTTTGGCATGCCTTGTCAGTAACAAGACTCATTAATTTGTGTTGGGGGTTATTAATGACCAGTTTTCTTACCGGAGAACTTTTTCCATTTTGATCAAAAGATTGCAGGCATAACCATTCCTCATCGGTATGAAATTCGTTCCAGCTTACTTGTAAACTATCTCCTGTAATATGTTTGAATGCTCGATAAAATACAGGCAACTGTTCAGTTTGCTGGATGAATTGAAAGGATGAATCAAAAATTGAAAGCGTAGAACCTCTTACAGAAACATCCGTTATCATATAGTTATGGCCTACTTTCCCTAATAGTTTGGGATTAGACAAACGACTATAGTTATACTGCATTTTGCTTTCAAACAATTGCAATGTAGGTTCCTGTGCCATTGAAAAACAGAAGCAATACAAAATGCCTATTGTAAAGATCAATTTCATCAATCGCAGTTATTTTGGTTTGTATTTGGCTTCTTCAAAAAGCTGCCTGGCCGGCGTATTCATCAGCTGTGTTAAAGATAGGTCCGGATGCTTCTCCATCCATTTATTTACAATTTGTATGCCAACAAACTGACCAATATTACCCGGTGAAGCCTCACCCAATGCAGGTGTATTGGGGCCATCACTCATGTAATCGCGGGTAAGATTAGGATCGGTTTTAAACAGCAGGTCGTTCTGAATAAAAAAACTCCAGATATTTTTTTCGCTTTCTATACAGCCAGACCATTGCTTTTGGGTGTATCCTGTTTTTAAACTGTCGGGCAGTTCTGGCAATAACCTGTTGATCAGGTAGAGTCTTTTACCGGATTCAACCATTTGCTCTACCAAAGGGCTAAGGCTAGTTTTTTCCGGAAAAATATCATCCACAATATTCCGCATACAATTAACCGGAATATAAGCAGGCTCAAACCTTCTGGATATGAAAGTTGGATACAGTTGCTGACCAGTTTCGGAAAGATACAAAGGGTAGTCGCTCCCTAAATATAATTGCAAGCCCACTGCCAGTGCATCAGGTGTGATAATATTGGCATAGCTGTTGATCGGTCCGATAAAAGTGATCAGTTTTTTGGGGAGCTTATAATCCGGAAAATAATAATGAACCAATTGCAAGCCTTTTTTTACCTGCTCCGTAGTTTCCTGCAGGTTGCCGAATTTTTTTATTGCATCCTGGTGCATGCTGGCATAGGTTCGCAAAAATGCTGGCAAATCTTTAGCAGAAGATTCTGGAGTGACCGCTAAAATATTAAAAAGAAAATCGTCTGTAAATCCCGGATGGCTTTGCTTTAATTTTTGCAGAGAAGCTTGTATTTGTAAAGTATCCAATGCAAAAAAATCATTCTCAAATCTTTCTACAGGTAATGAAATTTTAATGCCTGATACATTCGGTTGGTTTTTCTTTGAGCCACAAGCAGCAAAAACAATAAGCAAAAATAAAAAATAAAATACCCTTTTCATAAATAGTGTACAGATCAGTTCTAACAAATGTAACACGCGGCAACAACCTAATAAATTTGTTTTGCGAAATCTCTGTTAAAGAATAAGCAACTGTTATTGATTGGTTTTAATGACCATGATACCCGACCTCCCGGTTTCCAGGTGAAAATATACACCCGCATACTGTTGCTCATCGAGAAAAAGGAGGGGTGAGAACAGAATCTTTTTCTCCGGAAACCAATCCTGTAGGATCTTTCCGCTTTTCATGGTCATAAAAACAGGCGCCGGTTCATCTTTCAGATCTGCCTGGTATAAAATAAAAGGCAGCGCTTCTTTTTCGCCATGGATAAAATACAATCTGTTATAAATGTTATCATCCAGGTCGAAAATATCTAATGACTTACTGTTATACCATAATATGCCCTTGTCTTTTGATATTCTGATGCCAATAAATTTTGGCGCATTTCTTCCTGATGACCTGGATGATAATTGCGAATGTTTTGTTGGCCCCTTGGTAAGCATGGGTGGCGCATTGGTATATTTATCTGTAGGAATACGAACAGTAACCTGGCGTTGGTTATTTCCTGTAGTTCCGGCAGTAGTAGCTATTACAATAGGCGGTGGCTGGTAATCTGCTCCGCGGGAAACACCCAGTGCTTTGTTAAAAGAACCCAGGGAAGGGTCATTCTCTATTTGTTGGTTTTGTATTTTCTGGGGTAACCCATTATTAATCCTTAATACAAGGATACTTCCTTCATCCGCATATAGTATATCCTGCAATTGGATACTTTTTACAATTGATTCAGCAGTTGCAGAAAATCCTTTTTTAAAACTTTTTATAAGATCCTCTCCAAAAGGAATGAACCTAGGCGCCAGTTCATTTTTTCTGCCCGGCGGAAATGCAATACTGTAAATACCTTTGTTTATTTTGGTTATGCCATCAACATACATCCCTTCTACCTGCAAACAGGCACATTCCTGGTTTTGAAATATTTGCAGCGATTTAAATTTAACCTTCTCAAAAGTGAAGGTTTCACTGATGATGAGTTCTTCCTCAAACGAAATGCTATTTAAAGTAAGGTTAGAAGAGATGCGATAATTATCAAACTGGTCGTAGACCATAATATGGGTATTGCCTTTATCATCGAGCAGTAATACGGGTTCGGATTCCAGATCCTTTTCATATTGAAATGCATATTGCAATTGCTTTTTGAATAGCCAGCCAGGGCCAAGTAATACGCCCCTGATCTGACTTGAATCAGCAGATTTCCTGGCCATCTCATAAAAAAGAACATAGGCTTTGTCCTTACTGGTAACCGATTTAACAGGGCCTTTGAGGCCTGGTAAAGGACCCTTATTACTGGAAACAATATTCCCATTTTTGTCTATTTCCAATGTTTGAAAGAAATGGTCGGTGCCTTTATGTAAAGCTGCAATCAATAATAGCGACTGCTCACCAACACGAATGGATAAAAGGTCTTTTGAAAAATCGTAATCTTTTACCAGCAATTGTCCGGTAGCCGTATCCAGTATCTTTAATAAAAGCTTGTCTGTTATTTTGGTATTGAGCAGAAAAAAATGACTGCCAATTCTTCCTACCAATACATCATTTTCAATTGACAGGTCATCTGTTTCAATAAAACGATAAGCATGATCCTGTGCAGATACATGCAATACCAGTAGCAATGCAAATAGAAATGATCCGAAATATTTTCTATACAAGCAAACCTTCATAGGGTTGCAGATTGATTTGTAGGGCAAAAAATGAAAATCTATTCAAAAGTTACGGAACTTTGGGGGATGAAGATATTTTTAGCCCAGCAGAATTACCATATCGGCAATTTTGAATACAACACCCAAAAAATCATCCAGGCCATAGAAACCGCCAAAGCAGCAGGTGGCGACCTGATCATGTTTAGTGAAATGAGTGTGTGCGGATATCCTGCGAGAGATTTTGTAGAGTTCACAGATTTTATCAATAAATGTTACGATGCGATCAACCAAATTAAAGCGCATGCAGATACCATTGGGGTTTTAATTGGCAGTCCGGCACGCAACAACCGTGAGAAAGGAAAAAATTTATTTAATGCAGCATTCTTTCTGCATGAAAAAGAAGTGAAGGCTGAAATACATAAAACACTTTTACCTACCTATGATGTTTTTGATGAGTACCGTTATTTTGAACCCACTTACGACTGGCAGGTAGTAAACTTTAAAGGAAAAAAACTGGCCATCACTATCTGCGAGGATATCTGGAATTTGGGCGACAATCCACTGTATAGAATATGTCCGATGGATAAACTGATGGAACAAAAACCTGATATCATGTTAAATATCAGCGCCTCCCCATTCGATTATACGCATGATGAAGACAGGAAATCTGTGATCAAATCAAATGTGCTCAAATACCATTTACCACTGTTTTATTGCAATGCTATTGGCAGTCAAACAGAAGTTGTTTTTGATGGCGCTTCCCTCATCTTTGATAAATATGCCAATCTCTATAAGGCCTTACCCATGTTTGAAGAAGCAATGGTATCAGTGGTTTTAAAGGATGATGGCACTATTGATGCACCGATACTGGAACCCGCCAGCCGTATGCCCGATAAGGAACTAAACCCTGCTACGCTGGAACCAGATTTAAATATTGCGCAGGTTTATGCTGCACTGGTTTTGGGCATTCGGGATTACTTTAAAAAGATGGGCTTTACCAAGGCAATACTCGGATCTTCCGGTGGCATTGATTCTGCGGTAACATTAGCCATTGCCTGCGATGCTTTGGGAAAAGAAAATGTTAGGGCTATTTTAATGCCTTCGCCTTATTCAACAGAACATTCTGTAGATGACGCAGTTACTCTGAGTAAAAATTTAGACAACCCATACGACATCATCCGCATCAATGATGTGTATGAAAGTTTTCTCGAAACATTAAAACCTGTTTTTGGCGATCTTCCGTTTTCGCTTGCAGAAGAAAATATCCAAAGCAGAACTAGAGGTAATCTCTTAATGGCCATTTCAAATAAATTCGGATACATCTTATTGAATACCTCTAATAAAAGTGAACTAGCTACAGGTTATGGAACCTTGTATGGTGATATGGCAGGAGGCCTTGGCGTATTGGGCGATTGTTATAAGTTACAAGTGTATGCACTGGCAAATTATATCAACCAAACAAAAGAGATCATTCCCTATAATATCATTCACAAAGCACCCAGTGCAGAATTAAGACCCAACCAAAAAGATAGTGATAGCCTGCCCGATTACCAGGTACTCGACCAATTATTATACCAATACATTGAAAAAAGATTGGGACCGGCAGAAATAAAAGTACAAGGCTTTGATGCAGCACTTGTTGACAAAACCCTGAAGATGGTCAACAACAACGAATACAAAAGAAACCAGTTCTGCCCCATTATCCGCATATCCCCCAAAGCGTTTGGGGTTGGTAGAAGGGTGCCGATTGTGGGGAAATATTTGAGTTAGTTTAAAGTTTTGGGTTTTGAGTTCATTGAAAAGAGTATTTCAACTCAAAACCCAAAATTCAAAACCCAAAACTCAAAACCGTCCTACCTATGCATCACCATCAAAGGAATATGGCTATGGAAGGCCAGCATCTTGGTGTGGCTGCTGGAAAATAATTTTTCGAAGAAACTATGTTTTTGCGGTATGGTAATGATGAGATCGATATGGTGTTCTTTTACAAAGTCATCAATGGCCTGCATATAATGCTGGTTCTTGGTAAAATGGTATTCGGGATTCAGATCCTGCAATAATGTATGCACCGCATAACTCTCTCCCAATACATTTGAAGGGTAGGTAACACCAAATTCATCCACTTCTTTTTCTACATTAAAAACAAAGAATTTGGCTTTGGTAAGTTCAATAATCCTTCTTACAGGATTCATGGGTATTTTATCATCAGCCTTATCAAAATCGCTGAGTAACATCACTTCCTCAATACGTGTAAAACGGCTATTGGCTGGCACGATAATAACAGGCACATCAGAATGTTTGGCAACAGAAAGGGTATTGCTACCGATTAGTTTTTCGGTTAGTAAACCACCGCCTGTAATGCCCATCACTATTAATTCGGAATTGGTTTTTTGGCATACTTCGTTTAAACCATTGTTCAGTAATGCATATTCGCAATAGGTTTCTACTTCACAGTTCTTGGGGCAAAAAGCTTTTACAAAAAACTTAAATTTATCCAATGCATCCTGGCTATCTTTTTTTAGGTTTTCTTCATTTAGCAATTGTACGGCTGGCACCATAGGATCTACAATGATGGGTGCGGAATAAGCATTGTAAAAAATCACTTTGGGTGCCCCTATTTGTTCGGCTAATTGCAAGGCATAACGTGCTGCGTTTTTGGCAGTAGTTGAAAAGTCGGTGGGTACTAATATGTTTTTCATGGCTTAAAGTGTGTAACATAAAGTTACCCTTCTACCAGGCTTTTACCTATGACAATTATCATAACCAAAAACTATATAACAATTGGCCCAAAACACATAAGCCCCGCAAAATGCAGGGCTTATTAAGAAGTGATTGACCACTATAAATTTTCGATAATTCCGGCAATTCCCTGGCCTCCGCCCACACAGGCTGTAACCATGCCGTATTTCTTATTCAGTCTTTTCATATCGTTCAATACCTGTACAGTTAGTTTACATCCGGTACAGCCCAAAGGGTGACCCAATGCAATGGCACCGCCATTTATGTTCACGATATCCGGGTTAAGGCCCAGTTCCCTGATCACCGCAAGCGATTGGGAAGCAAAAGCTTCGTTCAATTCTATCAGATCAATATCGCCTAATTGCATATTAGCCTGTTTCAAAACTTTGGGTATGGCGGCCACTGGCCCAATACCCATGATCCTTGGATGCACACCTGCTGAAGCACAATTAACCAGTCGGCCTATTGGTTTTAAACCCAGTTCCACCACCAACCTTTCACTCATTACCAGGGCAAAAGCAGCACCGTCGCTGGTTTGTGAGGAATTACCGGCCGTTACAGAACCACCCACAGCAAAAGCAGCTTTCAGTTTACCCAATGCTTCAATATTGGTATCTGCCCGCACACCTTCATCTGTATCTACTATATAGGTTCTAACTGCTTTTTTACCTTTCTCATTCAGGTAGGTCTCTTCTACTGTTATAGGAATGATGCCTGATTTGAAATGCCCTTCCTGTATGGCTTTCATGGCTTTTTGGTGAGAATGGTAGGCGAAAGCATCCTGGTCTTCGCGGCTAACATTAAACTCTTTGGCAACGGCTTCTGCCGTTAAACCCATGCTTAAATAATAATCAGGCTCCACACTGGTGATGGAATAGGCAGGAACTGTTTTCCAGCCAGCAGTAGGAACCAGGCTCATACTTTCCGTTCCGCCGGCAATGATACAATCTGCCATGCCCGAACGGATCTTGGCTGTTGCCATGGCAATACTTTCCAGACCACTGGCACAATAGCGGTTGATAGTTAGTCCAGCCACTTCAATACCCAAAGCCCTGGCAGAAATGATCCTACCAAACTGTAAGCCTTGTTCTGCCTCAGGTACGGCATTACCTACGATCACATCATCCACCCTTTTGGTATCTAATTGGGGAACAGAAGCAACAAGACCTTTGATCACTTCAACGGCCAGATCGTCGGGACGGAAAAAACGAAATCCACCCCTTTTACTTTTGGCTACTGCGGTTCTATAACCCGCAACTATATAAGCTTCCTGCATAAAAATCTGTTTTTATGTAACCAAATGTAGGAAAAATTCAGACAAAAGGTTGTTTATGCAACCAAAATGGATAAGGATTAACGCTTATCCTATAATTTAATACAGGAGTAAAGAAAAACAGACCCAAAATTTCAAATTTCAAGCACCCTTCATCCATTATCTTCGCAGCATGATCTACCCGCTTCTCCGAGAAATGCTCTTTTGTTTTCCGCCGGAAGATGTGCATTATTTCTCCATGAATGCATTACATGCCGCCTGCAAGATCGGGCCGGTTGAATCCATGATCAAAAAGGCATTTTGTTTCGAGGATGCCAGACTGGAAAAAAATGTATTGGGTCTCCATTTTTCAAACCCTGTTGGTCTGGGTGCTGGTTTCGATAAAAATGCGCTTTACCTGAATGAATTAGAAAATCTGGGATTTGGCTTTGTAGAAATCGGCACAGTTACACCTAAATCCCAGCCGGGTAATGATAAACCCAGGCTTTTTCGCCTGCCTTCAGACAAGGCCCTCATCAATCGTATGGGCTTTAATAATGTTGGTGCTGACATTATAAAAAGCAGGCTCGAAAAATGGCAAAACGTCAAATCCCAAACACAAAACCCCAAACTAATTGTGGGTGGCAATATTGGTAAAAACAAAATCACCGCCAATGAAGATGCCTGGAAGGATTATTTGCTTTGTTTCGAATCCTTACACGAAGTAGTTGATTATTTTGTGGTGAACGTAAGCTCGCCCAATACCCCGGGACTGCGTGAATTGCAGGAAAAAGATTCCCTGCGGAAAATATTTACTGTTCTGCAAAACAGCAACCAATCGCAGAAAAAACAAAAACCCTTATTGCTTAAAATAGCACCAGACCTGAACAAGGAACAGTTGGATGATATCGTGTCGCTGGCTCTGGAACTTAAGCTGGATGGACTGGTAGCTACCAATACAACGATCAGTCGCGAAAAACTCCAGACGCCAGACTCCAAACTCCAGGCTATCGGTGCCGGCGGCCTAAGTGGTTTACCTGTTCGTGAAAGGTCTACCGAAGTGGTAGCATACCTCTCCGAACAAACAAAAGGAAGCATTCCAATCATAGCCAGTGGCGGGATCTTTAATGGTATGGATGCAGCAGAAAAACTAAAAGCAGGCGCTTCACTGGTGCAAGTGTGGACAGGCTTTGTGTATGAAGGTCCGGCCATCGTTAAAAATATCTGTTCTTATCTTGCTGCATCAGCATGGAATCAATCAATTAAATAAAAAATCAATTCAAATGGAATCATTGTTTACTTCAGAAAATGGTATCAGCTTTTTAGTTCTGGTAATTTTAGAAGTAGTGCTGGGTATTGATAATGTGATCTTTGTTAGTATCATCATGAACCGCTTGCCTGTTGCCTTACAGCCCAAAGCAAGAATTACCTGGATGATCACTGGGATCCTATCAAGATCTGTTTTATTATTTGGATTGAGTTGGTTACTGTCGCAAAAAGGCATTTCTGTTTTCACAATATTTGGAAAAGGTTTTGATCTTGCCAGTTTGGTAATGCTTGCAGGCGGTTTGTTTCTGATCTATAAAACCGTAAAAGAAATTCACCACAAACTGGAAGGTGAAGCGGATGAAGCGGCAGGCATCAAACAAAAACAGATTAGTTTTGGACAGGCGGTGGTACAGATCATGCTGATCGATATTGTATTTAGTTTTGATAGTATTATCACTGCGGGAGGAACAGCCAAAAGACTGGAAGTAATGATCGCGGCTGTTGTGATCGCCATGATCGTTATGTTTCTGTTTAGTGCTAAGATCTCATCTTTTATACATAAGCACCCTACCTTAAAAATGTTGGCTTTGTCATTTTTGGTGATGATCGGTTTTGTATTACTGGTAGAAGGCTGGGATAATGTGCGTACCCACGACCTTCATTTAAAGAACTATGTTTATTTTGCTATGGCTTTTTCTTTTAGTGTAGAACTGCTTAACATGCAATTACGCAAACGCACATCTAGACCTATTGAATTGAGGGAACCTGTTTTAAAAGAAGAAGTAATTTCTGAGTCTGATATGGCAAATTGATGGATCGATCAAGGATTCTATAGTATTACCAATCACTACTGCTCAAAAAAAATAACATGAATAGCTTATTCAAAGCATTCCGCTATGCTTTTGCCGGTATGCACCAATTTTTTAAGTACGACAGGAATGGTAATATTCATTTATGGATAACAGTATTGGTTACTGCTGCTGGTTTTTATTTTAGTATTTCCCTAACAGAATGGTGTATTATTTTACTCTGTGTTGCCATGGTGATAGGTATGGAGATGATGAACCACGCATTAGAAAAACTCTGTGATGCAGTTGATAGTCAGCCCCATCCCCTCATCAAAATTGCCAAAGATGTAGCAGCATCAGCGGTTTTATGGTGTGTGATCATTGCGGTGATCATTGGGTTGATGCTGTTCTTGCCTAAAATATGCAAGATCATTTTATAAAAAAACTCTGCGTAACCTCCCCGTTCCCTGCGGCTCTGCGGTTAATAGGTGTTTTTTTTTACCGCAGAGTCGCAGAGGGGCAGAGGTTTCGCAGAGGTATGGTAGCATTTTTTTAATATTCTAAAATCCTGAGATCACATGAAAATATCCATATCTGTTACCAGCAAGATGCTTTTGCTCTCACTGAGTTTTTCTTTGTTGCTTTTAGTGGTCCGTTACCTTTATTCTCCAGGTGTGGAATACAGTTTCTACCCCTGGAATAGTTTTCTGGCAGCCATTCCCTATGTGATCAGTACGCAATTACTTAGGTGGAAAAAACTGGATTTCGTTGCATTACTACTCATCGGTCTTTGGCTCTTATTCTTTCCTAATGCACCCTATATCATCACCGATATTTTTCATTATGAAATGAGGTTGCCGGTACCTTTTTGGTATGACCTGATACTGGTGATCTCTTTTGCATGGAATGGCCTGATACTGGGCATGGCATCACTTTTCAATATTGAAAAATTTTTAAGCCGGCACCTGAAATCTAGCTGGGTATTTGTTTGTGAGATAGCCAGTTTATTGCTTTGTAGCTATGGAATTTTTATTGGCAGGTTTCTGCGCTTCAATAGTTGGGATATTGTAAAAGATCCGCAAACACTGGTGTACACATCTGCTAAACATATTTTGATTCCGCAGAATTATGCAAAACTGTGGGTGTTCACACTATTATTTGCCATCATGCTGGGCATCATATATTTTACACTGAAAAATTTACCCAAACTTAGAAAGGAAGAAGCCGCATAACAGCATAAAAAAAGGCAACCATTTTGTTTGCCTTTTTTTATGCAATAGATTTTTTTTTTAGAAATCGAAGCCCAGTGCAAAATACCAAATAGGCTTGCCAACAAATATGCCCTTCATCGGCCAGGCAGTATCCAACTTCATAAAATAACCAAGCAGTGTACTTCTCACACCAAATCCATAACCACCTGCAAAAGGTCCCAATCCACCTGCATCTACACGCACCAATACCGGTGAATTGTTTTGTGTGTAAACTACATTAGGTCTGGTGATACCATTGTACTTGCCATTCCAGGCAGAGCCCAGGTCAAGGAATTGTACCACCTGAAAATTACGCAGGAAGGCATTATTGATGGGCTTATTGATCAGTGTTTGAAATACCGGGAACCTGAATTCACTATTGATCACCACTGCATTATTACCATTGGCAATATTTTGGTTATAGCCGCGCATATTAAGCGTTAATGACTGAAATGCATAAGTTTGATCGGCTGCCGGTTGGTTCTTGTTGAATTGTGGGCCCACCCATCCATCTACACCGCCTAAGTAATAGAGAATTTTCTGACCACCCCAGGAGAAATCGCCCGCCGCTCTTCCTGCCCAGATAAAGTTGCGATAGATCTTATGATAGATCCTTCCATCAAAACCCAGGTTGAAGGTGGCTTTATTGAAGCCTGTATTCGCCGAAGGCATATTGATATCAAAATAAATTTTGTATCGCAAGCCTACCCAGATATTCTGTGTTGGATTAATGGTATTGTCGTGTACATATTCCAGTCTTGATACATAATACCTGCTAAGCGTATCCGGATATTTTAAAGCATTAGGATCTGGCAGACCAGAATTGTTATCATAAGAACGAAGTACACCCCTGTCTGTTCTTAAACCAACTGTTGCCCTGAAACTTTTTACTTCATTTAAAGGAAAAGTGAAATTGGCCTGATACAAACTGGTATAGAGCATAGTATTGAAACTGGTAGCAAAGAAATTGCTCACATTGCTTCTGTAATAGGTAAGACCCCAGTCAATTTTTTTACGCAGATTCTGGTAAGTAAAGAATACATCCTTATCACTCAAGTTTGTACCAAAACGTACCCCACCTACAAATTTTACATCTTCCATCAGATCACTTACACCTACACGGAATGTAAAATTAAAATCAGATCCATTGTTCAATTGAATAGGACCCTGGCCACCACCATAAGGCTGGTAACGATTGATCAGGATATTATTGGTGAACCCTGTTAACACATAATCAGAACTGAACTTTAGCCTGTAATCGTATAATTTTGATTTGCTTAAAACGGAAGCCCTGTCTCCTATTCCCGGCATTGTTTTTTGAATGGCCAATGCGGAACTATCGGGCTTTTCATCGGCAAATTCATTCTGGAAAAAATCTTTCGATTTTTTAGTTGTATCCGATTCTGCTTTTTTATTATAAATAATGGCTTTGCCATCTGCGGCTCTTTGTTCTGCCGTTAATTTTTTGATGTACTCTGTTGGCCTGGCACTAACATTTCTTTTGGTCAATGCCTGCTCATCTACTTTTAATTTGTACAAGAATTTGTAATCACCTTCTCTTCTTACTTCACTTACCAATCCGTTATTACCTGCTATTCTTGTTTCTAATAAAGTACTCTGGTAATTGGTGATAGGGAAAGTATAAGTAGAATCCTTGTACACCTGGAAATAGCTCACACTATCCGGTTCCTGTTTTTGCCAGGCCGTTAAAGTAGAATCAAATTCTTTCATGGAAGGATTACGCAAGAGTTCATCACCTATATAATACAGGGTATCCAATCCATTTCTTTGTGTTGCAAAAAAGCCCGCCCATCGGTTACCTATACCGTTTTCATCCGATACATAGGTAAAGTGATTGGTATTGTATTGCATGGGAAAGCGCGCATTACCCTGCTTAACATTCGTGAGCTGGGTCAATTGTTTTTTCTTACTGTCGTTGAGAATGTCAACCATGAAAATATTGTACTTGTTCTTACTGGGCAAAGCCGTATCAGCATCGGGTGCATCAGGATTGGGTCTGTTAGAAGCAAAAATAATTCCGGTCTTATTAGGGAATGCAACAAAGGTTGGATCCAAATCATCATACACATCATTGGTGATCTGTGTTGCTTTCTGCTCTTCTATTTTATACGTATAAATATCTGTATGACCATTCTTAACAGCACTCAATAAAAGAGAATTGGCATCCAGCATAAATGTGGCATCCAGGATCTGGTCGAAGCCTGTGATCTCTTGTTTGTATCTTTTAAACTTAGCCAGTATATCGTACACAAACATTTTGGCCTTGCCATTCTCCCAGTAAACTACCAATAAACGTGTGCCCTTACCATCCCAGGCAAGTATGGGGTAATTAGGATTGATATCTCCCAAATTGGTTCTCACGCCAATCTTCAGCAAGGTTTTAGCATCATAAAAATTTTCCATCAGCTTAACGCTGTATTGCCCTTTGCGAAACTGTACCACCCCATAGGTAGTACTTCTGGGGTTCGGGTTTGCCTGAAAACGGAAATAATCATTCTTAGAAATATCTTCAGATACATTCAATTGTCCCTTGGGTTGGTTTCTGCGCTGACGGATATCTTTTGCATAGATCTCCTGTTCATATTGCATAAAATCGTTCAGTACATCTTTGAACTTTTTCTTACAAACACGCAAACAGGCATTGTTCAGGTTCTTATAAATTCTGGCGAGGTATAAGAGATAAGTGATATTTTCTTTACGATATCTTTCACCGATATAATACCAGAATGCATGTCCTGCCAGTAAAGGCTTTTCAAAGGCAAACTGTTTAAATGAACCATAACTGCCCCCTAAAATGGCACTCTTAAGTTCATCATCTTTTGCTGTGCTCCAGGGTTCTGCGGCATAAGATACATAGCCATCTATCAACCATTTGGGCAGATCCAGTAATGCCTGGTTGCTAGCAAATTCGCCAATATCATCTCCAAACAATAAATTATCAGTTAGTACTTTGGCAATGCCTTCTCTGATTTGTTTTTTCAGGTGTTCGTGGTTACCATCAAAATAAACCACCAGTTTATTATTCACCAATTTGGTTAATCCACCCGAATTCTGCCAATCAGAGCCTAAACCAATATTGCTGCTTTTATAATCATCATAACTATTGTACACCACAATATTGGCCCTGCGCTGTAATGAGTATTCTATAAAATTTTCAATAGAACGCAGTTCACCTTCTGCTACCTGGGCCACAAATTTGCCCAGCTCTACGCCACCCTGGTTGGTATAGGTATTAAAGTTGGGCGACTGGTAAAACTTCCAGATAAACTTCTTATGCTGTACCCTGTTTTTACCAAACTCCACCGTGTTTACCTGTGCCTGGCCAAGAAATGGAAAAAGAAAAACGGCAAAAACCATCCATTTGGCGATTCGATTCAATTGCATATCCGAACTTTAGTGTTTTAAAATTAGTCATTTACCATTAAAAGCAGGTAAAAATACCATTATGCTCCAAGTCAAATATTTCACCTTCAGCCCCATTCAGGAAAATACCTATGTATTGTACAACGAACTAGGCAAAGCTATCATAATAGATACAGGATGTTACTTCAGTGCTGAACAGGAAAAGTTAAAAAAGTTTTTAGAAGATACGGGTTTAATTCCGGAAAGGTTGCTGAATACCCATTGCCACCTGGACCATGTTTTTGGCAACCGTTGGGTGCACGAAACCTGGGGACTGGAGCTATGGCTTCATCCGGATGAAGAAAGAATGCTATCCCTCGCACCTTTATCGGGCGAAAAATGGGGGCTACCATTCGATAATTACCAGGGACCGCTACATTTTCTGCAGCATGGCGACCTGGTAGTTTTGGGAGAAGATGAACTGAAAGTGATCCTCACCCCCGGACATTCTCCGGGAAGCATTAGTTTTTATTGCGAAAAGCAACAATTCCTGATTGCCGGGGATGTACTTTTTAGAGAAAGTATTGGCAGAACAGATTTACCAGGCGGCGATCATCAAACTTTATTAAACTCTATTCGTGAGCAATTATTTGTTTTACCGGATGAAGTGGTGGTGTATCCGGGGCATGGAATGCCAACAACGATTGGTCATGAGAAAAGGAATAATCCTTTTTTGCAGTAATAAGAATAAAGATACCATACAAAACTCTCTGCGAAACCTCCGCGTTCTCAGCGGCTCTGCGGTGAAAAAAAATTCTACCAACCGCAGAGGCACGAAGAGCGCAGAGTTTACGCAGAGGGATTATTTTTTTGAACCTATTATTTTATTATAGGCCATGATAAATATAGCACCGAGGTTTTTATGGGGTGGTATATAATCGTCGAATTTATCACGGTAATTGGCCCCAACCCTTACCTGTACTGATTTCCAGAGCTCCTCCCAATTGAGGTCCTTGCCCAAACGCAGTCTTTCGGTGATGGCATCAATCAATATTTGGTTAACCACACCGGCAGCCACCTGCTTGGAAGAAATGATTTGTGCGGCCGGACAGATCGCTAAAATATCATTCAATTTCTGGTAGCCACCGCAGCTACCGAGCAATACAATTTTTGCGGAAGAAGCTAATCGGTCGATCGTTTCCTGTAAATAATAACTATGTCCGCGGTGAATAACAATGCCCGGTGCAATGCCATTATCATCCAGGTAACTGATTAGGCTATCCTGTGCCAGGATATCCAGTTCCTGTGTTTCATCCAAAGGCAGGTTGGCATAAATGGTAACGGGTGCACCTCTGGCAGAATTGATCTCTACCCAATTGGGTTTGCGGATGATTTTCCAATTGGCATTACTGAACCTGTTAATGAAGGCACTGAAATAAACCGTGGCATCCTTATCGCCATAAGAGAATTGCTGTATGATCACCCTTCCATTTGCATCCTGTAAATTTTTTCTAGGCATCTGGTATACCGGATCAATGCCATATAGTGCTGCCACATCCATTTTATTGGTAGAATCCATCGATAAAAAAAGACTGTTCAGCAGATCATAGATCACCATTCCATTTTTATGCTTCTTACGGGTATTAAAAGCAAGATTTGCCTGAACCTGCGCCAGTATTAGCTTTCGGAGGTCTTTGTTATAGATGCTTGCATAAGAATCGGCCACATCCACCGCATCTTCCAGGGTTTTATTGTTTTCCAGTCCACTAACAAACCTGCGCATCAGGTTTTCGGCGCTGGACTTTTCCATCCTGCCCAAAAAATTATCCAGGGTATTGTATGCAGCACACATTTTTATGAACTTCCGGTAAAAATCGTGGTGCAATAAAAGTAGCAGGCTATCAGATCTTGGTATGGCCATGCGTTGAAAAATACGCGGATACACCCCTACCACAAAGCTGGACGTATACATTTCTTCTTCTCCTATCACAGCCAGGTAATAGAGGTCCTGCGCGGTTAATCCTTCTAGTTTTTTAAATCGGACATTTTCATTTCTTTCATCATGCAGGGCATTGATCTCATTAATAAAAATTTCCACCCCTTTGGCTTTTAAACGGTTGGTGAGCGCCAATACGCCCATCGGTGTATCTCCTTTCTGCATCCTTGCCGCATAATCAATTCTTGTTTGCACCAATAGTTTGTAATAGCCTGGAGTAGAGTCATTACTAACCAATGGCTGGATAGAATCGATGGTGATTTTTTTACGGTAGAGATTATCCAGGAAAGGAAAATACATTCTTCCTGTTTGCATCAGGGATAGTTTGCCAATGATCTGTACCAATGGATCTGAAGAAGCCAGGATCCTTCGCCCCAGGGCATTTGGCACGGATGCATAAGTGTAGGTCTTTTCGGGATCTTGAACAGCAGCTTTGCTAATCAGGCTATCGGCATAACGGTTATCAGGGTATTTGGTTAGGATATCCAGGATCATTTCCGGATGGCGCTGACAGTTTTTTAGTACAATGATCTCTCTGCATATTTTGATGCCGCTATTATCTTTCAAAGCAAAATTATCGATCAGTATATCACCTACTTCCGGTTCATTTGCGGCGATCACAGATTGCATGGAAGCCTGCGCCACTTCTGCTTTCATGGCGTCTTCATAGGCTTTTACCAATGCAGGATACAGAGAACCTGCAATTTTACCTACACGGTAAGATGTGATAAACCCCGTAAGCATTTCATTGATCCCGCGCAACCATTTAAACTTGGCATTATCATTGAGCGAAGCACTGCCCTCCACCAAAGCACGCATGTTATGGATACGTATGTTTATGCTTCGGTTAATGGCAAGATCCAATTGGGTTTGTTTGGTAACCGCAAACAGGGTATCAGTTTGTTTATCCAGTTTGGCAATTCTTTTTAAAGAACTGATGATCTGCTCGTGGTGGTAAACCCGGGCATCCGCAATAGCGGGCATAGGTATTTCAACCTGCGCTAAGAGCGTAAGACTCATCAGTAGTGCCACCAGGCTGGTACATATTTGCTTTATTTTCATATCCCCGGCAAAAATAGGTTCATTTACATCAAGACAAGCATTTCTGGCATTTTGCAGTTAACAATAACATAATAGGGCCAAAAGCCCTTAATGCGGCGCATTAAAATTAATTTTGTGTAAACATTAGGTTAACATGGAAGTCAAACAGAAGAAGATTTTAATAGCAGACGACGAACCGGATATATTAGAAATTGTGAGTTATAACCTGGGGAAGGAAGGTTATGAGATTTATACAGCCAAAGATGGCAATGAAGCCATTGAAAGAGCCAAACAACTGCAGCCCGATCTGATCATCCTCGATATCATGATGCCCAAAAAAACAGGGGTAGAAGTTTGTCAGATCTTACGCGCACAAACCCTTTTCCAGGACACATTGATCATCTTCCTCACCGCTTTAAGCGATGAAGCATCACAGATAAAAGGACTGGAAACCGGCGCGGATGATTATGTGAGCAAGCCTATCAGTCCGAAAGTACTTGTTAGCCGCGTAAACGCCTTATTCCGCAGAACCAATAACCAGAAAGATGGTGGTGGCAAGGGAATTCAACTCGGTAATATCAATATCGACCCGGTAAAGTTTTTAGTTACCATCGATGATAAGGAAGTGATCCTTGCCAAAAAAGAATTTGAACTCATTTATCTCCTCGCTTCCCGCCCGGGAAGGGTTTTCTTACGCAACGAAATTCTCTCACAGGTTTGGGGCAACGACGTAATTGTGGGCGACCGCACCATCGACGTTCATATCCGCAAAGTACGCCAGAAGATGGGTGTGGATTGTATCACAACAGTGAAGGGGGTGGGGTATAAGTTTGAGATGTAAGGGGGGCAGTTTGGGGTTTGGGGTTTGGGGTTATTAAAAATTATTTTAGGCAACTACTTTTTTTCCATTAGTACTTGTTAAACGTTTTGTTTTAGTAAATTTTAACATAGCAGTTTTTTTGCCTGTTGCTTTGTAATGTGCAATTATTTCGCTGATTTTTTTTCTATCCGCAATTGTCACTGGTTTTGGATCAACAACAAAGTCAATGCCTGCAGGTTCTTTTATGTATCCCATAGTTTTAGAATTTAAATCCGTTTACCTCTTTTTGGGCAAATCCCATGTAATGCGTCTAGGTTAAACTATGTCTTCGTTTGTATGCCTTCCAAATATGTTGCTTTGTGGTTGGTTATTTCTTATTGCCATTATTAAGTTTTTTACTCTTTTTTGATTCAGGCAAATAATTTTCCGATGAAACTATCTTTTTCCCAGTTTTCTTTTCAAGGTCTTGTCTAGCTTTTCCAGCAACCGATCCGCCTTGCTTAGCAACTTTTTTATTTTCAATAAAACCAGTTGGTTTTCTTGTTTTTACAATTGCAGTTGTTGAAGCTTCTCCTAACATTGAAAAAATTAATTCAAGGTCGTTCATATGGTCGCGGAGATTTTGGCTTTTAAGCCCTTTTATTTTCTTGTATTCAATTGGTGTCAAACCAAATGTAGCTTTTGAAATTTCTGCTGTAAGTATTGCATATTCTTTTTGCTCTTTTACTCCTCTCACTTTCCATTCATCTGTTAATTCTTCACGAATAGCAATACTACGCATTCGTTTTTCAATCCAATCGTTAGGATAACCTTTAAGTTTGTAGAGTTCTCTGGTTCGTTGTGAAGCCAATTCAGGGTTTTCAATTTCATCTAATCTGTCAGAGCCTACTTGTGCTAACCATAGTTTAAACGGTTCTGCTTTGGGAGAAGGAATTGATTGAATGATTCTTAAAAGTCCTTGTGCACTGGCACTATTCAGCTTTTGTTTACCGCCAGTTGTATCAATCAAAAGGGGGGTGACAAGTTGTCCCCACCCTTTTGAAAGCTGTTCGTCCCTTTTACGCATTTTCTTAATATAGTCAGAAGCATTGGGTGTATCAGTTAACACCTGCACAACATCGGCTACAACGAAATACCATTTTTGGTCTGGTTCGTTCCAAACTGTTCGTATTTGTTTGCTCTCGAATAATTTAATATTGCTCATATTCAAATGTAACTATTAAACGTAATGTTACTTGTTAGCAAACATCAATCTTCAAAGCCTAGGGATTAATACCTAGTATAAATACTTAGTCTTCCTTCACTGAGGACTCGGCGGATCCTCCTGCGCTGAAGCTACGGCGGGTCCTCCTTTGCTGAAGCTACGGTGGGTCCTCCTTTGCTGAAGCTACGGCGGGTCCTCCTTTGCTGAAGCTACGGCGGACAGGCAGGCAGGCAGGCAAGAAAGAAAGAAAGTTCTTCATCATTCGACATCCCTCCTGCGTTGAAGCTTCGGCGGGCGAGTCCTTGTTCAATATTCAATATTCACACTCTTATCTACTTTCATAAACCTCCAATCTATTATGCAACACCACAATTTTCTGTTGCATATTTTCTATTTGTTGTAGCAGGTGTGTGATGGCTTCGATGCCTTCTAGGTTAATATCCATTTCGTGGTGCATAAGGGCTAATTGTTCTACGTGTTTTAGCTGATCTGTAGGGATACAGATTTCTTCTTCAACAGTGGAAAGCTCAATGAGACCGAATTCCTGTAAGGAAAAAATAAAGGATAGCTCGATCTGGTGATACTTGCAAAATTCTTTGGCGGCAATCCATTCTTCTGTATGCATACAAATAGTTTTAGGAAAGTTTTCTTAATTCTTCAAAAAGTGTTTTCTGTTGTTCGGTAAGGTTTGTTGGTAGGGTTACTTCATATGTAATGAACAAGTCTCCTTTTTCTCCTTCTTTTTTGTACACCGGAAATCCCTTTCCTTTTAACCTGATCTTCGATCCGGGCTTTGTTCCCTCTGCTACTTTCAATTTTAATTTACCTTCCAATGTATCAATGATCGTTTCGCCACCCAACAAAGCGGTATACAGATCAATTGGAGTAGAAGTGTAGAGGTCATTCCCCAAACGTTTGAATACCGGATGTGGTGCAATAACAAATGTGATATAGAGATCACCTGCAGGCCCACCATTACTGCCAGGCGCGCCATAACCTTTGAGTTTGATCACCTGACCATTCTCTATACCCGATGGAATGGTGATGCGAATGTCTTTCCCATTAACAGTTAAAATTTGTGGATGCGTTTTCATGGCATCCGTTAAATTCAAACGTAGTTCGGCATTATAATCCTGTCCTCTGAATTTTGTTTGCGAAGTTCTACCGCCCGCACCAAACATGGAATTAAAAAAGCTGGAGAAATCGCCATCATCATCCGAAAAATATTGTTCGCCTTGTGTTGAAGAATGGGCCCTCGATTTTTTTTGTTGCTCAAATTGATCAGCATGTTGCCAGTCTTTTCCGTATTGATCATATTTTTTCCTTTTCTCCGGATCGCTCAAAACTTCATTGGCTTCGTTGATCTGTTGAAAATTCTTATGCGCGTTTTTATCGTTGGGATTAAGATCGGGGTGAAATTTTCGTGCTAATTTTCGATATGCTTTTTTAATGTCGTCTTCTGTGGCATTTTTCTCAATTCCTAAAACCTTATAATAATCAATAAAATCCATGAAGAGCCATTTAAGAACGTTGGGTTTGTGTAAGGTAAACTTAAATGAGGAGAGTGTGAGGAAAGAATGAGTGGATGAAAGAATGAGTGGATGATAGAATGAGTGGGTGATAGAATGAGGGAGCTGGGTGTTTCTCATTCGTTGTAGCTTTGGAAGTCCCTCCTGCGCTAAAGCTTCGGCGGGCGAGTCCCTCCTGCGCTAAAACTTCGGCGGGCGAGTCCCTCCTGCGCTAAAGCTTCGGCGGGCGAGTCCTCCTTCTCTGAAGATTCGGCGGACGAGCCCACCTACGCTGAAGCTTTGGCGGGCAAGTCCTTGTTCGACATTCGATATTCTCTTTGGTTACTTCGAATAATTACTTCTGTCCTAATATCTTTTCAAGCTTAGGTTGTCCATTTCAAAAATATTAAAGTGCAATTTTGAACGAAGAAAAGGCAATTGGCAAATGTTCTGCGCACTTGTATCTTTAGTGAAAACCATAATTATGCGTTATCCCTATATGAGTTTTATTGTTGCACTTTTATTTTCAATGCCTTTATCGGCTCAAAAAATAGAATCTGTATTTGTAGATGCTGCCATAAAAAAGTTACAGCATTCAAAAGAATACACCTTACAAGTAGCCAATCTAATGCCCGAAGAACACTACGCATTTAAACCTTCGCCTGATGAAATGAGCTTTGGTGCACAACTACTTCATTTATCGGCAAATATGGGTTGGCTGAGTTCTGCTTACTTAAGTACACAAAAAAATCCGATTAGTAAGGAAGATGCAAAATTGATTAGCAAAGCTGATATTATAGGCGTTCTTAACAAAGCTTATGATTTTTCTTTGGATGCTTTAAACAAATTTGAAATAAAGAATCTAGCCGATTCGGTTAGTTTTTTTGCCGGCCAAATGAATAAATTACAGATAATTAATTTATTGAGCGATCACCAAACACATCATCGTGCACAAATACTGGTGTATTTAAGGTTGAAAGGGATTAAACCGCCTTCTTATGTGGGATGGTAATGTTTAATTCTTTAGATAAAATGTTTGAATAATATGCCAATGAATTTTTAGTGTATATTTGTCATCCGATAGCTGGTTCCTCCTCTCCCAAACTCGTGTTGGTGATGAAACCAGCTTTAGTTTTTTATAGACCTCCTCTAACAGTAAAAGCAAGATCCATTAAGGTTTACATGCTCTTTATAAAGTTTAAAGAATATAAGATTGGCAATACATATGAACTTGGGATTGCGGTTTTTACTAAGTATATATGCTCATAAATTTCTCCGCATGCGTTGAAGTTTCAGCGGATCCTCCTACGCTAAAGCTTCGGCGGACAAGTCCTCCTAGGCTGAAGCAACGGCGGACAAGTCCTCCTAGGCTGAAGCAACGGCGGACAAGTCCTCTTAGGGTGAAGCAACGGCGGACAAGTCCTCCTAGGCTGAAGCAACGGCGGACAAGTCCTCCTAGGCTGAAG
>CALRVT010000028.1:0-53213 GCA_943371675.1 Chitinophaga pinensis | reverse complement strand
TTCCGAACACCTGTGGTGTTTTCACCAACAACAATCATGATTGATTCTGTTTATTATATCATGCCTGGGTGTTGGTGAAAACACCTACAACGGCGGCGAACCTTTGCGCCCTCGCGCTTTTGCGGTTAGGCGAAGGTTTAACCGCAAAGGAACGAGGTTACGCGAGGCAAAGCTTTTGGAAAGTTTTAAAACTTTCCAAAAGCTATTCATCTGTAGGCAAAAGTATCAGGCGTTTTAGATCATGTGGTATTCCTACGGAGCTGATTATTTATCCCGGCGTATTTTTGCGGGTATATATGGGTATAAATACGAATATTTTTATCTTTTTGGGTATATATGGGTATATTTGTGGGTATGTCACCTATCGAAACGATTACCATAACGCCTGAAATTTTATCACTTATTGCTGAGATTGATGAGTTTAAAGGAGCTTGGCGTGCTTTAGGCAAGCTTGCACCAGAGCAGCTATCTGCTCTTAAAAAAGTGGCAACAATTGAAAGTATTGGCTCTTCTACACGTATTGAAGGAAGTAAACTTTCTGATCAAGAAGTAGAGGCTTTGCTCGCCAATCTGCAGATTCAAAAATTTGAAACGAGAGATGCACAGGAAGTGGCGGGATATTCAGAAGTCATGAACATGCTTTTCCAACGCTATCATGAAATTCCACTCACAGAAAACTATATCCAACAACTGCATACCCTTCTTTTGCAGTATAGCGAAAAGGACTATTGGCACCGGGGTAACTATAAAAAATCACCAAACCATATAGAGGCTTTCGATGCCTCGGGCAAAAGTATCTGCATCGTCTTTGAAACAGCCAGTCCGTTTGAAACGCCGATAAGGATGCGTGAGTTGATTGAATGGGCGGTAGATGCATATACCGGTAAAAAATTGCATCCGCTGCTTATTACCGCCATAGTAATAGTGGCTTTTTTGGCCATACATCCTTTTCAAGATGGAAATGGCAGGCTCTCAAGGGTATTGACCACATACTTGCTGCTGAAAGATGGGTATCAGTATGTACCGTATAGTTCACTAGAAGCAGTAGTTGAACAAAATAAGGAATCTTATTATTTGGCTTTGCGCCAGACGCAAGGCACGCTTAAACACAGTACTCCTCACTGGCAGCCATGGGTGCTTTTCTTCCTGCGTGCATTACAGCAGCAAAAACAAAGTCTGGAAATAAAAGTTGAACAAGAAAATCTACTTTTGATGCAGCTTCCCGAATTGTCTCTACAAATCCTTCAGCTAGTTAAATCAAGGGGCAAGGCCACTATCAGCGATATTGTGACTATCACAAGTGCAAACCGAAACACTGTGAAGAAACATCTTGAAGCATTGGTAACATCGCAACGTTTGCATAAGAACGGTCTTGGCAAAGGAACATGGTATAGTTTATAATAAGGCAGCGTACTTTATTTATTCAAATCATTTTTCCATCAACAATCCATCCATCAAAGCATAAAACTCCTTTTTAAAATCCTCAAAATATTGACCACTCCCAGGCCCATAGAAATTGCCTTTGATCTGCCGAACTGTTCCTTTTTTGTCGATCAGAATAGTGGTAGGAAATGAGCGGATCGGGGTTAATTGCGGTAAGGTTTTTTCGGTTTTATTATCATCAGATGCGGCCGCACCGGTAATTAACATAGGATACGCAACCTGGAAGGTTTTTTGGAATTTTTGCAAACTCTGTTTTGATCTTTCCAGGTCTGTTGAGTTTTCATAAGCAAGTGCAATGATTTCTACTCCCCTGTTTTTATTATTTCGATAATACTCGCTCAAGAACTTTGTTTCATCCATACAGTTGGGGCACCAGGATCCCATGAGTTGCAAAATCACCACTTTATTCCGAAAGCGCTCATCACTTATTGAAACTGATTTACCGTTGAGATCATTGAAACGAAAACTAAGGGAAGTCTCGCCCTCACGTAATCGCGTGGGTTGATCCTGTGCTGGTAAGGGAATGGCTTCGTTGCGGGTTGCTACCCATTTTTCTTTTCCATTATTGCCCGAATAAAACATGCCACCGGAAAGTTGGTTATTGTCGTCGACTTTAGCCGTGATCACAAATGCATGAGAACCATCAAAAGTATAGAGCCGAAGAGAATCGCCTGTTACAGCTCCTTTTAAATAACGGTAATCGCCACTAGGTGTTAAAAAGCTACCGCTGACTTTTTCTTGCTGCTGATTAAAAACACCAACCGCTTTGCGTAAGGTGCCATTGGGTCGCGTGATGGTGATATCCCATTTGCCGCTAAGATTGGCTTTGGCAGAAACACTTTTTGCTGATGTCTGCCCTTGTTTTTCAGGATAAGCATAAAAAGGCCAAACTTGAAAACCGGTCCCTGTTCCTTTTGTCCAGCCACCCGTTAAACTGCCATCTGCATTTCTTTTGCTAAGAAAAGAAGATTCAAATACAGGCATAGAAAAATTGACGGAGTCTTTTGTTACCCTTACCTCCTTGATTGTAATGGTTTCTGTTGAATTAGGTATATACAAAACTGTTTTCCCATTTTCTTTGCCGGATTGTAAAGTAAAGATCACCGGAATGCTGTCTTGCCTTACCAGATAAGCTTTCCAGCGTGTGGGTAAAGGATTTTGTGCCGATAATAAAATATAGTTCGAAAGAAGAAGGCTGATGAATAATAATTTTTTCATGAAATGTTTTGTGGCTGCAAGTTCGGAGAAAGAATTGAAAACAAGATGGTGTTGGAATTTAGATATGGAACAATGGAATGATAATTTTTTTTTATAGCGTAGGCCCTCGGGGGACTAAAGTCCCCTCCCAATAAAAATCAATAACCATTTTCCCTGCTCTGAAGAGCAGGGCTAAGATGGAGAACAAAACCGGAATTTTTTTTAAATCATTGTCTCGCGCTGAAGAGCGCATAGCTCAAAATACAGTAACCCCGTATAATGTTTTAATCCCTAGCCTCGATCTTCAGAGTGCTTTGCCTAAAATACGGTAACCCCGAATGATGATTTAAATCCAAGCATCACCTTTCATAGCGATGCAAGAATAATATAGATATAACAATTTAAATGTTACCATCTTAGCCCGGCTCTTCAGAGCCGGGGGGGGAGGGGAGGGGATTATCTAACCACCACCGTTTTTGTTTGTGAGGTATGTGCAGAAAAAAGTCCCAATGCATCACCCTTGATATTATTGGGTGGATTTGCCGGTGCAGAACCGCCGCCAAAGCCGCCACGGGTTTGTTGCGATAAGGAATAAAAATAGGTATAGGTATCTTGAGTGATACACTGCATTTCAATTTGCACAATATCTCCCTTGATCAATTCAAGATCAGGATCACCACTACGCAGTGGACGTTGATTGGCTAAGCCATTGTTTAAATTATCATTGAAGGCATAATAGGTTTCATCCAATTTATTATTGATCTTCTGAATAAAACGGTAACTATTGCCCAAAGCCAAGGGATCTAAGTAGACAGGGGTTACATTAATGACATCTTTGGCATTAACGATCGTATAAACCAATCGCAAACTATCCAGATTTACCTTGGTTGGCATGGTGCTTTGTGCCGAATAATTTTTTCCTTCTGCCACTACACTTAATGAATAAGTTCTGCCTTCAACACCTATTAGTTTATTGGTGGTATAGTTGCCATTGCCACTATATTTTAAGGTATCACGCTGGTTAAGATTGTCTGAAATAATTACCAGGGCGCCGGTTATCGGAGGAAAAGTATTGGGGTCATTAAAATTTACCGATTTGGTTAACTTAACAATATAAGGTCCTGCCTGATTGGTGATATTGCCTTCTATGATCAGCTTGTCTGCGTTATTGCTCAAATCCAATTGAATCACTTTTTTACAACTGGTAAACAGCGTTGCAAAAAGTATAAATGTTAGTATAGATCTCATCTCTAAAGAATTAAAATTTAAAATTGTAAGTCACACTGGGCACCCATCTGAATAATGCCGTTTGCTCCGACTGCGTTTTGGTAGCATCATTCGGATCGTCCTGGAAGCTAATGCTGTAGGCGTTTTCGCGGCCATATACATTGTACAAACTAAAATTCCAAGTGCTTTGGTAGCGGCCCTTTTTGGGTCTTTCATAGGTAGCACTAAAATCTAACCGGTGATTATTGGGCATCCGGTTGGCATTACGGTTACTGTATTGAAATAGGGTTTGTCCACCTACATTATACTTACCGGTTGGGAATGTAACAGCATTGCCCGTATTATACACAAACACACTTGAAAACGACCATTTAGGTGTAAGCTGGTAAATACCCACTATCGCAATATCATGCGTACGGTCTTGTTTGGCATTGTACCAATTGTTATTATTAATGCCTTCAATTAAACGTTCTGATTTTGATAAGGTATAGCTGATCCAACCTGTAAGGGCTCCTGATTTCTTCTTGGCAATGATCTCTAAACCATAAGCTCTTCCTTTTCCGAAAAGTAATTCGCTCTCAACATCCGGTGCTGTATTTACGTCGGCTGCTTCTTTATAATCTACCTGGTTTTGCAAGTTCTTATAATAAACTTCTACGCCTAATTCATAATTATTATCGCTAAAGTTTTTTGAATATCCCAGGCTGATCTGATCGGCTATTTCGGGTTTGATATTGTAAGAATTACCAATCCACTGATCGGTGGGGTTGGATGCGGTTGAATTACTTAAGAGGTGCAGATGCTGTGTGTTACGCGCAATACCGGCTTTGATACTGCTAACATCATTGATGCGGTAATTAGCGGTTAGTCTGGGTTCCAGGTTATAATAGGTTTTCCCCGCAACGCCTTTGGCTAAAACAATACTTTCTGTTTTAACGCCTTTGTTATAGATATTATAGGTAGCACCACCCAACAGGGTATAAGCAGATAGTCTGATACCATAATCTAAAGTGAGCACATCGCTTGCCTTATAATTATTGTTGATATATAAGGCATTTTCTAAGGATTGTCTGCCTTCTTTGCTTAAGCTATTGTTTACGGTACCAGTAAATGTACTAGGCGCTATATTGTGGTGAATAAAATTAACGCCAAAACGAATGGCATTCTTTGGATTGAGGTAATAAGAAAAATCCTGTTTCAGGTTCCAGTCGCGGATATTTGAATTGATATTAAAATCCGTTTCCCCATTCTTGATCTTGATATTATAGTTGTACTTGCTATAAATAAGCGAGGTATTGGAAAACAGTTTTGAATTCACAATATTGTTCCAGCGAAGTGTACCAGTGCTATTTCCCCAGTCGATACCAAAGCTATTGCTGAAAGAAAGTACATCTCTTCCAAAATACCCCGACAGATACAATCTGTTTTTATCGTTAATCTTAAAATTGGCTTTGGTATTTACATCATAGAAATAAAGAACATTGTCTTTAAAATCGGGAGCTGCTACTAAAAAAACATCGGCATAGGTGCGTCTGCCGGATACGATAAAAGATGATTTTTCTTTTTCAATCGGTCCCTCAATGCTCACCCGGCTACTGATCAATCCCAGTCCGCCACTCACATTAAAATCCTTGTTATTCCCTTCTTTCATTTTTACATCTAATACAGAAGACAGTCGGCCACCGTATTGGGTAGGACTATTACCTTTTATAATAGTAGCATCTTTCACAGCATCGCTATTAAAAGTGCTGAAGAAACCCAATAAATGGGAGGCGTTATAAACAGGTGCTTCATCCAATAGAATCAGGTTTTGATCGGCAGAACCTCCTCTCACATAAAACCCGCTGCTACCTTCACCGGCCGATTTAACGCCGGGCAATAACTGAATGGTTTTTAACAGGTCTTTTTCACCAAAGATCACGGGCACTTTTGAAATGTCTTTCATATTCAAAACTTCCGTACCCATCGTGGCTTTGGTAAGGTTATCGTCTTTTCTTTTAGATGATACGATAACTTCTGTCAATGTTTTTCTGCTTTCCATTTTCCAATCGAGCACAATAGAACTGTCTAAAACAAGGGTTATTTTTTGTTCTATATAACCAACATAATTCAGTTTGATGACGTATTTGCCTTTGGGTAAGGAGAGCGAGTAGAAACCATAATCATTGGTGGTTACGCCAGATTTTAGCTTATCTTCTATCTGCACAGCGGCGCCAATCAGCGATTCGCCTGTTTGACTGTCTTTAATGGTACCACTTATAGTGAATTTTTGTTGCGCATATAGGTCGGAACTAAAAAATACTACCAGGGAAAAAAGGAAAAAAGTCTTTATCAATAAGTGTTTCATAACGAGTGTTGCTTTCCTCCATAACAATTTTGAACTAAAACGGTTCAGTAGTAATGGAAAAAGGGTGGAAAATGCGCAAAGGTACTGATAGGAGGAGAGGAAATTGGGGTGGAAATGTTAAATCAGCGTGAAGGAGGGAGGGAGGGAATAAGTGAATGATAGAATGATAGAATGAGGGAATGAGGGAATGAGTGGGGAGGGATTAACCGCGAGGGCACGAGGGTTCGCGAGGAATGAATTCGATATTCTATACCTGACTATTTATTCCATTTTCAAATCCTTCGGGAAACAACCTTGCCCAATGGTGTGTCTGATTCTACCGTCATTAATTGGCCGTTCTGATAACTGTATACAGTTGTCTTTTTATCAGGTGCGACTACTTGGTATTTTCCGGCACCGAGAATTTTGATGTTCATGAAATCGGCATACATGTTGGAGAAAATCTTATTCAGTCCAACAGGCTCTTGGAAAAACAGGTCTACCACACAAAAACCAATTAGTTTATTTTCAATTTTTGTGACTTTTCCGTTTTTCTCGGCCTGATAGGTCTTTTCTGCAAGCTTGCTCACTTTTGCATGAACATCTTCTGAGCCTCTGTTGGCATGCCTATAAGCAGTGCCCTTAACCAAAGTTCCATTTTCTTTTATAAGGTTTACTTCAGATTCAACATGAACGGATACCATAAACACTTTAGCATCTGTATTGGTGCTTAGGTCATTGATGATTTTATTACCTGTCTTTTCCTGTACCGCATGCACAGTACCAATTTTATCTTTTTTAAAAACCACTTCAAATGTTAAGGCTGTTTTCTGCGCTTGGGCAAAGAATAAACTGCTAATGAAAACGAAGCAAAGCAGAGATTTTTTCATTGGTATTTTATTAGAAAATAAAGATAGCATATCAAGTTAAATATACAAATGCGCTATTATTACCATTCATATAATATTGCTTGTATAGCGATTTAGAAATAAATAATTTCAGATTATGTTAACATTTCTTGTCTGGATCATACTTTTTATACTGTGTTGGCCAATAGCCATTTTGGCATTGGTGTTGTATCCGATCTTTTGGTTAATTCTGTTGCCTTTCAGGATCTTGGGATTTGCGGTGGATGGGATTTTGGATTTACTGAAAGGGATCTTTTTGTTGCCTGGGAGGGTGTTGCGGAGGTAGGGAGATAATGAGAGAATGAGTGGATGATTGAATGAGAGAATGAATAGAGAGGGATTAACCGCGAAGGCGCGAGGGCACGAGGGTTCGCGAGGAATAACTGTTCTCATCATTAGTTATGCGAGATTCAAAACGTCTATTTTGTCGATTTCATATTCCGATACAAACCCGCTAGCACAATCAGACAAACGATCAGCATGGCAACTGTGAGAGAGATGAGTAAAGAAGAAATGACACCCTCTATTAATGGGCTTCCTTCTTTTCCACCTGCAATGGGCATCATTTTTCCGGCACCGGTAAATGCGGCAATGAGCACTGCCAGAAAATTGGCGAAGGATCCGTAGAGCACTAACCAAAATGCTGCCTTTAACCATTTATTGGATATTACTAATTTCTGCCAGATAAGTCCGAGTAGTACTAAAAATATTCCGTTCATAATACCTTCGAGATGGGCGGATAGTCCCATTCTTGGATTTGCCATCAGTGGCATGCATAAGCTTAAGGCCAATCCTAAAAAAAACAAAAGGATGCCAAGAATAAGCAGCTTATCTGATTGATTTTTTTTGAGTTGGGTATTTTCCATGGTTTATTTATTTAACCGCAAAGGCGCTAAGGCGCGAGGATTCGCGAGGATTAGTTGTACTACATCATTTGTTATTCCTTGTTTGATATTTAATTTTCAATTTCCGCCAACAAAACCACTCTCGGATCCAATATTATTAAATCCGGTTTACTTGCTGCGGGCAACGTAAAATTGGCTGTTAATTCTTTCATGGTTAGTGTTACAATTTCAGGCGTTGATGCACCTGCTTTGTAAACAGCTACTTCAATCGGAAATTCAAATGGCTTTCCAGAAGCCTGCGTTTGTTGCAGGGTTAGCGTAACCTGTTTTGTGTTGGTATCGTATTGCCAGTTGGATTTAAGTTGCAGGTTATCGGCTCTGGTTAGGTATTGCGTGAAGAATGACTGCAGATCCTGACCACAAGCTTTTTCCATTTCGGCAATAAATTCTGCAGTGGTGGTATTGGCATTAAAGTATTTTTTATAGTAGGCCTGAATACCTTTTCTAAAATTATCATGTCCCATACGCTCACGCAACATGTGTAATACCCAAGCTCCTTTTTGGTAGGTAAGGCCATGTGTAACAAGACCCGCTTCTGCTGAACGGTTGGCTACAATGGGCCAGTTGGGTTCTTTTTTGGTAAGGTCGTAAACCGTTTTGCGTGCAGCTTTGATGCCATTGAGAAATTCCTGTGCTCCATAAGCATTTTCAATAAACAATAAAGTAAAATAAGTGGCAAAGCCTTCGCTCAACCAGGCATCATCCCAGGTGGTTTCGGTGATGGCATTGCCAAACCATTGGTGTGCCAGTTCGTGGATCACCACATTACGTAAACGCGTGCTGTACTTTCCTGTTACCATTTTCTCATCATAAAAAATTGCCGAACTGGTTTCCATGCCACCGCCCACACTTTGTGTTTCCACACTAGCTAATTTTTCATAGGCAAAGGGTCCTACCAGGTCTGTATAAAACTGTAATACCTGTTTGGTAGGTTCTGCAAAATCGTGAAAGCCTGCTTCCCTGTCTTTGGGGTATACCCAGGTTTGTATGGATTTGCCTTGAAAATCTTCCACATACTGCACGGCAAAATCTGCCACACCCAATACAAATAACCAGCAGGATACAGGAACTGATTGCTTCCAGTGTGTGATCTTGGTTTCTTTATTTAGTAAAGATTCTTCCAGTAGCAGTCCATTGGAGATCACTTTATAATGCGCAGGTGCAGTAACAATAAATTCAGATGTGGCTTTATCATATGGATGATCAACCGTTGGCAACCAATGACGTGCATTATTGGGCCAGTTCTCACACATAAAGCTGCGGTCGCCGAATTTGGTGGGTTGAATTTTCATGCCACCGGCGGGAATGCCGTGGTAGTTGATAGTTATGGTGATTGGCGGATTGGCGGATTTTTGTGTGGGGATCTGTATGAGGACTTCGTTGTTTTGGTGGGTATAGCTGAGGGATTGGTTATTGTAGGTAACGGATTCTATGATCATGCCCTTGCCTTTATTGGCTGCTGAGATATTGATGAGGTCGAGGCGAAGCTGTTGGGTATTCTTGTCTTTTACATGAAAGCTGATGGCAGCGGAACCTTTTATTTCGTCGTTATTATCGTTGAAGTTCAGGGTGAATGCGTAATGGATAATATCGATATTATAGTTTCTGGGGTAATTGTCGGCCTGAGCTGATTGGCTGAATAATATCAAAAGGCTTAGTATCAGAGTTATTCTCATGTGGGTTGTTTTGGGTGTAAAAGTTAAGAAGAAAATGGGGAGAGGTAAAATTAAAAATTGGAGATTAATATGCGGAGCTGTTAAGGTCTAACCGCAAAGACGCTAAGGCGCGGAGGTTGCGCGAAGGAATTTAAAAAATATTTTTCAAACTTGTCAACTTGTCAAGTTTAATTAACTTTGTACAAATAATTCATATGAACATTCTGACGGTTGGTGAGTTCAAGGCTAATTTTTCGGAGGTTTTAAAAAAAGTAATAGCCGGAGAAGAGATCGCTATTTCTTATGGGAGAAAGAAAGAAGTAGTGGCCAGGATTGTACCGAAGCAATCGGGCAAGAAAGCCCGCAGAAAAATTGGCGTATGGGAGGGGAAGTCAAAAATAGTCTTCGCTAAAAACTTTGCTATTACCGAATCTGAATTTCTTGGCGAATGAATTACTTATTAGACACACATTACTTGCTATGGGCAGTTGCCGATAGCTGCAAAATAAAAAAGAGAATTCGTGATATTATTACGGATCCTGAAAACAGGATCATCGTAAGCTCTATTAGTTTTTGGGAAGTATCTTTAAAATTCGCCTTAGGCAAATTAATGCTGAAAGGGTTTGGTCCAGAAGACTTGCCACAGGCTTGTGCAGAAATGGGGTTTCAGGTAGAGACGCTTTCTGCATTTGATAGCTGTCGATATCATCAATTAACGACACAGTACCATAAGGATCCGTTTGATAAGATGTTGATCTGGCAGGCAATGAGTAATGGCCATACTTTCATTAGTAGTGACAAAGAAATGGAAAACTATGAATCAGTTGGGTTGAGGCTGTTAAACAGTTGAATGATGAACCAGGAATGTTAAAATGAATGATGAAGCGTAGTTGAAAATTAAGCATACCCTTTTTTCCTTTTTTTCTTCGTTTTTCTTTTATTGAAACAGAATTACTAAAACAAAAAAGCGAAAGAAGATTCTTTCGCTTTTCAAAAATATAATTGAGCAATAGTTATTTTACATTAAAAGAAAGATCCAGTGTTCCCCACATTAAGGAAACCTTTCCTTGTTTGTTGATGGCATAGGTTAGTCTTTCAGTAGAAGCAGCCAGTGTGCCTGGTTTTACTTTTACGCGTAAAGCATCTTCTGATTCTTTGTAACCATCAGCACCCCATAGGTCGGTCTTCTTGTTGAAGATGATGGTCCATTCGCTGTCGCCAGAAAGAACAAAGAAGGAATATTTTCCTTTAGGTAATGCCTTGCCTTCAACGCTAACGGCTTTACTTACTTCAAATGTGGTGCACTCATTGGCGCCTGCGCGCCAAACTTCACCGCTCTTAGGTTCAACGGTTTTTCCCATTACCCTTCCTTTTAAGGCAGGTGAGCTGTAGTCGATCGTAATGGCTGCACCGCTTGCTAAGGTTTCTTTTGCGGTTGCAGGTGGGCTAGGGCGCTTAGCTTTATCATCCTGTGCAGTGGCGCAGGACATACCGAAAATAAGGGTGGATAAACTAGCTAGTAAAAAGATTTTTTTCATATGGTTTATTTGTTGGTAGTAAAAGTAAAGAGGAAAAAGGAAGGAAAAAAATTCAAAGTCAACCAATCTCTTCTCTGCGAAAACTCAGCGCTCTCTGCGGCTTAGCGGTAAAAAACACTTCTACTAACCGCGGAGTCGCAGAGAGCGCGGAGGTTCCGCAGAGGGGGTTGTTAAAAATTAAGATTCATTATTTCCACTTACGCGTAGCTTCTGTGGACAAGCCTTTATTCTTTTAAAAATCAATGTATATGCGTTTCATTATTCTGCTTCTTTCTTAACAACCATTCATCCAAGCTCCAGCTGCCGGCACCATTACAAAGAAATACAGCTGCTAAAAGTGCAGTAATGAATGGGTGTTGATCGTCTGTAAATATTTTTCCATGGCCCATGGTAAAAGTGATGAGTAATAAAGTAATGATCAGGGGTATGGTAACCCATCGTACCCAGATCCCGAATAACAAAGAGATTCCACCCAGCAGTTCGGCAGCTTTACCTGCATAAGCAAAAACAAGAGGCAGGGGATAATGTAAATCGCGCAGCCAATCGCCGTAGCCTTTCATTTGATCAGGCAGAAAAACCTCATAGCCATGGTAGATTAACAATAAGCCGCTGATCATGCGAATAATGGCCAAGGCTTTGGGCCAGGAATCTTGAAAGGGAGAACCCTGAGGGGTTTTTGACATAAAAGGGTTTTGTTAAATATACAACAGGTATTTAAAAACTAAAACCGGTTATTTTAGGTAAGCGGTTTCATCTCTATGTAATAATTTTCCATTTCATTTATTTATCAGATAAATTAGCTGAATTAATTGCAATGTAAATAGTCTATGTCGGCAGATACAACAAATATCAACAACAAAGCCAAAGCACAAAATACTTATGATGCCATTATTGTGGGATCGGGTATTAGTGGAGGTTGGGCTGCAAAAGAACTCTGTGAAAAAGGATTGAAGGTATTGTTATTGGAAAGAGGCGGTAATATTGCACATCCAGATTATCCGGGCGCCACAAAAAATCCCTGGGATTTTGCGCACCGTTTAAGTTTATCAGCAGAAGAAAAAAGAACGCATCCTATTCAAACCCGTCATTATTCTTACCGGGAAGACAATAAGCATTTTTATATCAACGACCTCGAAAATCCATATGAAGAACCCAAAAGGTTTGATTGGATCAGGGGCGATATTGTAGGAGGGCGTTCCCTTCTATGGGGCCGCGCCTGTTACCGTTGGAGCGACCATGATTTTGAAGCCAATGCAAAAGATGGCTATGGTGTTGACTGGCCTATCCGTTACAAAGACATCGCACCTTGGTATGATTATGTAGAATCCTTTATAGGCGTAAGTGGTTCAAAAGAAAATATTCCATATTTACCCGATGGCAATTTTCAACCGCCATTTGAAATGAATGCTGTAGAGAAATATTTTAAGAAACAGATAGAATCCAAATACAAGGAACGCCACGTGATCATGGGCAGAACGGCCAATCTCACCAAACCGGTACAAGGAAGGGGGCAGTGCATGGCGCGCGATCTTTGTCACAGAGGTTGTCCATTCGGCGCCTATTTCAGTACCAATGCCAGTACCATGCCGGCTGCTTATGCAACGGGAAACCTAACGGTGCGGCCACTTTCGCTGGTGAACAAGGTATTGTATGATGAACAAAAACAAAAAGCAATTGGTGTAGAGATCACGGATATTACCACCAATGCTTCTATCGAATATTTTGCCAAACTGATCTTTCTGAATGCGTCTACCATCAGCACTACTTTTCTGTTATTGAATTCAACTTCCTCCCGTTTTCCGAATGGTATGGGTAATGGCAGTGATCAGGTAGGTAGAAATTTAATGGACCATCACAAAGGAGTTAATATTTCTGCGGATGTGGAAGGATTTGAAGACAGTTATTATTATGGCAGAAGACCCGGCATTGTTTTTATGCCACAGTTTAAAAATGTTTTTTCCAAAGAGGCTAATTATTTAAGAGGTTATTATGTTGGGGCCAATGCATCACGCGGAAGAGGTAATGGTGATGAGGGAATTGGTATTGATTTAAAAGAAAGTTTAACGGAACCCGGAACATGGCGCATTAGTCTGAATCCTTATGGTGAATGTTTGCCTTACCAGGATAATCGGGTAACACTCAATAAAAACAAACAGGATAAATGGGGGAGACCATTGCTTTCGGTT
The DNA here is from genome assembly GCA_943371675.1 of Chitinophaga pinensis. GTDB lineage: Bacteria > Bacteroidota > Bacteroidia > Chitinophagales > Chitinophagaceae > Sediminibacterium > Sediminibacterium pinensis_I. Next base: position 39,828 of record CALRVT010000028.1, on the reverse strand, counting down.
GATTGCGAATTTAAAGAAAATGAAAAAGCCATGAACCTGGATATGGCTGCAACTTGTAAAGAGATGTTGGAAGTAGCAGGTTTTAAAAATGTGAAAGTTCGAAATAAAATGTCATTCCCTGGCAATGCCAATCATGAAATGGGTACAGCCAGAATGGGTAGGGATCCGAAGACCTCTGTTCTAAACAGTTTTAACCAATTGCATGAAGTGCCCAATGTATTTATTACAGATGGTTCTTGTATGACATCGGGTTCTAGTGTGAATCCATCTCTTACTTATATGGCATTAACTGCAAGGGCGGTTGATTATGCGGTGAAGGAGTTGAAGAAGATGAATATTTGATTTTATTTGATTGTTGGTGAAAACACCAACAATGGCGGACAACAACATTGGCGGACACCAACAATGGCGGAAAGATTGACGAATGTTGAGCAAGGAATGTTGATTGTTGAGTGGAATGATGATTGGCGAATTATTCATAATTTATTATTCAAAATTCACTTCATCAATCAACATTTCTTGTTCAATATTCAAAATTTTCTTCCAGCATCTGTTTACCAGAGAGCACACTGCATTTTAAATGCACTTCCAAACGCCAGCACCGGGGACTGAATTTCCCTTTGGATCTTTTTTAAATTTTATTCCATGCTCTAAAGAGCAAGGCAAAGAATTATAATGAGAGAATCATCTCTGCCAACAAATGCAAAACAGATTGACGAATGTTGAGCAAGGACTTGCCGGCCGAAGCTTTAGCGTAGGTGGGATGTTGATTGTTGAGTGGAATAATGATTGGCGAATTATTCATATTTTATTATTCAAAATTCACTTCATCAATCAATATTTCTTGTTCAATATTCAAAATTTTCTTTCATGCGATAAAGAACCAACAACGGCAATCTAAATCCTCCCTAATTTCTTCTCACAAACAATCGCTGTATTATTTATCTTCATGTTAGATTATATATCTTTCATCCATAATCATACAGCCATGAAAAACAGTTTGCTTGCCCCTTTCAAAAAGAATGTATTTGTAATGTTATTGCTTGCAGCCATTACCTGCTCTTTCAGTTCCTTTAAAACAGTTAATAACGCTGCATTGTATGCAGATGACAAAGATGCCATAGGTCGTTGGGACCTTACGGTTAATATGGATGGCAGAATAGTACCATCCTGGCTAGAAGTAAAATTATCAGGCGTAAAAACCCTGGTAGGTTATTTTGTAGCAGAAGGGGGAAGCGCCAGACCAATTTCGCATGTACAAGTAAAAGACGGCAAGATTCATTTCAGTATTCCGCCGCAGTGGGACAGAACAGATAAGTACATGGATTTTGATGCAGTACTGGCAAATGATAAATTAACCGGAACCATCAAAAGCAGTACAGGCAAGGATTATAGCTTTACAGGAGAAAGAGCGCCTTTATTAAAAAGAACCACAGCACCCGTTTGGGGAGCACCTAAAAAATTATTGAATGGAAAAAATACGGATGGCTGGCATGCTTCTGGTAACACCAATCAGTGGGTACTGGAAAACGGCATTTTAAAAAGTCCGAAATCCGGATCTAATTTAATTACCGACCAAACATTTACAGATTTCAAATTACATATTGAGTTCAGGTATCCTGCAGGAAGCAATAGTGGTGTTTATTTACGTGGTCGTTATGAAGTGCAGGTAGAAGACAATAAAGGGCTGGAACCCGCTTCCAACCTGTTCGGTGGGATTTATGGATTTTTAACTCCCAACGAAATGATGGCCAAAGCTCCAGGTGAGTGGCAGACCTATGATATCACATTAATAGGCAGAAGGGTTACAGTAGTCGCTAATGGGAAAGCCATTATTGTTGATCAAACCATACCGGGTATTACAGGCGGCGCCCTAGATAGCAAAGAAGGTGAACCGGGCCCCATCATGTTACAAGGCGATCATGGTCCGGTGGAATACCGAAATATAGTGATTACACCAGGGAAATGAATATCGAATGTCGAATCCCGCTGAAGCGGGAAATAGCGAAGTTGAAATTGCTATTCTCAAATGATTTTTGCGACATCGTTTTCGTATTTAGTCACCGACCTTTTTATTCAATTCAATTCTGCAAACCTTATAACCGTTAAATTAGTGTGCTAATAAAATTGCATTGCTTAATCTAACCACAACAGCCATATGAAACAAGTTCAAAAATCGCGCCGCAAGTTTTTACAAAATGCGGCATTGCTCTCGGCAGCAAGTACCATACCTTTTATTGTAAACAAGACCTTTGGTCAGGCTCCTTTTATTGGCGGCAAAGCTGGTGACAAGGTTAACCTGGCCTGTATTGGCATTGGTAACCAAGGAGGCTCGGATGTAATGTCGTTCGACAAAACAGGTCTTGCCAATTTTGTTGCTTTCTGCGATGTAGATATGGGTGCGCCACAAACGCAAGCCGTTTTGAAAAAATTCCCGGATGTTCCGCGTTTCCAGGATTTTAGAACCATGTTTGATAAAATGGGCAGTCAGATAGATGCTGTTTGTATCGGTGTTCCAGATCATTCGCATTTTGCCATTACGATGATGGCGCTTGCCTTAGACAAACACGTATATGTGGAAAAGCCCATGGCACGTACCTTTCAGGAAGTGGAACTGATGATGAAAGCTGCCAAGAAACACAGCAAAGTAGTTACACAAATGGGTAACCAGGGTCACTCGGAAGCCAACTATTTTCAGTTCAAAGCCTGGACAGAAGCCGGCATCATTAAAGATGTAACAGCCATTACCGCTCACATGAACAATGGCAGACGCTGGCATGGATGGGATAAAAAATATACCGGATTACCCGCAAAAGAAGCAATTCCTGCATCTTTGGATTGGGATACCTGGCATGGTGTAACACAGATGCACGATTATAACCATGATTATATCAATGGTCAATGGCGTTGCTGGTACGATTTTGGAATGGGCGCACTGGGCGACTGGGGCGCACACTTGGTTGATACGGCTCACCAGTTTTTGGACCTGGGCTTACCTACAGAAGTAAGTATGTTGAAAGCGACAGGACATAGTCCTTTCTTCTATCCGCAACAATCTACCATTTTGTTTAAGTTTCCTGCAAGAGGGAAAATGCCCGCTTGTGATCTTACCTGGTATGATGGCGTAAATAATCAGCCGCCTTTACCAGAAGGATATAGGGGTCCGGATATTGATCCGAATATTCCGCCTCCAAGTTCGGGCACCATTGCTCCTTCCAGATTGAATCCGGGAAAGATCATTTATGGTAAGGATCTTACTTTCGGCGGCGGATCACATGGTAAAACCTTGTCGATCATTCCTGCTGCAAAAGGAAAAGAGATGGAATCAAAGTTGCCTTATGTGGCTCCAACACCCTCAAACCACTATGCCAATTTTCTGAAAGCCTGTATGGGTCAGGAGAAAACGCGTTCACCATTTGATATAGCTGGACCATTAAGCCAGGTATTTTGTTTGGGTGTGCTATCGCAGCATCTCAATACCACATTAACCTTTGATAGAAAAACAAAAAAAATCACCAATAATAAAGTTGCCAATGAAATGCTGGTGGGAATACCACCTAGAAAGGGTTGGGAGCAGTATTATAAGGTATAAGGGAGGCTGATTTTAATCTATTAAAGCCACAGATTTCACAGATTACACGGATTATTTCTGCGTTAATCTGTGTAATCTGTGGCTTTTTTGTGAAAGAAAATACAAAACCCAAAATCCAACGGAAATTAAATCTCGTATATGTAAGTATTTTAATAGCGCTTCGTCAATATAGGCATCTGAAATCTTATTCTGTTTAGCCGGCTAAGAGTAAGGGTTTGGGTTATACTTAAATCTTTTAATTAATAACCAAAAACAACGCTTATATGAAACTGTTAAATCTACTGGCTTTTGTCCTTTTATTTGCCACCAGCTCCTTTTCACAAACCACTATCTATAGCAGCTCCAATGGAATTGCCATCAAGGGCTACGACCCTGTTGCCTATTTTACGCAACAAGCTGCCGTAGAAGGCAATGACCTTTTTACACAGGAATGGAGTGGTACAAAATGGAAATTTTCGTCACAAGCAAATCTTGATTTGTTTAAAACGATGCCCGAAAAATACGCTCCTCAATTTGGTGGTTATTGCGCATATGGCTGTAGTGAAAACCATAAATCACCTACAGACCCCAAAGCATTCACTATCGTAAATGATAAGCTCTACCTGAACTACAACCTCAAAGTAAAAGAGATGTGGATCAAAGACACGGCCACAAGAATTCCTGCAGCCATAGCTTATTGGAAAACACTTTAGTAAAATTCAAAAATCATCAAATGAAAAGAATATACCTAAGCTGCTTATCAATCATATGTTTCCTAAGCATTGGTTTTACGCAGCAAGCAACTCGGACAAAGCATTATAACCTGGAAAATGGTGTTGCCATTCAGGGGTACGATCCGGTGAGTTATTTCACACAAAACAAAGCAATTAAAGGCAACAAACAGTTCAGTGCTTCTGCAGAAAATGTGTTGTATTATTTTTCTTCTGCAGCCAATAAAGAAATATTTCTGAAAGATTTTAAAAAATACGAACCCCAATATGGTGGCTGGTGTGCATATGCAATGGGAGCCAACAATGAGAAAGTTGAGATTGATCCTGAAACCTTTAAAATACTGGATGGCAAGTTGTACCTGTTTTACCATACCTGGGTTAATAATACTTTAACCAAATGGAACAAAGATGAAAAAAGCTTAAAGCCTAAGGCAGATAATAACTGGCAAGTCATATTTCATTAATCAAGTATTAAATCATTCAAAAAAACAAGTGTATGAAGATTAAAAAAATAGTTGACTGGACATTACGAATTGTTGCTGCATTTATTTTATTGCAAACCCTCTATTTTAAATTCACAGGTCATCCGGAATCGGTTGAGTTATTTACAAAATTGGGTGTAGAACCTTGGGGAAGAATAGGCACAGGTATCATTGAACTTATTGCAGGAGTTTTATTAATAGTACCTGCAACCAGTTTGATAGGTGCATTTTTGGGATTAGGATTGATGGCTGGTGCAGTGATGTCTCATCTCACAGTTCTTGGTATTGCTTCTAAAGGAGATGGTGGGCAGTTATTTATCATGGCAATTGTTGTATTTGTGAGTTGTTTAACAATATTAATTTTTCGTTGGCAAGATATAATGCGTATTCTGCAAAAAATAAACTCTAAAAACTAACTGTATGAAAAAAGCACTACTATTCGCAATAGCAGTTTTCTGTTATGGCAGCACTAATCTTAAAGCACAGGGATGCAGTGATGCAGGGTTTTGTACCCTAGGAAGCATGAAGCCCAATCAGGTGGGAACAGAAAACAAACCATCACAGAAATTATCTATTCTTTTAAATAATGGAATTGGTGATGAAAACGTGTATGTTTTTACACCCGGTATTCAATATGATAAAAGGTGGAACAGTCGATGGGCATTTCAATCAAAACTGACAGGAAACTTTGCTTCAGGTAATTTAGGAACCGCAACGGGCTTAGGCGACATTTATCTTTCAGGAATTTATTCACCAACAACAAAGTCCAAATGGAAAACTTCTTTTCTTTTTGGAACCAAAATTCCTTTGAATGGCAGTAATTTAAAAGAGGGACAGAAATCATTACCCATGCAATACCAAAGTAGCTTGGGTACCTTTGATGTAATTGGTGGAATTACGCTATCTAATAATAAATGGTTATTTGCCGCTGGAGCTCAAGTGCCTTTAACAGGTACTAATTTAAATGAATTTTTACCAATATACTGGAATACACCAGAAGCAGCAAAATATCCTCCTACCAATGACTTTAATAGAAAAGCAGATGTATTATTAAAGGCTGATTATTTAGCTATCAACACAAAAAAATTAACTGTACACCTAGGTTTACTTAGTATCTTCCATTTAGGTAAAGACACCTATATCAATGCTAATGTTAGTAATAAACCAATAGATATTGTTGGTTCAGATGGACTTACATTAAATGGTACATTCACATCCAGGTATACTATCAGTCCAAAACTTACATTTGGATTATCTGGCGGATTACCATTTGTAGTAAGAGATGTTCGTCCTGATGGACTTACCCGAAAATTTGTGCTTTCACCAGAAATTATCTTCCACTTTTAAATAAACCTTTATGCGAATTCTAAAACTCTTATCAGTTACCTGTGCTGGTTTTATATTTTTTTCTGCATGCAAAAAAGAAACAGGCGCATCTACTGTTACCTTAAATGAAATGGTTAACCCAGTTGCAGCTGTTGTTAAAAAAGGTGATTTTATGTCGGGGCCTTATGGCAATGTATCCGGAATGGCGGAGTTATTTAAACAAGATACCGTATACACGATAAAACTAACCAATTTTGCCTCAAGCAATGGACCAGATTTGCATGTGTATCTTTCTAAAGAAGTGATGCCTGTAAACTATATTGACCTAGGTTCATTAAAATCAACCAATGGCAATCAGGTATATAATATACCCGGTAAACCTGATTTTAGTGCATATAAATATATTGCCATTCATTGTGTAGCTTTTAATCATTTATTTGGAAGTGCTATAATAAATTAGGTAATATGTTTTTGCAGCAACTTAAAGATCAATTGCAGTTATTGAAAGTGGTTTTGTTTGGTTTAAATAAAAACCAAGCTTATACTACTAAAATTGAGCACCTTGATGGAGCTACTATTGGTGCACATACTAGGCATATTATAGAATTGATCAATACCATTGTAGAGGGATACCATGCGGGGGAGATTGGTTATACACATCGAAAAAGAAATTTATTCTTGGAAACAGATATGCAGCTGGCAATACAAGCAATTGATACGCTGCTAGTTTCCATTGATTTACAGGATAAGGAATTGGTTGTTCTAACAGATAATATACTGAATGGCCCACCCTTGCAATCAAATTCTACTTATCATAGAGAAATTGTTTATGGTTGTGAACATACCATACATCATTTTGCGCTGATTAAAGTGGGATTGATAGAAATGAAACAGCCCATACCTGATCCAAATTTTGGTGTGGCACATGCTACCATTAGATATAAAGAAAGCCTACAATCAAGTTAAGAAGATAAGTATGTGTACGGTCATTTATATTCCCGGAAAAAAGCAGAATATTTTTGTTTCTTTAAGAGATGAAGATACAAGCAGACCTAGAGCGCTTGTGCCACAATTGTATAAATTGAACGACAGAAATTACCTGGCACCCAAAGATAGTCTGGCTGGTGGAACCTGGGTAGGTGTTAACGACCTGAATCATGTGATCATTTTACTGAATGGTGGTTTTGAAAAGCATGTTGCAGGAATAACATACAAGTACAGCAGAGGCTTAATAGTAAATGCTTTATTAGGATCTAATACCCCTTTGACTGATTGGGAAGATGTAGAGCTTTTGAACATCGAACCCTTTACTTTAGTTGTGCAATTAAAACATGATCTATATCAATTGGTTTGGGATGGTATAGAGAAACATGTTATGGCATTGGATAGTCAAATGCCTTATTTATGGTCATCCGTTACATTGTATGATAAGGGTGCGGGTGAAAACAGAAAAAGATTGTTTCAACAATGGTTGCAGGAACAACCTGTGGTTACTAAGGAATCAGTTTTTTCTTTTTTTCTGAGAAAAGCCGATCCAGACAATGGTTTTATCATCAACCGTGCTGAAAAATTAAAGACATTGAGCTATTCTTTTCTTACTGTTTTGAAATCAAGGGAAGCAATATTTGACTACTATGATTTATTAAAAGGTACTAACAATACAGTAAGTTTGAATTTTGCAAAAGAATCCAACAGTCTGTTCACAGTGAATGAAACCGATCGCTCATAGAAGCTTTGTATGTATAGAATTAAAACCTTCTTTATCAAATTATTCAGTTGGGAATACTGGCCTATATGGGTGGTCTATTTTCCAACAGGCATTTATTATGCCTATTTGTCTGTAAGGGCCCGTTCGTTTTTTTTCTTTTCTGCTTCCAATCCTTCCATTGAAACGGGTGGTATGTTTTTTGAGAGTAAATGGAAAATATTTGAACTACTACCTAAATCATTTTATCCTTCCACTATTTATGTAGCAGAAAATGACAGCCTTGCTTTCATTCAGGAAAGGATGTTAGAAGCGGAAATTCGATTCCCGATTATAGCAAAACCCGATAGAGGAGAAAGAGGATGGGCTGTATTAAAAATTGAATCTGTGCTAGAATTAGAAGCATATCGTTCGAAAGTGCCGGTGCCCTTTCTCATTCAAAACTATGTAGACCATCCCTTGGAGTTTAGTATTTTTTATTTTAGAAAGCCAGGGAGTTCAAAGGGCAAAATAACATCCGTCACTTTAAAAAAATTATTAACGGTTACCGGTAATGGGGTATCAACAGTTGAGGAACTTATTTTAGAGAAGAACAGATCATTTCTACAATACCAACAATTAAAAAAAGACGCAAAGTTGAACCTTCAAAACATCTTGGAAAAAGGAGAACAGCTGGTATTGGTTCCCTACGGAAACCATGTAAGAGGGGCCATGTTTTTGAATTATCAGCATATCATTGATGCAAAACTGGAAGCGGTATTTGACCAAATCAGTAAATCCATCAACGGGTTTTATTTTGGAAGATTTGATATCAGATGCACCAGTATTGAAGACTTGAAAGAAGGAAAAAATATTTCTATTCTGGAATTGAATGGCGCTGGTGCTGAACCGGCACATATTTATGATCCGGGTTTTTCTTTTTTTAAAGCGCAATATGTAATTGCATCACACTATCGAATGATGTTTGAAGCAGCCATCGCTAATAACCAGAGCGGTACTGCATTCATGTCTTTTGAAGCATACCGGTCGCTCAAAAAAAGCGAAAAAGCTTACAAGGAAATGGTTCAGTTTTAAAAACAGTTTAAACCTCTTCTTCATGTTATTGGTAGGAAAAAAAATTCTCATAGGTATTACAGGCAGTATAGCTGCTTATAAATCTATTGTACTGATTAGATTATTGGTTAAAGAAGGGGCCGAAGTAAGAGTTGTTATGACGCCAGCTGCCAAGGATTTTGTTTCGCCACTAGTGTTATCGGTTCTTTCAAAAAATAAAGTAGTGGTTGATTGGCAGGAACAATATGAATGGAACAACCATGTTGAACTTGGCAGATGGGCAGATGTAATGGTAATAGCACCACTCAGTTGTAATACCCTTTCTAAAATGGCAACAGGTGCCTGTGATAATCTATTGATGGCCGTTTATCTTTCTGCTACTTGTCAGGTGCTGGTTTCACCTGCCATGGATGAAGATATGTGGCACCACCCTGCTGTTGAAGCAAACATATTACAATTGAAAACTTTTGGTCATCATGTAATGGATGTGAATAAAGGAGAATTGGCCAGTGGTTTATTTGGCAAAGGCAGAATGGCCGAGCCAGAAGAAATTATTAATTATTTGTTAGAACACTTTTTTCGTAGTAACGATTTTGCAGGAATGAAAGTGATGGTAACTGCAGGCCCAACTTATGAACCCATTGACCCTGTTCGGTTTATAGGCAATCGTTCATCCGGAAAAATGGGTTTTGCATTGGCCAATGCATTTTACCTGAAAGGTGCAGATGTTACTTTAATTGCAGGACCTAGTCATTTACAAACACCTTATCATGGCATCAAACGCATCAACGTTCAAACGGCTGCACAAATGTTTGAGGCTTGTAAACTAGAAGCCGATGCAAACATTATTGTAATGAGTGCAGCCATTGCTGATTATACCAGTGCCGCACCTGCAACGCAAAAAATAAAGAAAGCGGGAGATCAGCTTCTGGTTAGTTTAGATAAAACAGAAGATGTATTACAATACCTGGGAAATTATAAAAGACCCGGACAGTTTATTGCAGGCTTTGCTTTAGAGACAGAAAATGAAGAAGCCAATGCGGTGGAGAAAATGAACAAGAAGAACCTTGATTGCATTTTTCTAAATTCCTTAAATGAAAAGGGTGCGGGTTTTGATACGGATACCAATAAGATTACCATTATTGATCAGGAACAAAAACAATCACTCAGCTTGTCTTCTAAAACCGAATTGGCATTTCAGTTGGTTGATTATATTCGAGGGAAGGTGATTGCTAAGTAAGTTTTTAAGCCACAGATTACACGGATTTTTTCTGTGTTAATCTGTGAAATCTGTGGCAAAACTCTATTTATTTTTCAACCCCCACCGCATCCAATATTTTTTCTAATGGACAGAATTTGGTCATAGAAGACTGCAACAAATTGGCCCCCACAAAAACGGCCAGCCAGATCCAGTTTTCATTCACATAAATGGTTAAGGGAACTGCTGTTAAAACAAGTGTACCTGCTACAGCTCTAACGATTCTTTCTCTCATGATTTATTTAATTTAATTATTTACTAAAAGCTTCTACAGGTAATACAAAACCGCGAAGTGGAAAACCGGTTTCGTTTTTTTCATTGTATTGGTTGATCAATTCCATGGCCTTTTTCGCATTTTCTTCCGGCGTAAAACTGAAAATCATTTGCGAGTCGAACTGTTCATCACCACTGGCAAACCAATCTTCTAGCAGGTTGTGTTGCTGATAGTCTTTGATACCTATCACATCAGACATGCTGAACACTTTAATATTGGCCTGTTTAAACAGGGTGAACACATCTTTTCTACTTTCTTTGATGCAGGTAACTATTAAGAATTTCATAAGCATATTTTTTAAATTATTTAACCGGATATTTTTTACGCATCATTTTATAATACAAAACCGGAACAACCAGTAGTGTTAGAAAAGTTGAGGTAATGGTACCACCCATTAAGGAAATGGCCAGTCCCTGGAAAATAGGATCAAAAAGAATAATAACTGCACCAAGTACCACAGCGCCGGCAGTAAGTAAGATAGGTGTTGTTCTTACTGCACCTGCTTCAATAATGGCCTGCTTTAATGGAATGTTTTCTCGTAAACGGATATTAATAAAATCGATGAGTAGCACCGAGTTTCGAACCATTACACCCGCGAGTGCGATGAAGCCAATCATAGAAGTTGCGGTAAAGTATGCATGCAACATCCAGTGTCCTATCACAATACCAATCAACGATAATGGTATGGCGGCCAACATAACCAGTGGTACCAAAAAGTTCTGAAACCATCCTACGATCAATATATAGATCATAATAAGCACTACTGCAAAGGCAATACCCAGGTCACGAAATACTTCATACGTTATCTGCCATTCTCCATCCCATTTCAAGGAATAATTATCTTCCATTTCTGGTTGATGTGTGTATTCTTCCTGAAGGGTATAGCCTTTAGGGAGAACGATATTTTTCAGACTATCAGAAATAGCAGCAATGGCATAAGAAGGACTTTCCAAATCACCTGCCATATCAGCCAACACATACACCACTTCTTTCTGATTTTTGCGATAGATACTTTTTTGTTTGATCTGTTTGTTTACAGTAACCAGATCGCGGATGGGCACTGCATTTCCTTGCTGACCTATTACTTTCAAATCGAGTATATCATCGATATGTGCTTTCTCTGCATCTTGTAATTGCAGTTTGATGGCAGTTTGATTGAAAGATGCGGGCTGATACATATTACCAGCATTCATGCCCGATAAAGCTGCATACACGGTTGCTGAAACAGTTGCAGTGGCAACACCCTGGCGCATGGCTTTTTCCTTGTCTACCAGAATATTAAATTCGGGCTGATCGTCTTCCACCATCCAATCTACATCTACCACATCTTTTGTTTTACCGAAAAGTGTTTTAACCTGTTGTGCAATTTTTATCTGTTCTGCATAATCAGGACCGTACACTTCTGCCACCAGTGTAGATAACACAGGAGGTCCTGGCGGTACTTCTACAATCTTTACATTGGCATTGTATTTTTTAGCAATAGCTTGAATAGGTAACCTCATTTCTTTGGCTATATCATGACTTTGTAAACTCCTTTCTCCTTTATCAACCAGGTTTACTTGTACGTCTGCCATATTTTCGTTTCTGCGTAAATCATAGTGACGAACCAGACCGTTGAAGCTGATGGGTGCAGAAATTCCTATATAGGTTTGATAATTAACAACCATTGGTTGGCGTGCAACATAGTCGCCAATATCTCTGGCTACCGCCTGCGTTTTTTCTAAGGTTGTTCCTTCAGGCATATCTATTACTACCTGAAACTCATTCTTATTATCGAAGGGCAACATTTTTACGGCTACTGTTTTGGTATAGAATAACATCATGGATCCTAACAGAATCACCACAATACTTAATATGAATGTCCAGCGTTTCCACCTAGTCTCAAGCAATGGTTGAATAAATGATCGGTAAATTTTATAGATACCTGTTTGCTCCAGCGAAAGGGGTTTAGTTTCTTCGTGCTGAATTCCTTTATGTTCTTTCTCTCTCAGAAATATATAACCGAGGTATGGGGTAAGCGTTAAGGCTACAATTAAAGATAACATCATGGCAATAGATGCACCGATTGGCATAGGACTCATATACGGTCCCATCATACCAGATACAAATGCCATAGGTAAAACAGCGGCTACCACTGTGAATGTTGCCAGTATAGTTGGATTACCTACTTCATTGATGGCATAAATAGCCGCTTGCAATGGGGGTAATTTTTTCATTTTAAAATGCCGGTGCATATTCTCGGCTATAATAATGGAATCATCTACTACAATACCCGTAATAAAAACCAATGCAAATAAAGTGATACGGTTAAGGGTGTAATCCATAAAGTAATAACTGAACAGCGTAAGTGCAAATGTTACAGGCACTGAAAGGAATACAACCAACCCTCCACGCCAGCCCATGGCCAGCATTACAAATAGTGTAACTACTACTATTGAAATAAAGAGGTGGAATAACAACTCAGAAACCTTGTGTGATGCGGTTTCGCCATAATTTCTACTAACGGTTAACTGAACTTCTTTGGGTAATAGGTCTTTTTTTAAATGTTCTACTTTGTTGATGATCTGTTCAGATAGTTTCATGGCATCAGCCCCTTTCTTTTTGGCAACAGAAAGTGTGATGGCAGGATAATTGGATGGATGCGCTTTTGCTTTTGCAGCTTCTGCTTTACCAAATCCAAATAATACATATTGATTAGAAGTTTCCGGTCCATCTTCTACTTTGGCTACCTGTTTCAGATACACAGGTTGTTGTTGGTTGATACCTACAATCAAATTAGCAAGGTCATCTGTAGTAGCTAAGAAATTACCTGTTTCTACAGAAAAGCTGGTGTCTTTTTGTAATAGATTACCACTTTGCATTTGCGTATTGCTACCTTGTATAAGTTTGCTGACAGAAAGAAAATCCACATGGTTTTCGGCCATTTTGTTTTTGTTCAGCAACACTTTTATTTCACGACTTCTGCCACCCAGGATATTGATATCAGATACATCATTTATTTTTTTGATCTCGTTGCTCAGTTCCTGGCCTATTTGTTTCAGTTGATAGTCGTCATAGGTTTCGCTCCAGAGTGTAAGGCCAAGCACAGGCACATCATCGATAGCCCTTGTTTTGATCAATGGAAGTGTAACGCCCTGGGGCATTTTATCCATATTTTTCATTAGCTCACTGTAAAGTTTCACCAATGAACGTTCTACATCTTCGCCTACTTTAAATTGCACGATCAGCATTGCCTGACCTTTCATGGAAGTGGAATAAACATATTCTACTCCTTTTACATTAGAGATCATTTTCTCTAATGGGGCAGAAACTTTTGTTTCTACATCCTTGGGTTCTGCACCCGGATAGCCGATAAAGATATCTGCCATTGGAACCTGTATTTGCGGTTCTTCTTCGCGGGGAATCAAAAATGTACTGTATGCACCAATTAGCAGAAAGGCGAACATGAGCAGTATGGTCAGTTTCGACTGTAAAAATGCTTTGGCAATATTTCCTGAAAAACCATTTTTCATTTGATCTTATTAATTCGTTTGTATTATTTAATTTTTACTGACACACCATTGAATAATTTTCCATCAGCACTGCTGATAAAAGATTCATTCTTTTCCAGGCCACTGAGCACTTCTACTTTATCACCATAGGTTTTACCCAATCGCACCCAACGCAGTAGTGCTGTATTGTTGCTGCTGATGGTGTATAAACCGGTAAGCTGGTTCTTGTGTTCTATCACCTGCTGCGGAACCAACACCATATTTTTTTCAGTTGCGGGTGTTGCTGTTTTTTTCAAGGGCATCAATACATCAGCATACATGCCGGCATACAGACCTTTTTGTTCTTGGGCAGGGATCATAATTTTTATGATGTACTGGCCACCGGTAAATTGGGATGACTGATTGATTTGAGCAACCGTACCATTGATGGTTTTATTGATGGCCTCAATTTTTATGGTTGCAGGGTTGCCTGTTTGAATTTGACTGATGCTATTTTCAGGAACAGCAGCGCTTACTTGGTAGGCACCTGTTTGTTCAATAGTCAGAATGGGCATTCCCGGACTTGCCATGCTTCCCTGTTCTGCCATTTTTTGTGTTACAGTTCCGGCAAAAGGCGCATAGAGATTGGCATAACCCATCATCGCACTAATTTCATTACGCATTTGTTTGGCTGCTTCCAATCGCGCATTGGCAGAATTGAATTGTAAGGTGATATTATCTACTTCCTTTGCAGTGGCACTTTGTTGTTTGAAGAGATTATTAAATCTGTCCAGGTCCTTTTTGGCATTTTTAACTGCCGCTTCAGCTTCTGAAATGCCTGCATTTGCTTGTGCTCTTTTTGCCTGCATATCCTGATCGCTAATAGAAACCAGTAGCTGTCCTTTATTTACCTGATCGCCAACTTTTACTTTTAAGGAAGTGATATAACCCATTAATCGGGTACTAATACTAACGGCATGGGCTGCTTCTACCTGCCCGCTAATGCTTAGCTCATTACCTTCTTGAGATGATGGTGTGATGACTGTTACTGCAATGGCAGAATCTTTTACAGAAAGGGTTGAATCGTCCTTTTTACTTTCACCGCAACCAGCAAGAGCCAGGATGCTTAGCGTCATAAGAGAATAAAATAATTTATGCATGGTTTGATTTTTATTTTTTTCGGGAATAAATGAATTAGTTAGCAGAGCCGGTTAAGAATTGTTCATAGGCTTTGGTCATGTTAACCTGATAAACTGCTTGCGCCAAAGCGAGTTGTTGCTGTGCTAACATAGTAGCGACCATGAGTACATCATTGGTATTTACCAAGCCTTGACGGTAACGATTTTGTAAAATGCGTAATGATTCGGCAGCTTGTTCAATGGCTAGCTGCTGTTGCAGCACTTCTGCTTTGGCATCTGTTAAGTCGCGATGCGTTTTGGCAAGCTCCATCTTTGTTTGGTCTTGTTGTTGTACCAACTGTTCGCTCAGCTTGTTGCGTTCCAGTGTTTGTGTGCTGATGGTATTTTTAGTTCGGTTGCCTTTGAATATGTCCCATGAAAGCTGAATACCTGCCAGGTAAGCATTGGCGCCAAAGCCTAACATTTTAGCATCATTCAATTGATAGCTACCAAATGCATTCAGTTTGGGCAAGAAACTTTTTTTACTGGCTTCAATCGAAAGGTTCGAAGCTTCAATAGCCGTTTGCATAGCCATAAAATCTGATCTGGTGGCATTTATTTTTCCGGTACTATCTGAGAAAAAACTATTATCATTCACAACCTTATAAACCACACCCGATTTTGTTCCCATCAATAAACTGAGATAATCAGAAGCATTGCTGATATTGCTTTTTGCTTTCATCAAATTTGTTTCCACCGTTTTAACCCTAACTTGTGTATTCAGTAAATCCGATTTCTGAACCAAACCTTGTTGATAATAATCATTGGTAAATTTCTCAACTGATTGGGTTGTTTTAAGTGCATCTTCCAGCACAGTTACCATTTGAAAGGTTAAGCTTAATTGCAGGTATGCTTTTTGAACTTCAAATGTGATGTACTCTTTTGTTCTTTGTGTTTGATACTGATACATACTGCTTTGTTTGGCAGCAGCTTTTTTCTGGTACCACATATCCATATTGATCAAAGGTTGTTGTATTTCTAACTTAGTGGTAAAGTCGGGTGTACCTGAAGGATGGTTTAACAGGTCTGGATTAAAATCTGCAGCTGAGATAGTACGCTGTTGCAGTTTAAAACCAAAAGCATTCAAAGGATTATTCGTGCTCATGGCCGAATAAGAAAGGCCAACCTGTGGAAGATATACAGCTTCTGTTTGTTTGTATTTGGAAGCTGCAATGGTTTCATCCAATGTGGCTAACCTAACAGATTGGTTGTTTTGTAATGCTGTGGTAATTACTTCACTAAGACTGATTTGTTTTACGCTATCCTGTGCTGCTACCTCTTTAAAATTTACTAGCAGCGAAAAAAGGAGGATGGACAAACCTAAAAAACGATACTTTTCTATTTTCATTCCTGATTAATTTCCTGCAAAGCTAAACGCAGGAAATCGCGCCTACTGTGACATTGGTCACTTTCAAAAAGGGAAGATAATCAGGGAATTAAAAATGCCACAGACCTGCCTGTCGGCAGACAGGTCTGTGGCAAAAAAATAGAAAACTCAACCCTCTTTTTTCTCACTCTTAATAAACATCCCAAAGAGCAAAGAACCCATCAAAGCACCATACAGTGTGCTGTTAACAGGCTTAGAAGTAATCATACAAGTACCAGAGGCACAACCAATTTGTTGCCAGTAAAAATATCCGGCAATAGATCCAACCAAAGCACCAATGATGTATAGTTTATTTATGCTTATCCAATTTTTCATAAAATCGCTTTTTCAGATATCAAATGTACCAACATTGATATTTTTTGAAACAAAGGATCAGCCTAATTTTTTAAGCTGACAGGTAATAAAAGACTTAGCCCTACTAACTATATTATTCTTGCCTATTTCGGGATAGCCAATATTTTCCAGTTCATGTACCAGCTCATCCCTTTCAATGGCAATACCACTTACGCAAACCTTGTGTTCGGCAGCAATGATGTTAACAGCAATTACACCATGTAGGGCAAGTAGGGAGGATTTTATCTTATCCATACAGCCTTTGCACCGTATGTTTTCTACAAATAATTGATAGGTATTCATACTAAAACTTTCGTGTAAAATTATGCATGTTAGCATGGGCGTTATGTAACAATTGTCACATATGTGCAGCAAGTGAAAGATCATAAGAACATGCTTACCTGATATAAATCATAAAACTGTGTGACTAAAGTTACAAAGGAGGCATTTATAGCGGATGACCTTTGTGTAGTAATTAAATACCTACTTCAAAACAGTTAATATGAAAAAGTTAGTAATATTAGGAGCCGGCACAGCAGGAACCATGATGGCCAATCACCTGCACCATGCACTCGACAGGAAAGAATGGGATATGGTGATTTTGGATGAACGCGAGGAGCACCATTACCAGCCCGGCTATCTTTTTCTGCCCTTTGATATTTATCAGCCCAAAGACATCATCAAACAAACCAGGGATTTTATTCCGGATGACGTGGTGTTGATACAGCAAAAAATTGAAAGGATTGTAGCAGACGAGAAAACCATTTTACTTGCAAATGGCGATAAGATGCATTATGACCTGCTGATTATTGCAACAGGCGCCAAAATAGCCCCCGAAGAAGTTACGGGTATGAAAGGCAGTGAATGGCAAAAGTCTGTTTTTGATTTTTACACTTTTGAAGGTGCACTGGCCCTGAGAAATAAATTGCGCGAATGGAAAGGGGGCAAACTGGTGATACATATTACTGAAATGCCGATCAAATGTCCGGTAGCGCCCCTTGAGTTTGCCTTTCTTGCAGATGCTTTTTTCAAAAACAAAAAAATGCGGGACCAGGTAAGTATTACTTATGTAACACCGCTGAGTGGTGCTTTTACCAAACCTAAATCAACTGAAGCGCTGGAGCATTTATTACAGGAGAAGAATATTGCCATTGAAAGTGATTTTGCCATTGCAGAAGTGAACAATGAAACCAAAACCATTAAAGACTATGGTGGTAAAGAGGTTGATTTTGATTTGCTGGTAACCGTGCCCACCAATAAGGGCGATGAGTTAATGGAAAGATCTGGTTTAGGTGATGAGTTGAATTTTGTGCCCACCAATAAAGAAACCTTGCAATCAAAAAACTATCCCGACATTTTTGTGATAGGTGATGCTACCAATATACCCGCTTCTAAAGCCGGCTCTGTTGCACATTTTGAGGCAGAAATTCTTACCAAGAATATTCTTCAATATGTAAAACAAGAAGAGATGACCGCTGCATTTGACGGACATGCCAATTGTTTTATAGAAACTGGCGATAGTAAAGCTTTGTTGATCGATTTCAACTACACACATGAACCCGTAGAAGGAAAGTTTCCCTTTGCCGGTATTGGTCCCTTGAATCTTTTAAAAGAAAGCAGGATGAACCACTGGGGTAAACTCGCTTTCAGATGGATCTACTGGCATATGCTATTGAAGGGTATTCCTATTCCTTTTGTAACAGCCAACATGAAAACAGCAGGTAAAAAATTTTAAAACCACTTAAAAATACATTTTATGGAAAAGATCATAGCACAAAAGAGCATTACAGTTAACGAGGAAGGATACCTCACCAATTTTGCCCAGTGGGATAAAACCATTGCAGAAGAAATTGCCAAAGAGAATAATATACAACTGGGTGCCAGGCATTGGCAGGTGATAGACTATATACAAGATGAGTTTAAAAAAGAATCTCCTCTAACCATTCGCAAAATTGGTAAAAGCGGTGTGGTGGACATAAAAGAGTTCTATGAATTGTTTCCAGTAGGGCCACTAAAAACAGCTACAAAAATTGCTGGTATTCCTAAACCTGCAGGATGCATTTAATTCTTTTCACAATAAAAATTAATAACGATGAACGAGTATAATGGCGAAATAAGAAAAATGATGATCATACTTTCTAAAGCCTCTTTAGAAAATGTATATGCTGCTTTTGTGCTGGCCAATGGTGCCAGGATGGAAGGTATTGAAGCAGAAATGTTTTTCACTTTCTTTGGCCTGGAAGCCTTGCACAATAAGAAACTGGAACACTTGCATGTTGCTACCGTAGGAAATCCTGCTATGCACATACCCACCATGTTGGGCGGATTGCCTGGAATGGAATCTCTGGCCACATCTATGATGAAGAAAGAAATGGAGAAACTGGATATGCCGCCTGTTAGGGAGTTCTTAGATATTCTAAAAGCTTCTGGGGTAAGGTTATGGGCTTGTAAACTGGCGATGGAAATGTTTCACTATACCAAAGAAGATATGTATGCGGATATGGATGGTGTATTAACTGTGGGAGATTTTTATAAACAGGGATCTGGTATTGGAACGCATATGCTGTTTATTTAAGCTAAAGTTTTCCAAGTGCAAGCTTCTATTATAATAGCATTCACTCCGTTTACTTTTTTGTCTTGACACAAAAAAGTAACAAAAAAAGTCAAGGCTGTTGAAAAAAAGCTAAAATTTACGACATTCCGCTAAAATGAACGAAGTCTAAAGCCAGGCTAAGTAACATTGTATGGGCAAATATGCCCTTCAACAACTTATCAAAGCTCGGCACCGTTCATTTCTTAACGCTCCATGTCGCAAATTTCTTAACGCTTTTTTTCAAATGCCGTTTTAAAATCATAAGAATAGAAAGATTCCTTATTCTACTTAATCGTTTAAATAAAATTGGTGTACCTTTTTTATGAAATTGCATGCAGATGGAATATGTTGATTTTTGTAAAAGCTATCCTGATTATGCTGATTCAGCTGAGAGGTTTGATGCTTTAAGAGCAACAGAGTACCCGCAACTGGATGCATCCGGTCATGTTTACTTTGATTATACAGGGGGTAATCTTTATGCTAGAAAGCAATTAAAAGAACATTTTCAATTTTTAGATACACATGTACTGGGTAACCCGCACTCCACCAATCCAACATCCATTGTTTCCACCAGGTTTGTAGAAGAAACCAGAAAAGCGGTATTAAATTACTTTAATGCTGAAAGCGATTATTACTGTGTGTTTACGGCAAATGCTACGCAGGCATTGAAGATTGTAGGTGAGTCCTATCCCTTTGATGAACATAGTGAGCTTTTATTATTATTCGACAACCACAATTCTGTTAACGGCATCAGAGAGTTTGCCAAAGCCAAAGATGCCGGCTTTGCTTATTGCCCCGTTTACCTGGAAGATCTGCGGATTGATGAAAAAAGGTTAATGGAAATACTTTCTGCACATCCTGACAAAAAAAACAAACTCTTTGCCTATCCGGCGCAATCCAATGTTTCTGGCGTAAAGCACGATCTACAGTGGATTGAAGTAGCACACCAAAAGGGATGGGATGTATTATTGGATGCAGCCGCTTATGTTCCCACCAACACATTAGACCTGCAAAAGGTGAAGCCTGATTATGTGTCACTTTCTTTTTACAAGATATTCGGATACCCAACTGGTATTGGTGCATTACTCATCCATAAATCTGCTTTTGAAAAACTGGAAAAGCCCTGGTTTGCTGGCGGAACTGTTTCCTATGCTTCTGTTACCATGCCCGAATTTTTTCTGGTAGAAAACCAGGAAAGATTTGAAGAAGGCACTATCAATTATTTATCCATCCCTGCCGTAAAGATTGGCCTTGACTGGATAAAAGAGCTAAACATGCCCACCATTCAAAAGAGATTATTTGCTTTAACCGATCACCTGATCAAAGAACTCTTAGCCCTGAAACATAGCAATGGCAAGGATTTGATACATATCTTTGGACCGCAAACCAATGATAAAAGGGGCTCCACCATCATCATGAATTTCTTTGATGCCAATGAAAACAAAATAGATGTAACCAACATTGAAGAAAAAGCAAACGAGCAAAAGATCTCCATCAGAATTGGCTGTTTCTGCAATCCAGGCATTGATGAGATCACCAATTGTATTACATCATCAGAACTTTCTATGTTCTATTCTTCCAGAGAAGACCATCATTATGATAAGATCCATTTCCTTGGCAGAATGCGCGGCGCTATCCGTATTTCATTGGGTTTGATGACCAATTACCAGGATTGTGAAAATTATTTGCTCTTCTGTAAAGCATTTTTGCAATAACCAATTCAAATCACTCATTCTCTCATTCTATCATTCATTCATTCTATCTCTCGCTTACTTCATTCAACAAATAAAAAATAGAACGATAATTTTTACCCGTTGCTTCTGACATGGACATTTCGCAAGGCTTCCCTGTTGAATAGCAATCTTTTGTTCCATAGGTTTTCACTTCTTTGGCTTCCTGGTTTGTTGCAGAAACCAATAATTCCGGATAATAAAATCCACGATCACCTGCCATGCCGCAACAACCGAGCCCTGCAGGGATCACTGTTTTTACAGAAGTTTCCTTACCTATTTTTTCTAATTTTTTGTTGAGGTTCATTTTTATAACTGAGCAAACAGGGTGAAGAATGGTTTCTTCTTTTTTATTTTTAATGTTCAGTCGGGGTAACAATATATCCGCTGCAAAGTCAATACTATCCAGTATTTGAATGGCATCGTACTTTTTTTGATTGGCTTCTGTTAAATAAGGACGGCTACCTAATAAAGAACTGGTGCATGATGTAATATCCAAAACCACAGGAATCCTTCCTTTCTGTGTCCATTGCCAAACTGATTCTATTGTTTTATTAGCTGCAATTTTATAAGCGTCAGAAAATCCTTTAGATGAAAAGGCCTGACCACAACAGTTGCCTTCTATATTATTGGGGATGACAACATTCAAGGATGCTTTTTTGGCCAATTGCATTACGGTGTCTGTTATAGAAATATTTTTCTCTACATCATTACCCATCATACGCGTCATGCATGCAGGGAAATAAATAATATCTGCTGTGGTAATATCTTTTTTTTGCAAACTAACAGGTCCTTTCAATTGTGTTGACCAAATAGGAAAAGCCGGGAAAATCTTATGTAAGTTTTTGGTGATAAGGTGCATAGTTTTCTGCCCAAATACATTATTTACCATTTTGCCGGTATACAAAGCTAATTTCACCATGCTTTCTATGAAACCGAAATTTGCTGCCACTTTTTTTGCAAAAGAATTTGCAAATGGTGCGTGATTTTCTTTGCGCAATCTTTTTACCAGATCACCGGTATTGATATTTACCGGACATTCCGTAGCACACATACCATCAACTGCACAGGTGTCTAAACCATAATGTTGGTAATCTTTTAGAATCTCTTCATAGCCATCTTTATCGCCAGATAACTTCATCCTGGCAAGGGTTCTGCGTAATACAATTCTTTGTCGAGGTGTTAGGGTGTAATCTCTGCTGGGACATTTATTTTCACAATAGCCACACTCCACACATTTGTCAACTTCCTCTTCTACAATGGGCAGGGATTTGATGTTTTTGATATGACATTTTTTGTCATCGTTGATGATCACACCGGGGTTCAAAATATTATCCGGGTCGATCAATTTTTTTAATGACTGCATAATGGCATAGCCTTCATCGCCCCATTCATCTTGTACATACGGCGCTATTTGACGGCCGGTTCCATGTTCTGCTTTTAAAGATCCCTTGTATTTTTGAATGATGAGTGATGCGAGTTCATCATTGAATTTTTCAAATTTCTCGATCTCTGTTTGTGTAGCTACGGGTTGCGAAACCAAAAAATGCAGGTTGCCTTCTTTGGCATGACCAAATACAATAGCATCATGGTAATGGTGGCGTGTAAATAGTTGTTGCAGATCAACAATAGCATCACCCAATTGGTCAACAGAAACGGCAACATCTTCCAGCATCACAGAAGTGCCTTTGGCTCTAACTGCAGCAACAGAGGGATACATGCCCTTTCTTAGCTTCCAGTATAAAGCCTGTAAGGAAGGTTCAACTGTAAATTCAGTTTTAAATATTAAAGGCAGTTGGTGAATGATCACAGAGGCATCTGCAAATTTCTGATCCAATATTTCCTGTGTATCTGATTGGTATTCGCACAAAATGCAAGCTGCATTTTCTGGCAGGCTTTGTATAAACCCAGGGGTGCCTTCTAGCTTTTCAATAGAGCGAAGTGCAGCTCTATCCATCAATTCCAGGGCTTCTACATTTGTTGTTTTAAGTGGTACAATTGCTTCGCATGCCGATTTGGGTGAATCAAAAAACAAAAGCCCCGTTTTCTTGAAAGGCTTGTCGGCTATGGTTTTGAGTGCTGCTTCTGCAATAAATGCCAATGTACCTTCAGCGCCAATAAGCAGATGCGCCAAAATATCTAAGGGGTGTTCATAATCAATAAAAGCATTGATGCCATAACCTACCGTATTCTTCATTCGGTATTTACGGCGAATATTATTAAGTAGTGATTCGTTTTTAAAAATTCTTTCACGTAAACTTAGTATACCCTGAAAGATGCTTGCAGATTCTTTTTCAAATCTTGCATAGTCTTCGGGTTTGCCTGAATGGTATGAACTTCCATCCGGTAAAATAAAATGCAAATATTGAAGCGTGTGGTAAGTATTATCAGTTACACCACAACACATACCACTTGAATTATTAGAAATGATGCCACCCATCATGGCTGAATTGATGGAAGCCGGATCCGGTCCTATTTTTCTGCCATATTTTTTTAATAATCTATTTACGGATGCGCCAGATATACCTGGCTGAGTGTTAAGCAATGCGCCATTTTCCTGCACGCTTGCTTCTGACCAATGTCTGCTAAGATCAACCAGGATACCATCGGATACGGATTGTCCGGATAAGCTGGTGCCCGCGGTTCTGAAAGTAAGTGAAGTATTATTTTTTCTGGCTATGATAAACAGCTGTTGTACTTCAGCACTGTTTACAGGAAATACAATGGCTTTAGGAATCAGTTGATAAAAACCTGCATCACTGGAATAGGCATGCCGCTCAATGAGTTGGTGTTTTATTCTTTCTTTTGGGAAAACAGCTTCCAGATCCGTGATCAATGCCATAGGGTAAAGTTACAAATATCCTTCTGTACCGTTTACGATCTCTCCATAATCTACCAGTAGTTCTTCGCCTGTTTTGATTTCACGGATGGCTTCAAAATAAGCACCTTCATCAACAGATCGGATATTGGGATTGCTGGAGTGGTTGAGGTAATTGGCCATGTCCATGATCTTACAACCATGATCAGGAATATAGTAATGTGTTTCGTTATAGAGATAATAGGTTTCAATAAAATTTCTACTTTGTTCCGGAAGTGCTGCCACTTCTTCAAAACTCAACTCGATCCATTGCGTATTGTTTTTAGAGAAAAGGGTTTTACAACCTTTCGGAATATCGCAAATAGCAAATACACCAATCCCATGCACAGCAGAAGGCTGTAGCGCAATAAATGTTTCCTGTTCTAATTCATGCAGCAATTCCGTCTTTGTCATTCGTATTCTTCTTTGCGTTCCTTCGCGCCCTCGCGCCCTTGCGGTTAATCAAAAAGTTAATCATTAATCAACTGCGCAATCAAACTAGTCCACCCGGTCTGGTGACTCGCCCCTAACCCCGTTCCACTATCCCCATGAAAATATTCATAAAATAAAACCAAATGCCTGTTCTCTTCTTTCTGGTAAAACCAGTTCTCATCACCATGCAGTTTGCGTTCATTTTTTTCGTCCAGTTCAAAAAGGCTGATCACGCGTTTAGATAATTCGTGCGCAATTTCTTTCAGTTCCATATATTTTCCTGAACCGGTTGGATATTCGATATTCAAATCACCTTCATAAAATTCCCCGAATTTTTTTATGCTCTGGATGATCAGGTAATTGATGGGCATCCATACAGGTCCGCGCCAATTGCTGTTTCCGCCAAAGAAATCGGAAGTAGAATCGCCCGGATCATATTGTATGGAATATTCAACACCCTCAAGTGTTACTGAGTAAGGATTTTTTTCATGGTATTTGGATAGTGCGCGGATCCCTCCATCAGAAAGAAATTCTGTTTCACTTAAAAGCCGTTTTAATAGGGCTGTTAATTTGTTTTTGGGAATCAAAGAGATCAGGGTTTTTTCTTCATCGGCTACTTCTTCATTGGGCCAGAATTTATTGTTACGTAACCGGTATTGTTCAAACCAGGTAATGCGTTTGGTAAAGTCTTCCAGTTTCTGCAACACTTTTTTCTCGATCACTGAAACGGCAAAAAGAGAAGTTAGTCCAACAATGGATTGGATCCTTAATTGTATGGGCGTATTTTTTTTCAATCCCAGGGAATCATAAAAAAACTGGTCTTCTTCATTCCACAGTCCCAGTTGGTTAAGGGCTTCTGCTATCAAAACAAAATGTTCAAAAAACTTGGTGGCGCTGTCTTCAAAAGCATCATCGTGCATGGCAATTTCAATGGCCATGTCCATCAGGTTTAGGGCGTACATGCCCATCCAGCTGGTACCATCTGCCTGTTCCAGTTCTGCTTCGCTATGCAATTGCATGCTTCTGTTAAACACACCAATATTATCAAGACCCAGGAATCCGCCTTCAAAAATATTATTGCCGTTGGGATCTTTCCGGTTGATCCACCAGGTAAAATTGATGATAAGTTTATGGAATACTTTTTTCAGAAAAGAGATATCTCCCTTGCCTGTTTTATTTTTTTCGATCTGGTAAACCTGTAAGGCTGCCCATGCATGAACCGGAGGGTTTACATCGCTGAAATTCCATTCATAAGCAGGAAGTTGACCGTCTGGTTTCATGTACCATTCGCGCATTACCAGTATGATCTGGTGTTTGGCAAATGTGGGGTCTATCATGGCCATGGGCACACAATGAAAAGCCAGATCCCAGGCTGCATACCAAGGATATTCCCATTTATCGGGCATGAGGATAATGTCCTGGTTTTTCAAATGTAACCAGTCGTGGTTCCTGCCTTTTGCACGATGGCCGCTCACATGTGCAATGCCGTCTGGTTCGTTCAGCCAACGTTCAATATCGTAATAATAATATTGCTTGCTCCACAATAAACCTGCCAATGCCTGCCGTTGAATATTTTTTAAATCATTGGACAGTTGTGGTGAAATAATGGTGTCGTAAAATTCGTTCGACTCCTGTTTTCTTTGTTCAAAAATATCTGTAAACCCTTTGGTAAAGGGTGACTCCATCAAGATATCTGTTAAGCGCAGGTAAATGGTTTTGGTTTCGCCGGCTTTTATGTCGTACTGATAAACGGGTGCGAATTTGGTGCCTGATTTTTTATTACGTAACGCTTCTTTATTTTTTCCTTGAATAATGGCGTCGTGAAAAGCATCTTTTACAAATGGAGTGGCGTTGGGTTTGCCAAATAGCTTTTGAGTATTGGTTTCGTTTTCAGTAAAATATGCGTCATGTGGTTTTTGGTAATAGAGATAGTAAGAACCCAGTCTTTCGTGAACCGCTTTTACCAAATTGTCTTTATTAATAGCTTTGATAGAAGGTTTCTTATCAATGCCCCGCGATTGCCAGCGGTTAAAGAACCATAAAGTGGGTAAAACAGTTACCGGGGCCGCTGCTTTGCCTCTATTGGTAATATCTATCTTGATGCCGATGTCTTTCCGGTTGACTTTGGCATAAGTGATCAATACGTCAAAATAGGCGTCATCGTCAAATATGCCTGTATCCAGAATTTCATATTCGGTTTCCTTTTTACTCCTGTTCTTGTTTTTGGTGATCAGGTCTTCATAAGGAAATGCGTTTTGCGGATACTTATACAGCATCTGCATATAATAATGAGAGGGGAGGTTATCCAGGTAATAGTAGAGTTCTTTTACATCTTCGCCGTGGTTGCCCTCATTATTGCCCAGTCCAAAAAGTCTTTCTTTCAAAATAGCATCCTTACCATTCCAGAGAGAAATGGCAAAACAGAGATTGCCGAAAAAGTCGCTGATGCCGCCTAAACCATCTTCACCCCATCTGTAAGCCCTGGCATGGGAATGACTAAAGGGAACATAATTCCAGGCATCACTGTTTTCGCTGTAATCTTCTCTAACGGTGCCCCATTGACGTTCAGCCAGATAGGGGCCCCATTGTTCCAATGGAATCTTTTTTGATGCATTAGCCTTCAGTCTTTGTTCTTCAGCGGTCATAAGAGGCTAAATTAAGGGGGACTAGGCGAATTTTGCTCATTTTTTATGTTCGCAAAAGGGGGATTGTACTAAACGAGGAAAACACCGTATGGGTCACCGTGATTTTCCCCGTAAAGCTTGGATTTAACAATATTTTTTGTATTTTACCTGTTCAAGAGAAGCAGTATTCTGCAATCGTTTGCGGAAAAATCAATCAAAGACCCCGTGTATCCCCCTAGTAGTTTGTACACGTGTCTGATAGCATTATTAGAAGTTTTATCAGAACACCGACCATCACAAAATCCAATTATCGCTGAAAGCTAATGCTGGCAGGACTTTATAAGTCTATGATAATGATAGACTTAATTAGGGTTTCCTCCAATTATTAGAATCAGATTAGAAGTTTCAACATTATTTATTGATCTCAGGTAAAGATTGCCTTTCAGTTATTGGATTAGGAAAAGTTATTTTTCTGAGGGCCGATTTACCTTAAACGTTTGAATTATGCGTCTGCATAAAAAGATTATTGCTTTATTTTTTGGGCTTTTACCTGTTTTTTTACATGCCCAGCAGCTTAAGATTACCGATTTTGTGCTATTTGGCGGAAACGGTAACTGTCCAACAGGCGTTGGCCAAAAAGCACCCCTTAGCCCCGGATGTTCGGTTGTAATTGGGAGCTCCGCAGACATTAAAGGCGGTGCTGTAGGAAGCTATAAATTAATAAAAGCAAATACCAATATTGAAGTAAACGGCAGCCTATATAGTGGCGGGATGGTTCAATTGAGCAATAATGCAACCATAAAAGGCAGAATAACCGCTGCTAATTTGGCAAGATTATCCGGAAATGTGATAGATATTGGCAATAAAGCAAGTATTACAGGAAATATTGATGTTTCTGGAAATACCCTTATCGGAGGTAATGGCAGTTTTAAGGGAAAACTGACACATCCAACAGGTACTTTATATAGTGGTCCAACTCCAACAGGAGGTAATATCATAGGTACACCCAACCTTCCTATTCTTCCTTCCATGCCATCCATCAATACTTTTCCAGCGGCAGGATCATTGAATATCTCTTCCAGTAGGGTAATAACGCCAGGTAATTACGGAAATCTAACCTTAACGGGTAAACAAAAAATTACTTTTTCTGGTCCGGGTGTCTATGTTTTTAAACAGATCAAAAACAAAGGCGATAAAAATTATTTCTATTATGATTTTAAAAATAACGCTACCGGCACGATTAAGATCTATGTGCATGGAGATGTAGATGTAAACATACACACCGTTAAAATTTTAAATGGCGGTAATGCAAACCGTATTTTTCTGGAAACGCATGGTAATGGAGCTACTTCTTCTAATGGTACTTATGCTTTCAGTTCAGGAGATCGCTCTTCTAAGCATGATGATGATGATAAAAAGGACAGAGATAGAGACAAGGATGATCGTGACGACAAAGATGATAAGGGTAAGAGCATCAAATGGGTAGGTACTGTTTGGGCACCTTATGCGGGTATTTACCTAGGTGCCGGTTCTGATGAATCATCTATTACCGGTGCATTTTGGAGTGGAACCCAAGTAAGTATAGGTAATAATGTATCGATTAACTTCTCTCCTTTTATTTTGTGTGATGCACCAGATGTAAATGCAGGTGCTGATCAGCGATTAACCTGCGATACGTCTTCAGTGGTATTAAACGGGTCCTCATCTACAATCGGCGCAACTTTTACCTGGAAACTTAAAAGAGCTTTACCACTTACAGATAGTATAGTGGGCACTTCGGCTAGTACAACTGTTACTACTAAAGGTACTTATTATGTTACCGTAACCAATCCCAATGGCGGATGTACTGCTGTAGATACGGCGGTGGTTGTTTACATACCATGTATTGTTCCTTACTATCCACCTCCTGATAGTGGTAAGGTAACCAAACTTATCGGCGCAGAATTAACACAATTAGCCATTAGTACTGTAGCGGTGCCGGATTCTGTAAAGACCATATTTCGTGTAAACAATGATAGTGTTATGGTAGAAGTAATTGCCAGAACAGGTCAGTATGAAACACTGAAAACCTTATTGCAAACGGCACCTTATGGCATGACCAACCTGATTAACAATGGTGTAAATACCTTGTTCCTTACAGGTAAAATGCCTATACGCAATTTGAAGAAGTTGGATAGTTTACCAACACTGATCAATTTCTGTAGACCGGTATTCTTACCGATCAGTAATTTTTATGGCACTGGGCGTGCTATGACAGAAGGCGACAAAAGTTTAGGTACCGATATTGTAAGAAACGGATATAATGTACAGGGTAAGGGTGTTAAAGTGGGTGTGCTGTCTGACAGTTATAATAGAGTAGACGATACCGATCCTGCTCAGCGAGATGTGGATGCAGGTGAACTTCCAGGCGGAGCAAATGATACCATTAATCCAACACCGGTTAATGTGTTACTCGATTATCCTTTTGGAACAGCAAGAGATGAGGGAAGGGCCATGTTGCAAATTGTACATGATATAGCACCTAAGGCAGAATTGGTTTTCAGAACAGGTTTTATCAGTCCGGGTGATTTTGCACAGGGTATTATAGAACTATACGAAGCAGGCTGTAATGTAATTGTAGATGACTTAACCTTTATTACAGAGCCTTTTTACCAAGATGGAGTTATTGCAAAAGCGGTAGACTTTGTAACCAGTAAAGGGGTGACCTATATTTCTTCTGCAGGTAACTTTGGTAGTAAATCTTACGAAGGCACATATATGCCAATTGCCCCGCCTCCCGGCTATGTGGGAACCGCACACGATTTTGGCGGAGGTAATAAATACCAGAAAGTAACTTTGGATTCGGGCGTTTATACAATTGTATTACAGTGGCAGGATTTTATCTATTCTAATGGTCAAAGCAATACAGGTAGTGGTAATGACCTGGATATCTATATTACAGACAATAGTGGTAATACCATTTTTGGATACAACAGAGATAATCGTGATGGGGATCCTATTGAGATTCTTCCTTTTGAAGTAACCAAACCAACCCAAGCAAATATTCTGATAACACGTTCTGCGGGCACATCCAATGTAAATTTTAAGTATATCGTGTTTAGAGGAAAAGTGGGTTTTGAAAATGGTTACCTGGGTGCATCTTCCATTGTTGGTCAGGCAAATTCGACCGGAGCTATTACGGTTGGTGCGGCGCAATATATCAATACGCCTAAGTATGGCAACCTGATTGTTCCACAAACCTATTCTTCTATGGGTGGAACGTCTATCAATGGTATCAGAAGAAATAAACCGGATTTTCTGGCACCGGATGGTGTTTCTACAACTGTTAAGTTGGGTGGTACACAAACCACTGATTTCCCATTATTCTATGGTACTTCAGCAGCAGCGCCACACCTTGCCGGTACAGTGGCTTTGATGATAGAAGCCAAGAAAAAATATTCCAACGAAACATTGACGCCACAAACGGTTAAGTCGTTGTTACAAACCTCAGCAGCAAAACCCATGTCTGTTCAAGCGGGCAGATATGGTAATGGTTATGATTATTATAATGGATCCGGTTTGGCTCAGGGCGATGCTACTTTAAGAACCTTTGCAAATCCCAAACCAAAGATCAAAGAATTGGTATTGGTAGATCCATCTAAGAAAGCAGGTTTGGAAGAAGTTGTGTTACGTGTGAAAGGAGATTACCTGAGTGCAAATTCTAAAGTGCTGATGTCTGGTACACCGCTTACTACTACATATGTAAGTGAAAATGAATTAACTGCAACCATTCCTACATTCTTAGGTAATCCTTCCATCAAAATACAAACAGATGGTAAAGCCATCAATGGAAATGATGGGGGTGTATCGGATGACTCTGTTTTTGTTTTATCGCAGGCAAGAAGAACCGTTATCATCACTGCACAAAACGAGACCAAAAGGTATGCAGAGCAATTGCCCAATTTCAGGTATACTTTAATGATAGATAGTATGCCATTGGCGTTAACAGGACTCACTTTGGCCAATATGAATATTGCTTCTATTGGTTTCCGCACAACAGCAACCAGTAAAAGCAATATTGGCAATTATACCATTACGCCTTATATCGTTCCGGTAAGTGAGAATGATACAGCTGTAAGAGGTGCCAATGAACGCTATAATTTTATATTTAAAGAGAGCGGTTTAAAAATTAACCGCATGCCTTTATTAATTACTCCTAATGATTTAAATATCACTTATGGTGATAAGATTACGGGTATTGATTATACCTATACCTATGACGAGAGTTTGATACCTGCGGCAGAGAGACCGGAATTACTCGATTTCATTCAACGTTCACATGAAGCCAATATAGTAGATTCTGTAATTGGTTTAACAGACGATAAAGCTGTAGTAGGTGGCAAGAGCCTAACACAGGCAGATTTGACCAACCTGGGTGTATTGGCCAGTGGTTATGCATTGGTAAATGGTTATGCGTTAGTGAATGGCTATGCATTGGTAAATGGTTATGCGTTAGTGAATGGCTATGCACTGGTTAACGGCTATGCTTTAGTAAATGGTTATGCATTGGTGAATGGCTATGCATTGGTAAATAATTATGTAGTGGATGTACCGGCAGAAGCCATTATGGAATACAACGAGAATCCAAATTCTACCACTTTAAGAAATGGTTATGCACTAGTTAACGGCTATGCGTTGGTAAATGGATACGCATTGGTTAATGGCTATGCACTGGTTAACGGTTATGCATTAGTGAATGGCTATGCATTGGTTAACGGCTATGCATTGGTAAATGGTTATGCACTGGTTAACGGTTATGCATTAGTGAATGGTTATGCGCTGGTTAATGGCTATGCACTGGTTAACGGCTATGCATTAGTGAATGGTTATGCATTAGTAAATGGTTATGCGCTGGTTAATGGCTATGCGTTGGTGAATTCATCAGATCTTGATCCAAACAATAATAGAAATCAGGTAGTAATTCTCAATGAGTCTGATGGTAGATCAACGGATCCTGTTACGATAGATAAGGTTTCCAAGTCTATTAATTTGATCACAGGATTATCTGTTGGATCGCATTATATTGTTCCTGCTGCATACAGCTCTTATAATTTTGATATCACCTATGGTGTGGGTAACCTGAATGTAACACCGGGTACACTTACCATTAAAACAAAAGATACCACCATGAATTTCGGTGGACCATTGCCCGCATTCTATAGTACACTTACAGGTATTGCTTATAACGATAAGGTAACAGATATTGTTAGCGGTCCGCCTACTTACACAGTATTAGATGCACAAGGCAATGTGGTATTACCAGCGGCCATGAAGCCGGGTACTTACCAGGTAATGCCTAGTGCGGCACCATTAACAGCACCATCTAATTATACTGCAAATTACTTACCGGGTATGTTAACGGTAGTGGGTGATCCTTTAACCATCAGGGCGAATGATGTAACCATTACAGAAGGTTCGGCATTACCGGCATTCAGTTCATCCTTTACAGGGTTAACCAATGCAGGAGATGCGGCCATCTTATCACCGAATATTACTTATACCATTACAGATGCACAGAATAATGTAGTAAGTGGTGTTGGATTGGCAAAAGGTATTTATGTAATTAAGCCGAGTATCAATAATGCAACCATAGGTGCTAATTACTTGAAGCAGTATGTATATGGCATCTTGTATGTGAAATAAAAGGCAATTAATATAGTAGTAAAGAAGAACAGGTTATTATTTGAAAGAATTATCAGAAAGCAGGTATCGTATCAGTGAACAATTGATGCTTAGCTGTTTGTATAAAAAAAGAATTATGAAGCGAAACATGCTACCATTTATAGCGCTTTTAAAGAAAAGCAGTTTACTTTTTGCTTTGCTTATAACCATTGGTTTTACTGCTAATGCGCAGGGGTTATTTACGCCTGTTGCTAGTGCAGTAAATACCGGAGGCAATTGTTACAGGCTTACAACAGAAACTGTGTCTGATAGAGGTGCCATTTGGAATAATACTAAAATTAGCCTGCTTTCGAATTTTGATATTTCATATACTTTCAATTTTGGAACCAGATCTGGTTATTCGGGTGGGGATGGAATGGCTTTTGTATTGCAACCTGCTGGTTTATCGCAAATTGGTGTTGCTGGAAGTGCAAAAGGTTATGGAAACAATTATGATGGGAATGGAAATATTGTCATACCAGGTATTTCACCTTCTGTAGTTGTTGAGTATGATAATTATGATGATAATGGGGGCACCAATGCACTTCTTTCCTTACTATTTAACGGAGATTACAGGCGAACAAACCCTGACAATGTGGGTGTACCACAGCAGTCTATTGGGTTTGTAAACGATGGACTAGATCACACACAGAGAGTAACCTGGAATGCATCTACAAAAACCATGACGGTTTATACAGATGGGGTTCAAAGGTTTACTTATACAAGGGATTTTGTAACAGATATTTTTTCAGGTCAGGATGAAGTATATTTTGGATTTACGGCAGCCACGGGTGGTTCAGTTAACCAATATTCAGTTTGTTATAATGCGGAACTATCCACATTTGAATCAGTATTGATACCATCATTAGGTCAAATTTTTGATGCTTGTGCAGGTGGAAGTACGGGTAGTGCAACCATTCATTTACAGGGAGGTACCAATCCGTTTATCATTGAGTTGAACGGTGTTTCGCATGTTTTTACACAATCAAATATCACTTCAAGTTCGGTTACTTTTTCTAATCTGCCAGCCGATGTTTATTCCGTTCGAATTTTAGAAAGTAATGGATTTGTGAATAATGATTTAAGTTTTACCATTGATGACAATCCAACGCCAATAATTACAGCATCTGGGCCTTTAACTTTATGTACAGACAGCACCGTTACTTTAACGGCTAGCCCTGATGGAATAGCTTATTTATGGAATAATGGGGCAACTACGCAATCAATCACTGTGTCAGCGGCCGGCACTTATGATGTAGAAGTTACCTATACTTTGGGATGTGGTCCAGCCGCTACCGCTGCACCAACAATTGTTACTACAGTTCAAACACCCAACTTCCCTGATATTTCATCAACTAATCAAAGTGGATACCTGTGTGCAGGCGAAACAACAGTAATCAATATTACCAATGTGGAACCTGGAGTTACTTACCAGTGGTATTATGCTGTTAGCGGTGGTTTTGCATTTATGCAACCCATACCAGGTGAAACTGGTACAAGTATTACAGTAAATTCCATTGGACAATATGCAGTTAAAGCTTCTAAAAATTGCGGAACTATCTTTTCTATGGGTTACCAGTTTAATGCTGCTACTTTACAACCCCCACCCACTATTACAGCTTCAGGCGCTACCACTTTTTGTGCTGGAGGTTCCGTTACACTAACATCAAGTTCGCCTATAGGAAATACCTGGAGTACGGGAGAAACTACGCCATCAATAACAGTTTCTAATAGTGGCAGTTACAGTGTTACGCTCTTTAGCGGTAATTGTGCATCCACATCTGTACCAACAGTTGTAACGGTAAATCCTTCACCTGTAACACCTAGTTTTTTTGCCTTAAATACTACTGAATTCTGTGAAGGAGGCTCTCTAACAATAACCGTTGCAAATGTTCAACCAGGGGTTAGTTACCAATGGCTAAAAGCTGTTGGTGTCGGTTTTGCTAATCCTATGCCTGGAGAAACAGGAACAAGTCTGCTGGTTACCTCAGAAGGTAGGTATACGGTTATGGCATCGAATAGTTGTGGTGCGATGGCTTCAGGCACCTATCAAATATTTGTTAATCCAAAACCAATCATAAGTGCTGTTACAGGTATTACCACTATTTGTTCCGGTAGTACCACCACTTTAACGGCCAGTTCACCATCATTTGGTTCAACTTTCCTATGGAGTGAAGTAATTATTGGCGGTGGCGTTTTTGGCTCTAATGCAAGGGTTGTAGTTGGTGCTGGCTCAGTATTCACTACACCTGCTTTATCAGCCAATGCAACTTATGAAGTAATGGCAACCGATCTGAATGGTTGTGAGTCTGTACCCCAAACTGTTAATGTAACAGTAAATCCAGCTATAACCACTCCTACCATTACTGCATCAGTAACAACAGTTTGTACCGGAGCAACTACTACTATTAGTGTAACCAATATAGATCCTTCACTTACTTATCAGTGGTATAAAGATGGCATCATTATTAATGGTGCTACCGGTACAACCTATGAAGGATCCCCAGGAAATTACCAGGTTTTTGCAAGCGACGGATCTTGCTCAGCATTTTCAACATCTCTATTTATCAATGAAAGATTTGTTACCGCACCATTAGATTTTACTGTTACCAGCTTGAATAGTTGTGGCGGACCTAATAACGGTATGATCAATCAGGGTCCATTTACGGGTGGCGGATTTTCTTATGTTAACCTTGGCTGGACAGGCCCTAATGGCTTTTTCAGGGACGATGTTTCTATGTTAAGTAATTTGGCAGCAGGAACCTATACATTGGGTGTGAGAGATTTTTGTGGTACGGTTGTTTCTAAATCGGTAACCATACTAGAACCTGCACCGCAACCGCAAACAATGGCGGTATCTGGACCTACTACTTTATGTAATCCAGAAAGTAGTGTTACGATAATGGCTTATGCAGGAGCAGCAAGTTATATATGGCAAAGAATTGTAGAAGGGGTTACCATACCTGTATCAGGATCAACCAATTCGATCAATGCAACTGAGCCAGGTGCTTATTATGTAAGCATGACGGATGCCGCTGGTTGTTTCCAAAATTCTAATCTCGTAGATATATATGCAGCCAATCCAATTCCATTAACAGCATCTACAACTATAATTAATCCTTATTGCAATGAATATCAAAAAGGAACAATTGACATTAGTTATTCCGGTGGCACAGGCGCGATAACATTCAATGGTTGGAGCGATGGCAATAGCATTATTAGCATGAACACTTTTGTAAGTAATCTGGAGCCGGGTTCTTACACCGCTTCATACACAGATGCTTGTGGTTTTACTGTTATCAAAACAGTAACCATTGTTACTGCACCTGCTGCGTCTACACCTACGATTACTGCATCTGCTCCTTTTTGTGGAAATAATTCTGTAACCCTAACGCTCAGCCCTACACCGTATAGTTTTGTTTGGTATAAATATGATGATATTAACGATACATGGGTGGGAGATTTTTCTGCAAACCAATCTACCGTTATCCTTCCTCCTGACCCAGGCTTTTTTTATGGAGTTTCAGTAAAAGATGATAACAATTGTTATTTATATCCTGAAGGGTTTTCAACAGTGCAACCTACACCAATTACATTTTCAGTATATAGTAATCCAAGTTGTTACAACAATACCGGGAATGCTGGTATTTTTAATCTATCAGGTGGAAAATCGCCTATAACTTATTCATGGACTGATGGTGGATCATTCAATAGTACTAGTGCGTCACTTTCAAATTTGGCTCCGGGTACATACACCGTAACAGCCATTGATGCATGTGCGAATGCCGTTTCTCAAACAGTTACCATAACAGGTGGGGTAACTGCAGCAACCATTACAACAACTACCCAAAATGTTTGTGCAGGTTCATCTGCCTTATTAAGTATTACTAATTATAATGCAGCATATACTTATCAATGGACGAAGGATGGCGTAATTATTCCTGGGGCTACTGCTGCTAGCTATATAGCTACTGAACAGGGCGGTTACAATGCAAATGTATCGAATGGTTCATGTGATATTACTTCCAACTTCCTATACATTACTATAGGATCTCCTTTAACGGTAAACATCAACTCTAATGCTACTAGTTGTGTGAATGGTGGTGGTTATGCATCTGCAAACACTGTTGGTGGCGTTGGGCCGTTTACTTTTCTTGGTTGGACCGGGCCTAATGGTTATACAAGTAATAGCAACAATATTGGTAGTTTGGGCGTAGGTACCTATACTGCCACCTATCAAGATTTCTGTGGTAACCAGGCATCTGCTTCTGTTACTATTAATCCGGCAACACCGGTAATATTACCTACCATTACCGCTTCTAAACCCTATTGTGTAGAAGGTGAATCTGTTGTATTAACATTAGGACCTACCGCTTATAGTTTTGCATGGGTTGAATATGATCCATCAAATATTGCCCAGCCATATATTTGGGCATTTTCTCCCAATCAAAGTTCTATTACGGTAACTAAACCAGGGGTACAATATTATGTAGTGCATACGGATGCCAATAATTGTAATAGTTTTTCACAGGGTCAGTATTTTAATACAAACCTACCAACCCCTATTACTTTTTCAGTATCTAGTAGTCCAAGTTGTGGCACCAATACAGGTACTGCCAATGTATTTAATATCTTGGGTGGCAAATCGCCTGTAACCTATGCATGGTCAGATGGTGCATCATTCAATAGTACGAATGGGTTTATAACTAATTTGGCTCCGGGCACTTATACAGTAACCTTAACTGATGCTTGTGCGAATGTTGTATCACAATCTGTAAACATTACCGGAGGTGTAGCAGCAGCTGTATTGACTACAACTGCCACATCTATTTGTTCTGGAAGTACAGCAGAATTGTCTATTACCAATGTTGACCTTTCTGTTTCTTATCAATGGAAAAGAAATGGTCTTGATATTGTAGGTGCAACAAGCACCACCTATTCGGCAACCCTATCTGGTTCTTATAGTGTTGCTGCTTCTAAAAATGGATGTACTTCTTTTTCAAGCAGTCGATTTATTAGTGTATTAATCCCATCAAGTCCACTCAGTATTTCGGTAACCAGTACCAATAGTTGTTTTGGTCCTAATGTTGGCTCTGCAAGAGTAAGTTCCGTTACAGGAGGAATATCGCCTTATACATATAGTTGGACTAACGGAGCTGGTTTTACAAATACTGCAAGTAATATTGGCGGTCTGGCAGCAGGTGTATATACTGTAACAGTGAGAGATTTCTGTGGAACAACTGTTACTCAATCTGCCACTATCATTCAAACGGTTGCACCTGTTGTTTCAATTGCTACAAGTGGTTCAACAACTATTTGTGCAGGAGAGTCGGTAACACTGACTGCAAATACAACAGGAACAGCGGCTAGTTATAGATGGTCTTGGGCAGATAATGGAAGTATTAATAATTCAATTGCTACTACACAATCCTATACAGTATCAAACGGCGGAACTTATATTGCCTTTATTACTGATTTGGATGGATGTACCAGATCAACAGGAGTTAATAATGCTGCTAATGTTATTGTTACACAACCTAGAACACCAAACGTAATAGCAGATGGACCAACTACGCTCTGTCCTAACGGAAGTGTAAACCTTACAGCAACTGACATATCCAATCAAACTAAATACAGTCTGAAATTTAATGGCAGTAATTATGTGGAAGCACCACATCTAGCCGCCATGGGATTAACCGCTCGACTTTCTGTGGAAGCATGGTTTAAAACAGATAATGCCAGTATAACACAATACATTGTGTCTAAAGGAACCAATGATTATTCGCCGGGTCAATATGGTTTGGTATTATCGAACGGAAAGGTTGAGCTACATTTATCCATGAACAGTCTACATCATACTGTTCAAAGTACTACCAATATTCAAGCGGGTAAATGGTACCATGCAGTAGGTACATGGGATAGTACCATGCTTAAGATTTATATTAATGGTGTTGAAGAAGCGCAAGCCGCATTTGTGGGGCCAATGACAGCCAATACACAGCCTTTAGAAATTGGAAGACTTGGGACGTTCGCGCCGTATAATTTCTTAGGAGAAATTGATGAAGTAAGGATCTGGAATATTGCTTTATCAGCAGCACAAATCAACGCACAGAAAGGAACCATCATTAACTACTCCAACAATATGGTAGCCAACTACCGTTTTGAAGAAGGAACAGGAACAACTGCTGCTGATAATGGTTTTGGTAATCCGGCAACACTTTATGGCTCACCAACCTGGACGCCTTCAACAGCACCATTCTATAATTATACACCGACTTATTTATGGAATCCGGGTGAGGAAACAAGCAGTACATTTAATGTAAATGCTGCCGGTTCTTATACTGTAACGGTTAATGCAGGAGGATGTACCAATACTTCAGCACCTATTGCTATTACAACATTACCTATTGCAACCATTAATGCGTCAGGATCTCTTAGCTTGTTGCCAGGCCAAACTGTTACACTTACAGCAAGTGCCGGTACGGCCTTTTTATGGAGCAATGGCGCAACAACGCAATCAATTGTTGTAGGCACTGCTGAGCTGGGAACGTATACTGTTACGGTTACAGATATTAATTGCACCACCACCTCTCTTCCAACTACCGTTAGTTCATCAGGTATTGCTCCTGTAATCAATGTTCCATCAACTATTACTGTTAACAATGATCCAGGTACATGTGGTGCCATTGTAAACTTTACTGCCACTGAAACAACAGGCGTTCCTGCTTCTACTATTACGTATTCACATACACCAGGTAGTTTATTCCCTATTGGTACCACTATAGTAACAGTAACTGCTACCAATTCTGTAGGTGTGTCTACCGGCACCTTTAATATAACGGTTACAGATAATGAGAAACCAATATTTGTGGTTACTGCACCGGGAACGGCTACTGTTACCATACCTGCAATGCAGACATTTGTGGGTTCTTGTCAAATGATTCCTTTTAACTTTTTAGACCCACTACCTGCAGGTGCTGTAGTTACCGGAATTGATCTGAACTATTCTGGCCAAGACCAAGGGTATGGTTATACAGATGGTAATGATGATTTATATGTATCTGGCACCAAAGTAGCATCCAGTGTTTATGCCCATGAAACAAAAACATTTAATACAACTTATA
>CALRVT010000027.1:0-60070 GCA_943371675.1 Chitinophaga pinensis | reverse complement strand
AGGGTGTAAGTGTTTTGAACACTTTCTATAGCCAGGGTGACAGGTTAGATAAGGTTTATGCAGCTTCATTTGTAAGAACACCAGAAGGTGAGATCATCAATGATGCTGGTGGACGACCAATTGTTGCACCTGTAGCACAATTCAGAGGTCATGCAGATCCAGACTGGGTTTGGGGTATAAACAACAGGTTCTCTCATAAAAATTTCACCTTCTCTTTCCAGTTCGACGGACGTATTGGTGGTGTGATGGAAAATTATGTACGCAGACAAACATTCCGTGGTGGCCGACATGTTGAAACCATTGAAGGTGCGATGGGTGAAGCCCGTTACCAGGATCAGTTAGGTGTAAAAACTTTTGTTGGACAGGGTGTATCGGTTTCAAATGGTGTTGCAATTAAATACAATCCGGCTACAGGAGCAGTTACCAATTACAATGAATTGAAGTTTGCAACTAATA
Source organism: Chitinophaga pinensis (assembly GCA_943371675.1). Lineage (GTDB taxonomy): Bacteria > Bacteroidota > Bacteroidia > Chitinophagales > Chitinophagaceae > Sediminibacterium > Sediminibacterium pinensis_I. Next base: position 59,614 of record CALRVT010000027.1, on the reverse strand, counting down.
CAACCAAAACATTTTTACAGGATTATATCAGCCGATACAATTCAACTGCTGAAGGTAATATGATGAGTAAGACCTTCGTGAAATTACGTGAAGTGGTCATTTCTTACAATGTTCCTTCAACCATTTTTGGCAAGCAGAATATTTTCAAATCTGCAACTGTTTCATTTGTTGGACGTAACCTGCTTTATTTTATCAAAGATGGTGAGCGTTACAAGGATGTGGATATTGATCAGTATGCTGGTGCGCAAACTTCTTCCGATCTACAAACGCCTACTACCCGTCGTTATGGATTCAACATCAATTTTGTATTCTGATAAACATTAATAAAATCAACCATGAAAAAAATAATCTTTGGTTCATTGATCGCAGCAACAGTCATTTTTACAGGCTGTTCAAAAAAGTTCGATGATCTTAAAACTGATACAAACCGACCTGAAGCTGTACCTCCATCATTGGTTTTAGGGGGCGTAGAAAATGATTTTACGCAAGGTGCATGGTCACTGGCACAGCGTTGGAACCAGTTTAGCTGTTGTAATTATAATTACTATGGTAACCAGGAGTACAACTGGACAAATGTGTCTTTTAATCCATATAATACCCTTAAGAACATTACTAAGATGGAAGCAGAAGCAACCAAATTAGGTGCAGCAGCGCAGAATCCATATGCTGCCATGGGTAAGTTTTTCCGTGCATTCTTTGCTTATGACCTTACCATGCGTGTAGGTGATTTGCCTCTAACAGAAGCTCTACAGGGATTAACCGTTGCCACACCAAAATACAATACTCAAAAAGACATATTCATTCAGGTTTTAAAATGGCTGGAAGAAGCAAATACTGATATGGCTGCATTGATTGTTAAAGGGGATAATACACTAGCTGGTGATTATTACTTCAATAACGATCTTAAAAAATGGCAGAAAGTAGTGAACAGTTTCAAATTACGTGTATTGATTTCTTTGAGTAAGAAAGAAGCTGATACAGATCTTGCTGTAAAAGCAAAATTTGCCGCAACAATTGCAGATCCTGTTAAGTATCCATTAATTAGTGGTATGTCTGATAACCTTCAGTTTGTTTACAACAGTACTTTTAATAAGTACCCTACAAACCCTGATAATTTTGGATTTGATGCAACAAGGTACAATACCAGTGCAACATATGTGAACAACCTGGTAGCTTTAAAAGACCCACGTGTATTTGTAACCGCAGAACCAGCAGCTAAAAAAGTAACTGGAGGTGCATTACCAAATTCATTCGATGCTTTTGTGGGTGCAAGCAGCGGAGAAGACCTGGCAGACATGAGTTCAAAAGCTGGTAATGGTGAATATTCTTTTATAAACAGAAAAAGATATTATAGTACCTATACTGCTGAAACTAATATACAGATTGGCTATTCGGAACTTTGTTTCAATATAGCAGAAGCTATGAACAGAGGATGGGTTACAGGTGATGCTGAAAGCTGGTACCAGAAAGGAGTTAATGCTTCTATAGGTTTTTACGGAATTGTAGGCGGAAATAACACCGTTTATTTCCAAAAGCCAGGTGGTACTTTGAATGATTACAATACCTATGTGATCAATTATGATGCAACTGCTTATTACAATCAACCAACCGTAAAATATGCAGGTAATACACCAGCAGGATTGAACCAGATCCTCTTGCAAAAATACCTCGCATTCTTCCAGAACAGTGGATGGGAGGCATATTATAATTGGAGAAGAACCAATGTACCTACATTTTTAACTGGCCCAGGTACAGGAAACAGTCAGCGTATTGCTAAACGTTTCCTTTATCCAACTTCTGAAATTGCAACCAACAAAACCAATTTACAGGAAGCTTTGGGCAGACAGTTTACTGGCGGTGTTGATGATATCAATGCGGATTTATGGATTGTTAAGTAGATTTAGTTATAGCATAGATGCAGTTTAGTAGGAGCGAGGTTTTTACCTCGCTCTTTTTTTTGCGGCTTTAGGAATTAAAAAAGCCATCATCGATGGCTTTTTTAAAAGTATATTAATAGAAGGTTAGAGATAATGAAACCATTTCCGGTTGATATCCCATTTCTCAAATTCTTTGGCTACTTCTGATAAGAAACCGGCTCCAATACTACCATCCACAATTCTGTGGTCGTAGCTGAGCGAAAGGTACATCATATGTCTGATGCCAATCGTGTCACCGTCTTTACTTTCTATAACTACTGCTCTTTTTTTGATGGCCCCAACTGCCATGATCGCAACCTGTGGTTGGTTGATAATGGGCGTTCCCATCAAACTACCAAAAGTACCTACATTGGTTAATGTGAAAGTGCCGCCCTGTGTGTCTTCCGGTTTTAGTTTATTATTTCGGGCAGCGTCTGCCATATTGTTTACGGCTTTGCTTAGGCCTACAATATTTAACTGGTCGGCACCTTTGATCACTGGAACGATCAGGTTGCCCGTTGGTAAAGCAGTTGCCATACCAATATTGACGTCTTTTTTGATAATGATATTGTCGCCATCCAAAGAGCAATTGATCAGCGGAAACCGCTTCATCGCATTTACCAAACATTCTATGAACATGGGTGTGAACGTAAGTTTGGTGCCCTCTCTTTTTTCAAATTCTTCTTTTACTGCATTCCGCCACATAACCATATTGGTAACATCGGCTTCTGCAAAACTGGTAACGTGCGGACTGGTTTGCACACTATTAACCATGTGTTTGGCAATCAGTTTGCGCATTCTGTCCATCTCCACAATTTCGGTGATACCAGAAAGCACTACATTGGCAGGGTCTGCCAATTTATTGGTATAAACAGGAGTGGTAGCAACCACCTGTTCTATTGGCCTAGGATCTTTCAATGAAACAGGAGAAGCTATAATATTGGTTGTTGCTGCAACTACTGGTTTGTTTTCAGTTGCAAGCTGATCATATTTTCCAGCTTTCTTATCAGCTATATATTGCAGGATGTCTTTTTTAGAAACCCTACCATCATTGCCGGTTCCGGGAATTTTTTCCAGTTCACTTAAAGCAATTCCTTCGCTGTTGGCAATGTTTAAAACAAGCGGAGAATAAAAGCGGTTCATGGCAGGATTATCCGGCAATGAAGGGGTGCTTTCGGGAACAAAAGGTATGGCTGTTGAAGTAGCGTAATAGGTTTCGGCTATTTCAGTTACTGTTTCTTTGATTGGTTCGGTAACGGCATCGGCTTCAGCTGTGATCTCTGATATCTTGGTTTCTTCTGCTTGTATTGTTGGATCTGGTGCATTGGCAGGTGCTGATACAGAAGCGGTTTCAACGGTTGTAATCCTGGCAATAGTGGCTCCAATTGGCACCACATCATTTACATTAAATAAAATTTCAGAAATAACACCTTCAGCTGTTGATGGCACTTCACTGTCTACTTTATCGGTAGCAATATCCAGCACGGTCTCGTCCTGTTTTACCGTATCACCTACCTGTTTATGCCATTTCAGGATGGTAGCTTCCATTATACTTTCGCCCAATTTGGGCATAACCAAATCAGCTATTGCCATACAATCGTTCTGTTTAATCAGGATAATTGAAAATCCTTTGTCTACCTAAAATAATATTTGTTCAACTGCCAACAACCCAAACAAGCCATTCTTTACGCACATTTCTTTCACCTTAAATATTTTATAACAGCTTGTTTCTCAACAAAAGTATTGGATAGTATCCAATATTACTTAACCATTTTCCAACATAAAGCTGCGTAAGAGGTTTAAGGCATTGGTAGCGGTTAACTCGATATTCCTTCGCCTATCGAAACGGAATTGGAGACTTTTGACCATTGTTTTACCCATACCAGCAATGCAAATCCAAACCAGACCTACAGGTTTTTCTTTTGTACCTCCATCAGGGCCCATTATTCCGCTTACAGCAATTACATAATCTGACCCCATCATTTGCAAAAGTGATTGAGCCATTTGCTCTACGGTTTCTGCACTAACAGCACCAACGGTTTCCAGGGTTTCATTTTTAACCTGTAAAAGACTTTCTTTTATTGCATTGCTGTAACTCACCACACTGCCTTTAAAGTGGGTGGAAGCACCTGGGTGACTGGTAATCAAATGTGCTATATAACCGCCGGTACAGGATTCAGCTGTGGCAAGGGTTCTGCCTTGTTTTTGCAATATTTCAGCTACCACTAATTCCATGGGGATATCTCTATCTGTAACCAAGTAGTCTTTTACATTAATTTTCAAACGATCAAAATAATCATCGATCATTTTTGTCAATACAGACTTATCAAATCCAAATGCGGATAATCTTAACCTTACCATACCATAATTGGGCAAATAAGCCAATTTTATGGCTTCTGGTAAGGATTCTTCAAAGTCTTTGATCATTTCTGCCAGAAACGACTCGCCTATTCCGGCGGTTAACAAGGTTCTATGCTCTATAAAACCAGTTGGAAAATGTGAAGGGATCAAAGGGATCACTTTATTGGTCATGATCCATTTCATTTCATGTGGCACACCCGGTAATGATATAAAAATTTTATGCTCTTTGTTGAAAAGCAAACCAGGTGCTGTTCCCTTTTCATTCATCAAAACGGTGCAGGTATCCGGAACTTCCGCCTGTTTTGTATTGCGCTCTATCATGGGCCTTTTCAAGATATGCTCAAAAATATGGGTAACATGATCGAGGGTTGGTTGGTGCATCACCATGGTTCCCCCAAAATATTTACAAAGCAGTGGTTTAGTGATATCATCGGCGGTAGGACCAAGACCACCGGTAATAATAATGATCGATGCCCTTTTGCTTTCTTCATCCAAAGCCTGCCAGATATCATCCCAAACATCTCCAACAGCTACCCGATGTTTCACATTGATGCCAATCTTGTTCAGCTCCTGAGCGATCCAGGCACTATTGGTATCAACCACCTGTCCAATCAATAATTCATCACCTATGGTAATAATGGATGCGAAAACTTTTTCCATAAAATACTTACACTTAATTTTAATGCAAGGTAAAGTTGAATTATGAGAAAGACATCCGGGTGTATTTGTTTATTATTTTTCTTTTTGGGCGTAAATGCCCAGACCGTGCAACAAAAGCTTAAAAAAGCAGTGGAGATAATACAGCAAGACCCTCAAATGAACCATGCCATTCTAGGTTTATCGGTTGTAAATAGTAAAACAGGTGAAAAATTAATAGAAGTAAACGCGCAAACTGGCTTAGCACCAGCAAGTTGTCAGAAAATAATTACCAGTGCAACAGCAATGGAATTATTAGGCCCATCTTACAGATATCCTACCATTTTTGGGTATGATGGGTTTATAAAAAATGATTCGCTCCATGGAAATTTATGGGTAGAAGGCTCTGGAGATCCCAGTTTGGGAAGCTGGCGATTTAATGCTACCAATGAAGATAAATTATTACAAAATTGGGCTAAGCAATTAAATGCCAAAGGAATAAAATATATCACCAAAGATATAAGGGCAAATACAGGAAAATGGGAACCCGATATCATTCCGGGTGGATGGATCTGGGATGATATCGGAAATTATTATGGAGCTGGCGCCAATATCTTGAACTGGAGAGAAAACCAATACGATTTGGTCTTGCAATCGCCTAATTCAATAGGAGAGCCTGTTTCAATTGTTAGTACAACACCTCATTTGTATGGAATAGGATTGGAAAGCAGGGTACTTTCTGCGGCAAAAGGGAGTGGCGACAATGCCTATATCTACCTGCCACCCAATGCTGTGAATGGGTATGTAAAAGGAACCATTCCTGTTGCGGAAAAGGCATTTGTCATTTCAGGCTCTTTTCCCGACCCAACTTTTCAGTTTTTATCTACGCTGCGAGAATCCTTAAAATCTCCTTCATTCAAGCCATTGCCAGAAAAGGTGATCAATAAAGATCAGGTGCCTGCTTACCAGGAAATTTTCAAACACTATTCCCCCAGTTTGGATAGCCTGAACTATTGGTTCATGAAGAAAAGCATCAATCTTTATGGTGAAGCATTTGTAAAAACCATTGCATTTGAAAAATCGGGTAGGGGATCAACGGATAAAGGATTAGAGATCGTACAAAAGTTCTGGCTTGAAAAAGGTATCGATGAAGCTTCTATTCAAATAATAGATGGGAGTGGTCTATCTCCACAAAACAGGATCACTACTGATGCATTAGTGAAAGTTTTGCAATATGCCAGAACCAGACCCTGGTTTGAAACATTTCAGGATGCACTGCCAGTATATAATCAAATGAAACTGAAAAGTGGCACCATAGGTGGTTCTAAGAGTTTTGCGGGTTATCATACAGCCCAAGATGGCAATACTTATACGGTTGCTATCATCGTCAATAATTTTCACGGTTCTGCCTCTGAGATGGTGAGGAAAATGTTTAAGTTACTGGATGAATTGAAATAAAACCAGCGTAATCATTAACCTTCAGGTAATTATAATTGCCTATTTTTAAACAAATCAAAACTCATTTATGAAAGAACAAAATTTTAAAAACCATGGTAGATTGGTACCCGGATTTCACGGATTAACCTTCTTGGCCATTTTATCTTTATTGATTGGGTCACTGATCAATCTTGCCAATTCTGCCAAAGAAAACCTCTATTCCGCTTCATTGATCAGTTTGGTGGCATTTATTTTCTGTATGATGTTCTGGTATGTAAGGTCATTTGCTTTAAGGGCACAAGACAGGGCTATCAGAGCGGAGGAAAATCTCCGTTATTTTGCTTTAACCGGTAAATTATTTCCGGAGAACCTGCACTTGAGTCAGATCATAGCACTAAGGTTTGCACAAAACGAAGAATTTATAAGCCTTGTTAACAGGGCTATCGCTGAAAATTTATCCAATAAAGAGATCAAAATGGCAATTAAGCAATGGCGTGGAGACCATCACCGTGTTTAAGAAATAAAAAAAGCTGTTAATTTTTCTTTGAGGTCTTCCGGCATTCCTATCCATTTGCCTGTTTTACTATCTATAAAAAAGAGAACTACTTTCCCTGTGGTAAGTAGTTTTTTTCTTTCATTATATACCTCATGATGAAATTCGATCTGGTGTTTTAAAGGGAGCTCTTTAAGTTGTGTTTTGATGGTGATCAGGTCATCGTAATGTGCAGGTCTCAAAAACCTTGCTTCCATTGCTACCACTGGCATTCGTACGCCCATTTCCTCCATTTTTTTATAGGTAAAACCCAATTCTCTGATACATTCTGCCCTGCCAACTTCAAAGTACTGAGCATAATTGCCATAGTATACAATATCCATTTGGTCTGTTTCTGCATAGCGCACCCTTACTGTGGTGATGTGTTCGTACATACTTATCCTGATTTGTTGACAAACTTACACACTCCATCTGTTTTTCCACAAATATCGGAATGATGTTTGCTTACAAATACCGAATACTACCTTTAAAACAGGTTTTCGCTTTTTATTAAGAAAGAATCTAAAATCTTTGTCTGCCAGTAGCCCAACGCCATGAAAAAAATCCTGCCCATAATTTCAATTGTCTTAGGAACGGTTTTATCATTACCTGTTTCTGCTCAGTTTACACAACAGGCAACAGAACCTGATAAGGAATTTAAAATTGCCAAAGACCTTTACCAAAAGGAATTGTACAGCCTGGCATTCCCGGTTTTTAAAAATTTATTTAGTAACGGCAATGAGAACAGTAATATGCCTGCTACTATAAGGCAGGAATGCAAGTATTATTATATCATTTGCGGATTGGCTTTAAACGATGAAACAACGGCCCCAATGAGCGCTTCCTTTATAGCATTAGAGCTGAATCCTGCAAGAAATGAAATGATGCAGTTTCATTTGGCTGAATATTATTTTAGAAAAAAAGATTTCATAAATGCCAAAAACTATTATGAAGGTGCCGGAATCAGTAATTTAAACAACAGACAAATTGCGGACAAAAAATTTCACCAGGCATATGTATACTTTGTGATGCAGCAATTTGATAAGGCCAAACCCTTATTTGATGCAATACGCCAGTTACCTGCAGATCCCAATTACCTGGATGCAAATTACTATTATGGCTTCATCTGTTTTAACGAGAAGCAGTACAAACAGGCATTGGAAAGTTTCAAGATTGCAGAAGGTTTAACCGAATACCAAAATGTCATTCCATTCTATCTGTCAGAAATATACTATTTCAGTGGTGAGAAGGAGAAAGCATTAGAAACTGCTGTTAATGCTATCAAAAAGACTGGTCAATATTATGATCTGCAATTGCACCAACTGGCAGGACATATTCTTTTTGAGCAGAAATCATTCAGCAAAGCATTGCCCTATCTGGAAAAATTTGTTACAGGTAAAGAAAAAGTAAGAAGAGAAGACCTCTACGAATTATCCTACTGTTATTACGATGCGAAAGATTTGCCCAAAGCAATTGAAGGCTTTAAACAACTGGGTGGTGCAGAAGATTCACTTGCCCAGAATAGTATGTATTTATTGGGCGATGCATACCTGAAAATAGATGATAAGCAGAATGCCAGAACTGCCTTCCAGTTTTGTGCAGCTAACAACAGCAACGTCTCACAAAAAGAAGTTTCCCTGTTTAATTATGCCAAACTATCCTACGACCTGGGATATATGGATCCTGCATTAAAAGCATTCCAAACATTTACCAATACTTACCCAAGGTCAAATTATATTCAGGAAGCAAAGGAGCTTTTGGTTAATACACTTGCCAATACCAGTAACTATAAGGAAGCCTTACAACTCTATGAAAGCCTCGGTGCAAAAAGCGATAACCTTTCGAAAATTTATCCCAGATTATTGTATGGAGCATCGGTTGAGTTGATCAATGACCAGCAACTGGATAAGGCAGATCTTTTACTAACAAAATATTTAGGGGCACCCTATAATGCAAACCAACTTCCCCTGACCCTTTTCTGGAAAGGTGAAATTGCGTACCGTGCCAATCGCTTTGATTCTTCTATTGGTTATCTGAATGATTATCTGAAAAAGCCTCAGAGCAATGGGGAAGTAAATATAGAAAATGCAGCGTATAGTCTGGCTTATGCCTATTTGCAAACAGAAGCATACACCGATGCCCTGGCAAATTTTAAAAAAGTAAATGGTGGGGTTGATCCGGGTAAAACAGCTATTCAACAAGATGCTTTTTTAAGAGCAGCGGATTGTTATTTTATGAACAAAGAATTTAATCAGGCCTTGAAGATGTATGATATGGTGCTAGGTAAAAAACTGGTTTCTGCTGACTATGCACTTTACCAAAAAGGGATTATTTCAGGTGCCATGAATAATAATGCTGAAAAAGTTTCCTTATTACAATCTTTGGAAAGGCAATACCCAGCTTCATCACTAATACCTGATGCTAACCTGGAAATTGCCAATACTTTTTTGGGTGATGAAAATTACCAGGCAGCCATTGCACCATTACGTAAAGTGATCGCTCATCCCAAAGCCACAGCATTGGTTCCTCAGGCATATTTAAAATTGGGAGTTGCTTATTTTAATTTAGATAAGTATGATGAATCCTTAACTAGTTTTCAGCAATTGGTTACGGGCAATCCCAATTCGGAAGAGAGCAATGATGCCATTGATTATATCCGTAACATTTTTGTGGAAAAGCAGAAACCGGGCGATTTTGCCGCATTTATGAAAGCCAATGGAAAAGCCATCAGCGATAGTGAAGAAGATTCCTTAACCTACCGATCTTCCTATTTAAGGTATGAAGCAAAGGATGTGGCTTCAGCAAAAAAAGGTTTCAAGGAATACCTGGTTAAATTTCCACAGGGACAATATCAAATTGAAGCCAATTACTTAACTGCTGAAATGCTGGCAAATGAAAAAGCATTACAGGAGGCTTTGCATTATTATAAAACAGTAGCAGACCTCTCGCAAAATATTCATGCAGAAAGAAGCAGTTTACAAACAGCCCGTATTTATTATTTTGAAAGAAAAGCATATGATAGTGCCCAGGTTTATTTTGGCAAGTTAAAATCTATTGCTACCCTCCAAGAGAACAGATTGGAAGCTATGCGGGGTTTATTGCGCTGCCAGTTTAAAGCACAACAATGGAAAGAAGCCGCAACGAATGCATCCGATCTATTGTTAGAAAAAGGGATAGCAACGGATGATAAGATGATGGCCAATATGGTGGTTGCCAAAAACTACCAGCTCAACAATGAATGGGAACCAGCCATGGTAGCATATAAACAAGTGATTGGTGCCGGCAAATCTGAATATGCGGCTGAGTCGCAATACAGAATGGCAGAAATTCTTTTTTTACAGGATAAAACAACAGAAGCAGAAAAAGCAGCTTTTGATGTAATTAAAAAGGCCGGCTCTTATGAGCTATGGGTGGCTAAGAGTTATGTTTTATTAGGGGATATTTATAGTAAACAAAAAGACTGGTTTAATGCAGAAGCTACATTTAAAAGCATCGTTGAAAATGTAACACTGATTGATATAAAAAATGAAGCACAGCAGAAACTGGCTATTGTTCTGGAAGAGAAAGCCAAAACCAATAAAGTTGAACAACAATAAAGAACCTACAGATGAAAATCCAACATAAGCTATTCCTACTTTTCATATCCTTTTCTTTGCTCGCTATTCATTTACCGGCACAGAAGAGAAATAATACCAGGAAATCTGCTAAAAAATCGAGTGCAGCAGTTACAAATGCGGCAAAAAAATCAGAAGATCAGGTAGCTATTTCTGCGGATACAGCAGCCCCCAAAGTGGTTGTGATTACATCTGCTTTCAAGCCTTATCTTAAAAATGCGGCAAAAGTTAATTTTACTGCCGCTACTCCTGTTATTGATTCAACTAAAATTCCGGTAACATATAAAATACCTTATCAAAATCTATTCTTTTCCTATCAGCCTGTAACCATTAAACCTTTGGCATTGGCTTTTGATACTTCCTTTGATTGGCACAATGACCTTTATATAAAAGTTGGAGCAGGTAATTTTAGCAGTATCTATGGGGAAGCTGGTTTCAGCTTTGGAGATGGAAAAAACTCCATCACCAACCTTAAAGGAAATTTTAGCACAGCAACAGGTCATTTGCCTTCGCAACAGGCAGCTAAATGGGGCATTGATGTGGTGTCTATTTTTCATACGGCAGGCAACAATGAATGGACAGCGCATCCTTATTACAAGAGTGCTACCCAATATTATTATGGCTATCAACCGGCAAATTTACCTTATGCAAAAGATCAGTTGGAACAAAGATTCAATACGGTAGGTATGGAATTAGGCTTGCAAAATAAAGCACCCAATGCTTATGGTATTACCTATCATCCACAAGTGCATTTTGTAAGGTTTACAGATACCAAAGAGAACCAGGAGAGTAATATCATCATCAAAGCGCCTATTAAAAAATCATTTGGAAGTATTTATGCATTAAACCTGGAAATGGTAGCGGATCTTTCAAACACCGATATTCCGCTTATTCCCAATCCCTATCATTTTAAGAATAACCTGATCTATGTTAATCCAGCCATTCAGTTTACAACGCCTAATATGCGGTTGAATCTGGGAATCAGGCCCACATGGGATAACCAACAATATAGTACGCTCCCAGATATTACTGTTGAAGCAAAAATTCCTGGCACTAATTTGATGCTGGAAGCAGGATGGAAAGGGTATTACCAAAAAAACACATTACGATCACTGGCTGGCTATAATCCATGGATAGGTGCCTTAAACAACCTGGAGAATACCAAAATACGCGAACAATATGCGGGTTTCAAGATAGCAACAGGGGAGCATTTTTCTTATCAGGCAAGTGTGTCGTTTTTACAATTGAATAACCAACCATTATTTCTAAATAATGGCATTGATGGTAAATCCTTTTCGGTATTGTTTGAACCCGAAATGAAAGCATTTCGCTTACACGGAGAAGCTAATTATACCTTTCAGGAAACCATTTCAATAATGGCGGGAGTAACCTATTCTCAGTATTCCTCACTGGTGGTGAATGAGAAAGCCTGGGGATTACCTCCATTGGAAGCTACAGGTTCCTTAAAATGGAAAATTTTGAAAGACTTACAGGTTAAAGCAGATCTTTTTGTTTTTGATGGCAATCCGTATAAAACTGTTGGCGCATTGAATTACCAAAAAACAGGCGCTTTTGCTGATTGTAACCTCGGAGCCGAATTTACAGTATTGCCCAAACTGAATATTTGGCTGCAAATGAATAATATCTTCAATACAACTTATCAGCGTTGGAACCAATACCCGGTTTTAGGCGCACAGGTTTTGGCAGGAGTTGTATATTCGTTCCGGTAAAACTAGAGATGCATGCATGACCTGGTAAGTAAATATTTGATTTTACATAAAAAATTAACGATACCTCAAATCGGCAATTTTTCTGTAGAAACGGGTAGTGCCAGTATCGACCGGGAAAATGGAATGGTCCTTCCCCCAGAAACTATTGTGAAATTTATACAAGGCGCTGGCGAGATGGCTGATAAACAATTTTTCCAGTTCCTTTCTGATGAATTGGCATTGGATGAAGTGGCTGCTATCAGGGCCTTTCATGAGTTCTCTGCAAATTTGCGGGATACCATTCAAAACCACCATACGGGCATTTTGCCAGGTATTGGTCATCTCAGCTTAGGAGCAGAGGGAGAATTTGTTTTTATACAGGAAAATGGACTTCCTCATTTACCGGCTGCCATTCCTTTGGGTGTGGCTATGCAGGAGTCTATGCAGGAAAAAATTCAAAAAGATGAATACTGGTTATTTTTTGCCATCATTCTGTTGATTTTGGGAATCGGAGCTTTGCTCTATTATTATTACTGGTAAATTAATTTTATTATTTTTTCTATATAGCTATATGCCGGAAACGATTGCTTATACATCTTGTCCTGTTTGTTTTTCAGAAGCTATTTATCCGGCACTTTCAGCCAAAGACTACACAGTTTCGGGAGAAGTATTTGAAATATGGCATTGTGAAGATTGTACCGCCAGATTTACCCAGCAAATACCATCAGCGGATAATATTGGACCTTATTATCAATCTGCTGCATACGTATCACATTCTGACACGAATAAAGGGTTTATCAATCGTCTTTATCACCTGGTGCGTAATTATACTCTGAAATCAAAAAGAAATTTTTTACAAAAGCTTACGGGTAAATCAAAAGCCAGTTTATTGGATATAGGTGCTGGTACCGGTGCATTTGCAGACACTATGCATAAAGCCGGGTGGAACACCATTGCTTTAGAACCGGATGAAAATGCCAGAACAATTGCCTTAAAAAATTATGGAATTGAACTCCTGCCTACTGAAAACTTATTTCAATTAACTAACAGCTCCTTCGATGCAATAACCTTATGGCATGTGCTGGAACATATCCATCTGCTGCAGGGATACATGCAAGAGTTTCAAAGAATCTTGAAAAAAGATGGGGTATTGGTTATTGCCGTTCCTAATTATACCAGTTATGATGCATCGGTTTATAAGGAGTGCTGGGCTGCTTATGATGTGCCCAGACATTTATACCATTTCTCACCCAAAAGCATCGAAATACTGGCACAAAAGCATGGGTTTAGCTTACAGTCAATTAAACCTATGTGGTTTGATAGTTTTTATGTTTCTATGCTAAGCGAACAATACCGTAATGGAAGTGCTAACCTGATTGGCGCATTATGGAATGGCTGTATTTCTAATAGCAAAGCCTTGCTGAACAATAAAAAGGGGAGTTCCGTTATTTATGTTCTAAGAAAACTCAATTAAATTTTACTTCAAATACTTTGGGCCAGAATTTGCCAGTCACAAAAAATCTTTTCCCGATCTTGTCATAAGCAATTCCATTCAGAACTGCATCTGTTGCTAATTGCTGATCAGTATATGTGCCGGGTGCATATTTATTTAAAACACCCGTAAAATCTGCCCTCCCAACAACATTGCCTGTTGTAGGATCTATCTTTACTATATACTGTGTTGTAAAAACATTTGCATAAATAAATCCGTCTACATATTCCAATTCATTGATACTTCCCAAAGGGCCATTATTATCTGATACTCCTACTGATTTTACAACCTGAAATGTTTCCGGGTCTCTGTAATATAAATTATTAGAGCCATCATCCATGATCAGGTATTTGCCATCATTGGTCATACCCCAACCTTGTCCTGTATAATTAAATTCGCCAACTTTTTTAAAGGTTTTAAGATCGAAAACAAAACATTTTTCTTCTTTCCAAGTGAGCATATAAATTTTGTCATTCAATATCGTCATGCCTTCACCGAAGTATTTTTTATCCAGATTTATTTCTTGCTTTGCTTTGCCGGTTTTTAAATCAATTCTAGCAAGTTTGCTATTGCCTAAATAATCTGTATCACCCGTACTTTCAAATAAATCATTATCATACCATTCAAGACCTTCAGTAAAATAAGAAATGTTATGTGGATAAGCATTTGTTATGGTGTAATTCAAAACGCCAGGTACATTGGTTGCAGCATTTACAGGAGCAATATCATTTTCTGTATTACTATTACAGGAAATGAAAATGATGATGCAACTTAAATAAGGTAATGTTTTTTTCATACAATGTTATTTCTCAAAAATAAGTAAGTTCCATGGTCACAATCGTTAAAAGTTTGACAGTATTTCTGTAGCAACATGTTCTGCAATTAAGGGAGTTAAAGCTACCCCCATTCCATTACAGGCAATAGCTGCATAAATGTTTTGATCAACCTGGCCTACAAAAGGTTTTTTATCATGGGTAAAGCCCATGATACCACTCCAATGATGTTCAATGGTATATGCAATAGAAGGATCTATATGCGCTTTCAAAAACGATTCTAATTCTTCCCTGATGAAATCAGATCCTTTCATGGAACTGGTGTTTTCGGCTTCAAATGCACTGTTTCTGGCACCTCCCAATAATATACGGTTACCAAGATTACGCCAGTAATAATAACCCTGGTCAAAATGGAAAGTGCCTTTTAAGGGTAGATTAGGAATGGGAGAACTTACAATTACCTGTCCACGTGCTGGTTGTACCATAGGAGAGGGAATGAGTTCTGACGTAAAAGCATTGGTACAAACCAATACTCTTTTGCAAGTTAGTTTTGTTTTGTTGACAGAATATAGTGTTACCTGATCTGCTGTTTGTTCTAACCGTGTAACATCAAATCCATTCATGATCACAATTCCTTCTGATCTTACTTTCTCCGTTAAAGCCATCACCAACTTGCCACTGTGTATGCCCGCTTCAGATTTATTTTCAACCAGGCAATCAAATCCTCTAAGTCCAAGCGATGGGATTTTTTCAGTAACAATTTTGAACAAGGATGGGGAACCTTCAACTTCTTTTAATAAATCATTCAACCCTTTCAGGTCATGTTCCAAAGAATCCCATCCACTATAATCCTTATTGATACATTCATAACCACCACATGCATCATAATCTATCACACTATCCTGAAAATGAGCGCGTATTTTCTGAATGCCCTTGTAGCGCATTTCTACAATTTTCAACATCTCTTCTTTACCTAAAACGGCAGCATCATGCAAAAGTTCTGTAGGGCTCCCAAAGCAGGCAAATCCTGCATTCCGCGTAGAAGCGCCGGTAGGGATCTCATTTCTTTCTACTATGCAAATACGTAAGGAGGGGGCAGATTTTTTTAATTCCAGGGCAGACCATAAGCCCATCAGTCCGCCACCCACAATGATGATATCCTGTGGTGCATAAAAACTTTCATTTTCCCAAATAGATTGACTGACCATCAATTTTTATTAAGGTAAATCTGGAATTACTTTTTTGAAAAAGGAAGATTAGCAGAAAAATTTTCTCTTATTAATTACTATTTAAACATTAAAACGGAAGTGCATCACATCGCCATCATGCACGATGTATTCTTTTCCTTCAATTCTGAGTCGGCCATTTTCTCTGCAAGCCGCTTCACTGCCGTATTTCACAAAGTCGTCATAGGCAATTACTTCCGCTTTGATAAAGCCTTTTTCAAAATCTGTATGGATCACACTGGCTGCCTGTGGTGCCCTCCAGCCTTTGTGTATGGTCCAAGCACGAACTTCCTGTACTCCAGCTGTGAAATAGGTATCTAGGTTCAATAATTTATATGCAGATGTAATTAATCGGTTCAATGCAGGTTCTGCCATATGGTATTCTTCCATAAACATCTGCTTGTCTTCCGGTGCTTCCATTTCAGCGATCTGTGCTTCAATATTATTACACATCACAATTACTTGTGCACCTTCTTCTTTAGCAGCAGCTTCCAACATGGCTGAATATTTGTTACCTGTATGCATGCTTGCTTCATCTACATTGGCAACATACAAAACCGGTTTATCGGTTAGCAGGAATAGATCAGCTATCACAGATTTTTCTTCCTTATCTAATCCAAGGGTATGAATATTTTTTCCCTGTTCCAGGTGTGTTTTACAACGAGTAAGAATTTCAAATTCTGCTTTGGCCTTTGTATCAGAACCAACCCTTGCCATTTTCTCAACCCTCGACCATTTTTTCTCTACACTATCCAGGTCTTTCAGTTGTAATTCAGTTTCAATGATCTCCTTGTCGCTGATGGGATTAATGGCACCTTCTTCACGTAATACATTCTCGTCTTCAAAGCAACGAACCACATGGATGATGGCATCAACCTCCCTGATATTGGCCAAGAACTTATTACCCAATCCTTCCCCTTTGCTTGCACCACGAACTAGTCCGGCTATATCAACAATTTCCAATTGTGTAGGTACTATTCTATTGGGTAAAACCAGTTCTGATAATTTGTTAAGTCTAGCATCCGGAACATCCACCAAACCTACATTTGGCTCAATGGTACAGAAACGGTAATTGCTTGCTTGTGCTTTTGCACTGATGCTCACTGCATTAAAAAGGGTTGATTTACCCACATTTGGTAGTCCTACGATGCCTGCTTGTAAAGCCATGTAAACGATAATTTAAGAGGCCGGGATGAAGATCATGAACCCGGCAACCGGTTAAAAAGCACCTGCTGTTGCGTCGCACACTTCAGCGTCCCTTCCTACGCTCATCAAAAATTTGAGCGGCAAATATAGCCTGAATTAAGGGAATCAGCCCCATTTCCCCCCTGAAAACTATGTGGTTGATTTTCGTCTAAAAAGCACCTAGCCATTATTTTGCCATTTTAAAATTTTCGAATTTTCAAATTGATTCTTCAAAGCCAAATTCACTACATTCATACCCTAAACCTATTCTATGGCCCTGAACTATGTTTGGATCTTGTTTTTTGTGATCGGATTGATCATTGCTTTGATCAAACTGATCGTTTTTCAGGATTATGAGATATTTAAAAAGATAGTTGAAGGCATTTTTGATGCATCCAAATCTTCGGTAATGGATATAGGCCTGCCATTGGCAGGTGTGATGATCTTTTTTATGGGATTGATGAATATTGGTGAAAAAGCAGGTGCGATAAATTTTATGGCTAGGCTATTGAATCCCTTTATGAAAAGGATCTTTCCGGAAGTGCCACCCAAACATCCGGCAATGGGACAGATGGTGATGAATTTCAGCGCCAATATTCTCGGTCTGGATAATGCAGCCACCCCCTTTGGTTTAAAAGCCATGAGCAGCTTACAGGAGTTGAATCCCAGCAAGGATGTTGCCAGTAATTCGCAGATCATGTTTTTGGTGTTGCATACCAGTGGCTTAACCTTAATACCACTTTCTATCATTGCATACAGGGCAGGAGCGGGCAGTACCAACCCCACCAGTGTTTTTGTACCCTTGATGATCGCTACAACCATTGCCACTATTGCCAGTGTGGTGATCACTGGTATTTACCAAAAGCTTCGTTTCGACAGGGTTTTACTCATTTGGATCACTGGAATTTTAGGAGGTATTTTTTTGTTTGCATGGTTTATCAATGGACTTCCCTCGCAAAAAGATTTCGCAACGCCTACTTTATTTACCAAAGAGACTTTCAGTAATGTATTGGGAAATGTGATCCTGTTTTTAATTATCTGCACATTTATCATTGGCGGCTTTCTTAAAAAAATTGATGTGTTTGATGCTTTTATAGAAGGTGCCAAACAGGGTTGGGATGTGATCATTAAAGTAATTCCTTATTTGGTTGGATTATTAGTGGCAATCAGGGTATTCAGGGATAGTGGGGCATTGGAAGCCATTATTAACGGGATCACCTGGTGCTTTACCATATTGGGTTTTAGCGGCGAGTTTGTGCCTGCTTTACCCGTTGCGATCATGCGACCATTTAGTGGTGGTGGCGCCAGGGGGTTGATGCTCGATATTTTTAAAGTGCATGGACCCGATAGTTTTATCGGTAACCTGGCATCTACTTTTCAGGGAAGTGCTGATACAACTTTTTATATTGTTGCACTCTATTTTGGAAGTGTAGGTATTAAAAGAGTACGCTATGCAATATGGGCGGGCATGCTTGCAGATTTGCTGGGGGTAATTGCAGCAATCATTATCGCATATATATTCTTTCATTAAATAGTTCAAATAAGTTTTGGAAAGTTTTAAACTTTTTAAAACTTACATCAATAGTTCCCGTAGCTTTTTCACTCCTTCTGTTGCAGTGGCTTCAATAGCGGTTATATTCAAATAACTGGGAAGTGATGGAATATGTTTATCGATGATAAAACGAGGTACATGTTTGGGTACATAATTGATCAACCCAGCAGCAGGATATACTTGTAAGGAAGTACCAATAATGACAAAAATATCCGCAGCTTCCACTTCATAAACTGCATCTTCTAATTTAGGTACCGGTTCTTCAAACCAAACGATAAAGGGTCTGAGCTGACCGCCATCTGGCGCAAGATCACCTAATTGGATATCAGTTAGGATCTCATAAGTTTTTGTTTCATCCCACTCACTTCGCATTTTAAAGATCTCACCATGCAGATGTAAAACATTCGTACTACCCGCTCTTTCATGCAGGTCATCAATATTTTGAGTGATGATGGTTACGTTAAAATATTTTTCCAATTCTGCTAATCCAAGATGAGCAAGATTAGGTTTTGCATGAGCAACATCTTTTCTTCGCGCATTATAAAATGCCAGCACTGTTGCAGGATCTTTAGCCCAACCTCCGGGTGTAGCTACTTTATAAACATCATGACCTTCCCATAAACCATCACTGTCGCGAAAGGTTTTCAAACCACTTTCTGCGCTGATACCGGCACCAGTTAATATGACCAGTTTCTTTTTTGGGGTCATCATTTTGTTTCTGCCATTTCCAATACCATTTGCCATTCCGATTCTTTAACCGCACCAACAGACAATCTGCTTAAACGTACCAGATCCATATCTGCCAAACGCTTATCCAACTTGATTGATGCAAGGGTTACGGCTTTTTTTAATTTCTTGTAGGGCTTGAATTCTACCACCAGCCAGGCAGGATTATCTGTGCTGGGGTCCTGGTAAGATTCTTTCACTACTTTGGCAATACCTACAATTTCCATTCCTTCATTACTATGGTACCAAAATGCCAAATCACCTTTCTTCATAGCCCTCAAATTATTGCGTGCAGCATAATTGCGCACACCATCCCATACGGTGTGCCCTTCGGCAACAAACTTATCCCAGCTATAAACAGAAGGTTCAGATTTGATCATCCAGTAGGCCATGAGGGAAAGTTAATAGTTAATAGTTAAAAGTTAATAGTTAAAAGTAGAGACGATGGTTTTTAAAATGGATTGAGTGGGTAATATTTATATCACTTTTTGTATAAAGCATTAATAGCTATAAATGACTTTAGACTATTAACTATTAACTTTTAACTCTTCTTCCCCCTTCCATCCACTTGCCAAAACATCAGCCAGATGCATCATTTTTAGCCCGGAACCCTTATGTTTATTGCATCCATCAATATGCATCAAACAACTCATGTCTGTACTTATTAGATATTCCGCACCTGTAGCAGATGCATTAGTTATTTTCTGATCGCCCATTGCGATACTGATCGGTTCAAATTTTACTGCAAAAGTTCCTCCAAAGCCACAACAGGTTTCCACATCATTCATCTCAACCAATTCCAATCCTTTTACCTTGCTCAATAATTGCCTGGGTTCTGTTTTGATCTTACATTCCCGAAGTCCTGCACAGCTATCATGGTAGGTTGCTTTTCCGGGAAAAGAAGCACCAATATCATCCACTTTTATAATATTCACCAGGAACTCGGAGAATTCAAATATTCTTTCTGCCGTTTTTTTTGCCAATGAAACTTCCGGGGCATTTTCGAAAAGCTTAGTATAATAATTTCTAACAAACCCAACGCAACTGGCACTAGGGGCAACAATATAATCTGATCCTGAAAAATCCTGTAAAAACTTGGCACAAACCTCTTTAGATTCTCCCCAGAATCCAGCATTGAAAGCTGGTTGTCCGCAACAGGTTTGTTCTGTATTATAAGAAACCGTACAACCTGCTTTTTCTAAAACCTTTACCATATTGAAACCAACAGTAGGGTAGAGCTGATCAATAAAGCAGGGTATAAATAATTGTACAGTCATGTTGCGCTTACTTTTTATTATTTGAATTTCCTGTTGATAGCAATCATTTTTAAAGCTGTGATAGCGGCTTCTTCACCTTTATGTCCATGTATTCCACCCAATCTTTCCATGGCTTGCGCTTCGTTATCTACTGTTAGTACACCAAATATAACAGGAACATCCAAACTTAAATTAAGTTGTAAAACGCCTTCTGTTACTGCTTTACACACATAATCAAAATGTGGGGTGTCGCCACGGATAATTGTTCCTAAAATAATATAAGCATCTGGTATTTTACTGGAATATGCGTAGTGATTCTTTACAGTAAATGGAATTTCAAAAGCTCCAGGTACGGTTATAACTTTATAATTAATACCATTGGCCTTTAAAATCTTTTTTGCTCCTGATTCCAATTTATTGATAATTGGCGCATTCCATTCTGTTTTCACAATAACAACAAAGGCATCCTTTAGAGTAGGGATGCCTTTGTGTAAAGTTGTATTGCCTTTAGTAGCCATTAGTTACTATTAATTTTTACCCAGACTCAAACGATTAATATATTTATCAGCTTGAAATCCTTTTTCAGTTTTAGGAAATTTCTCTTTTAATTCTTCATACAACGCTACAGCTTCCTGTGTTTTACCGGTAGATTCCTGCAAAAGTGCTGCACGAAACAGGTATTCAGCAGAATTGGCTTCATCTTTATCAAAAGCAGCAGCGGCTTTCTTATAGTTAGCAACTGCTTCTTCCTTGTTATTTAATTCAGAATAAGCATCACCCAAACAACCATAAGCCAGCAATTGAATTTGTTTGGCAGTTGTTGAGAAATCTTTCAAATATTTAACTGCATTGTTAAAGTCGCCCAATTTCAGGTAACTAACACCTGCATAATATTTAGACAAATTAGCTGCATGTGTACCGCTATAGGTCTTCATTACATACAATACACCTTTGCTTTGTCCGTCACCATTTAAAACAAGGTTGGAGGAGTCCATAGCAAAAAACTGTTGCGCCTTGAAAAGGGCTTCAGCAGCTTTTTCTTCCTTGGGTTTTAAAATGTATTCATTGTAACCATACCAGCCACCAACACCTACTATTAATACAACCAGTCCAATAAGGATAGGTTTTTGAAAACGCTCCCAAAATCCCTGCATTTTCACAATGGTCTCATTCGTTTCTGCGTGCTTCTCAGTCATACTGTTTATTTAATTGAATAGAAATTTAAATTATTGGTTAGTCAACGTCAAAAACAAAGTTTTGATCGGCATAAACATCTTTCATCAGCTCATCATCATTTGGCCAAGGACTTTCCTCTGCAAAACGTACACTTTCGTCAACCAGTGCATTGATTCGGTCATCAATATTTTTTAAGTCCGCTTCTGTTGCATAGCTATTTGTTAAAATAGTGCTGCGTACTTTACCAATTGGATCCTGGTCCTTGTATTCATCCACTTCTTCCTTGGATCGATATTTCTGGGGATCTGAAATAGAGTGACCTTTATATCGGTAGGTTTTTAATTCTAAAAGGGTAGGACCATCGCCTTCTCTGGCTCTTTTTACGGCTCTTGCCACACTTTCATGCACATTTTCAGGTGTCATTCCATCAACCTTATCTGCGGGCATATCATAAGCATCTGCCAATTTGTAAATATCTACCACATTACTGGTACGTTCAATGGAAGTACCCATGGCATAATTGTTATTCTCACAAATGAAGATCACGGGCAATTTCCAAAGCATTGCCAGGTTAAAGGTTTCATGCAAAATACCCTGACGGGCAGCACCATCACCAAAAAAGCAGAGAACCACATTTTTGGTGCCTTTGTATTTTTCTGCAAAAGCGAGTCCGGCACCGGTACCTATTTGAGCACCTACAATACCATGACCGCCAAAAAAGCGGTGTTCCAGACTAAAAAAGTGCATACTACCACCTTTCCCTTTTGAACAACCTGTTGCTTTACCGTAAAGCTCCGCCATACAGGAATTGGGCGACATACCCTTTGCAAGACCTAAACCATGGTCTCTGTATGCAGTAATAAAAGGGTCATCAGCAGAAGTTGCTGTCATACAGCCCGCTGCTATTGCTTCCTGGCCTATATAGGCATGGAAAAATCCCCTGATTTTTCCGGCCATTTTATACATTTCTTCCGCCTTTAATTCAAACTGACGAATCAATTGCATTAATTCGTACCAATAGAGGTAGGTTTCTTTTGAAAATTTGGTTGCCACTTATGCTGAATTTTGAGGGGCAAATATAGCAGAAAGTTTGGAGTTTGGAGTCTGGACTTGGGAGTTTTAAGGGATAGTTTTCAACTGATTGTGGGTGAATTTGTGTTCAATGCCTCACAATTCACATTTTAATGCTCATTTTACATCGTTCTTAAGTAACTTAACCTTTCTAAATTAAGATTATGAAAAAATGGATATTGGTAGGGTTGATTCTGCCCTTTTTTGCCCTTGCGCAAACACCTGAATCTAGCCAGGGAATGAAATTTGAACATGGTCTTTCATGGACACAGGTCCTAGCTAAAGCAAAGGCAGAGAACAAATATATTTTTATGGACTGTTATACTACCTGGTGCGGCCCTTGTAAATTTATGACAGCCAATATTTTTCCCTTACCTCAGGTTGGTGCGTTTTTTAATGATAATTATATCAATGTAAAAGTGCAATTGGATACCACTGCCAATGATAACGATGAAGTTAAGAGTTGGTTTAAAGATGGACAGGAAATAGCTACCAAATACCAGGTTCGGGCATATCCCACTTATTTGTTTTTTGATCCCAATGGTCAAATAGTGCACAGAGCTGTGGGTTCTTCAGATGCGGAAAAGTTTTTGGCAAAAGGTAAGGATGCTGTAACTCCCGAAAAACAATATTATACCACCCTCAGGAAAGTTGAAAATGGTCAAAAAGACCCGGCAACCCTACGTACATTGTCTTTGATGGCATTAGATGCTTATGATATGCCTACTGCTAATAAAATAAGTGAGGCATATATTCAAACACAGTCTGATCTATTTACCAAAGAGAACCTGGATTTTGTTTTCAAATTTACCAGTAATGCCAAATCGCAAGGTTTTGCCATGCTGATGAACAATACGGAAAAAGTGAATGCAGTATTAGGTAAAGGAATGGCGGAGGACAAACTGATGGGTATAATCGTGCAGGAAGAAGTGTATCCTGTGATCTTAAAAAGAAACGCAACGGCTGAACCTGATTTTGCCTCATTGAACAGCAATATAGAAAAGAAGTATCCCAAATTTGCTGCTGAAGCTACAGCAAAATCAAAAGTTATTTATTACCAGTACAAGGGTAATTGGGATAAATTTCAAACAGAAATTGTAGCATTCATGAAGCAATACGGCGACCATGCAAATCCTAATGAACTCAACAGTTATGCCTGGGCCGTTTTTGAAAATTGCAAGGATATGACATGTGTAACCGAGGCTTTGAATTGGAGTAAAAGATCTTTCAAAGACAAAGAGAGCCCGATGTTCATGGATACCTATGCCAATATATTACACAAGCTGGGTAAGACCAAAGAAGCCATTGAATGGCAAACCAAGGCAGTGACACTTGCAGGTGAAACCGAGAAAAAAACTTACCAGGAAACATTGGAGAAGATGAAGAAAGGGGAGAAGACCTGGGCGGAGAAAGAGTGATGAATATTGAATGTCGAATGTCGAATGACGAAATTTTTAATCCTTCTACATTCGACATTCGTTATTCGACATTCCTTTCCTAAGCTTCTTTCAAAAACGGATACTGATAATCAACCGGCGGATTATAGGTTTCTTTGATGGTTCTGGCACTTAACCAGCGGTAAAGGTTGATCATACTTCCAGCCTTATCATTAGTGCCGGATGCCCTTGCACCACCAAATGGTTGCTGACCAACTACGGCACCCGTTGGTTTATCATTGATGTAGAAATTACCTGCGGCATTCCTTAATTTATTTGTTGCCAATTCAACAGCAGTGCGGTCTTGCGCAAGTATGGCACCTGTTAATGCATAAGCGGAAGTGCTGTCAACCAATTTCAAGGTTTCTTCAAATTTGTCAGCCTTGTATACATGAATGGTTAAAACTGGCCCGAAAATTTCTTCGCACATCGTTACATATTTCGGATCCTTTGCTTCAATAACAGTAGGCTCGATAAAATACCCCTTTATTTTACTATAATTACCACCCACCCAAATAGATGCTTTCTTATCTTTTTTGGCTTGATCGATATAGCGGGTAATGTTATTGAATGATTTTTCATCAATCACCGCATTGATGAAATTGCTGAAATCCTCAACAGTGCCCATTTTCATGGA
The DNA here is from genome assembly GCA_943371675.1 of Chitinophaga pinensis. Lineage (GTDB taxonomy): Bacteria > Bacteroidota > Bacteroidia > Chitinophagales > Chitinophagaceae > Sediminibacterium > Sediminibacterium pinensis_I. Next base: position 34,879 of record CALRVT010000027.1, on the reverse strand, counting down.
CATTAAAGCAGCAATTAATTTTGTTTTCACTTCATCAGCCATATTATCAGGGATATATGCCCTTGATGCAGCAGAGCATTTTTGACCCTGGTATTCAAATGCACCTCTGGCCAAAGCAGTTACAACCGCATCTACATCTGCAGAATGATGCGCAACAACAAAATCCTTGCCACCGGTTTCGCCTACAATTCTAGGATAGGATCTGTATTTGGCAACGTTTTCACCAATTACTTTCCACATATGGTTAAACACCCCGGTTGATCCTGTAAAATGTACTCCAGCAAATTCGCGATGCGAGAAACAAACTTTTCCCAAAGTAGGTCCATCCACATAAATGAGGTTGATAACGCCATCAGGCAGTCCGGCTTCTTTTAAAACACGCATAAACATTTGAGCAGAATAGATCTGTGTATGGGCCGCTTTCCACACAACCGTATTGCCACAAAGGGCAGCAGATGTAGGCAGGTTGCCGCCAATGGCCGTAAAATTAAATGGTGTAATGGCCAGCACAAAACCTTCTAATGCGCGCCATTCCATGCGATTATGCATACCCGGCGATGAGATGGGCTGTTGCTTGTAAATCTCACTCAGGAAATGGACATTAAATCGTAAAAAATCGATCAATTCACAGGCACTGTCAATTTCTGCCTGGTAAGCATTCTTGCTTTGCCCAAGCATGGTAGTACCATTAATATGGAAACGGTATTTAGTGGCTAAAAGATCGGCGGCTTTTAAAAAAATATGTGCCCTGTTTTCCCAGCTCATCGCAGCCCAGGAATCTTTTGCTTTTAAAGCGGCATCTATGGCCTGGTGAATATGTTTTTCTTCTCCCTCATGGTAAAAGCCAAGTGTATGTTGGATTTCGTGCGGTGGGTGGATGGCTTTTTTATTGCCAGTTTTTACTGCCTTCCCGCCGATATACATGGGGATATCGATTGTTTTTTTCTTTAGTTCTGCCAATGTTTTTTTCAAAGCAGCTCTTTCCGTACTTCCCGGTGCATATTGCAATACGGGTTCATTGGCTGGCATAGGATATGAAAAATTACCAAAGCTCATAGTATCGTTTTTGATGTTTGAGGCTGCAAGGTAAGAAAGAATTTGTTGAAGCTGGCGGATGTAGCGGATACATTCAAAAGCATGTTATACAGTCCTTGAAAATCTTTTTAAACTAGCAATTCTGATAAAGAATACGCAAGCATTTATTCAGTTACTTTGCAATAATGGCCATCATTTTATTTGATCATGCGGAAAGAGGTACCCTGTATCCCTTTACTTTCACCAAAGCTTTAGGGGAGCTCATGTTTGGCATTTTTACTATGCAGGAACGATGGGCATCCCTATTAAAAGAAGAAGTGTTTTTGCATACAGCAAGCTATTTGCAGTTAAAGTATCCCATACCCCCATCTTTAACCAATATTTGGATCGATGCTGCTGTTATTCCTGAACAATCTTTATTACAACAAATAGTAGCCCTTGAACCAGGGAGCGCTCTTAAAGATGAATTTGGCCTGATTGCCGGAAAATCAGACCGGCTGCCCTTTGCAACACCCATCAATGAATTATTGCAGCATTTTCCTCAAACACATACTGTTACCAAGGCTCAGCGGTTACAGCATCCTTGGGAAATGATGCAATGGAACGACACTATGATCAGATTCGATTTTGATCAAATAGTTGCTGGCAGGGTGTCAGAACCCATTCCTGCTAATGTTCAGGTATTGAATAGTGAGCAGGTTTTTATAGAAAAAGGAGCAACCCTCAGTTTTTGCACCCTTAATGCTTCAACTGGGCCTATTTATATCGGGAAAAATGCAGTGATCATGGAGGGAACTGTTATACGTGGGCCCTTTAGTATGAGTGAGAATAGTATCATCAAGATGAATAGCCGGATATATGGTGCTACTAGTTTGGGTCCTTCTTGCATGGGCGGAGGAGAAATAAAGAATAGCATTATGATGGGCTATAGTAACAAAGCACATGATGGCTATCTGGGTGATTCTGTGGTAGGCGAATGGTGCAATTTTGGAGCAGGTAGTACCAATAGTAATATCAAGAATACTGCCGGAGATATTAAGATCTGGGATATTTATAGTAACAGCTATAGTAATGTGGGCAATAAGTGTGGTGTAATCATGGGCGACTATTCCCGTGTTGCCATAAACTCTTCTATCAATACGGGTTCTATGATCGGCCTATGTGCCAATGTTTTTGGAGCGGGGTTGTTGCCAACCATCATTCCTAATTTCAGTTGGGGTGTAAAAGGAACCAAATATGTTTTTGAAAAAGCCTTAACGGATATCAATAATTGGAAAAAATTAAAAGGTCAGTCCCTTACTTCTATAGAATCTTCCCTATTGCATTATATATTTGAACATTATTCCTGAAAATCAGATGATAAAATAACATTTTTATGAGAAAACAAATTGCTGCTGCTAACTGGAAAATGAACCTTACTATCCAACAGGCAAAAGACCTGATGGACTCCATCATTGGCAAACCTCATTCCTTGCGTACCTATCAACAGGCCGTTTTTGCAGTACCTGCTCCTTATTTAACCATGGTTCAGGGTAAACTGGCAGGCAAAATAAATGCACTTGTTGCAGCACAAAACTGTTATAGTAAAAAAAGTGGTGCTTATACCGGTGAAATATCTGTGGAAATGTTGCAGTCATTGCAAATTCAATATGTGATAATCGGACATTCAGAGCGTAGAGAATATTTTCAGGAATCAAACCAGTTTCTGGCAGAAAAAGTGAATATCTGTCTCGACAATCAGATCCAACCCATATTTTGTTGTGGCGAACCATTGTCTATTCGGGAAGCCGATACGCAAAACGAATATGTTGCCAAACAATTAGAAGAATCACTTTTTCATCTCAGTGCTGAACAAATACAAAATGTAGTGCTGGCCTATGAACCTATCTGGGCAATTGGTACCGGTAAAACAGCTAGTAGCGCACAGGCTCAAGAGATGCATGCATTTATCAGAAAACAATTGGCCAATAAATACGGCGCAGAAATAGCAGACACCATTTCCATTCTTTATGGGGGTAGTGTTAAAGCAGCTAATGCTGTTGAGATATTTGGTCAACCCGATGTTGATGGCGGATTGGTAGGCGGCGCATCTTTGGTAGCGGAGGAATTTGTTGCGATCATTAATGCCTTAAAATAAAGCAAATACGAGGGTGGTATTTTTAGTTTGAGAAGAATTTTGCTATTAAAACTTAATAGAGATCTCTGCATTGGTATAACTATCTAACTGATCCAGGTGAAGAATGGTAGAGGTTTTGTCTTCATTGGGATGGTACATGGGTAAGAATTTAGCACCATAAACAAATTCTTCATAATGATAGGAAGCACGCGATACTACGGTATTGGAAAAGCTTTCATCAAAACCCTGTACAAATACTAGTATTTCTGCTTCCGCATTAGTCATATCTTCTTTGGTAAATCCGTATAAAGGACTATCCTCATTGATCACATGAACCAAAGTCCAGTTAGCCGTCATGGTTGTGGCTTTGGCAATATCTAAGGGCATATTGAAAAACCTGTTTTTCAATATGCCATCTTCTAATATCTTAACTGCTAATGTTACTTTCACTTCTACATTAGACAAATAGTTTTTGGTATAAGGTACCATCCGAAACATTAAAGCCACTCCATCTTTGAAAGGTGCAAAAATTGCATTTTTACTATAGCGGATAAAGGCCCTTGGTCTGGCAAATCTTCCATACAGCATACCTGTTACCAGTGCGAAACTCATCAAACCTGTAAGGGCTTCTAAAGATGCAGTTAAACTTGCTGTAAAGCCAATGGGGTTAATTCGGCCATAACCAACGGTGGTAAAGGTTTGGGCGCTAAAGAAAAAAGCCTCTCCAAATTTTTCCAGATCCGAATTGGCAACCATTCCACCAAGGTGATCGATACCTATGATGAGATAAAGCACGGCAAAAAAAAGGTTGATGCTGATAAAAAAAACTAGGATAGACAGGATGAATTTCCATCTGGCCATGGTTAACATGGAGTGGTAAAGATTCAGTCTACGCCAGAAGGGAAGGCCTGTTACTTCTATATTGGGTGTGCCTGTTTTATTAAAAAATCTTCCACCACCCAATGCGGTATTCGTACCTAGCCCGGTTTCATTATTAACCTGGGCCTTTCTATTCAAGTTTTTCAACAACATGGTTAAAATTAAGTACTCTCCTGCAAAAATGAGTACTAAACAGGCTGCAGGAATCCACAAAGTTGGTAAAATCGTCCCTTATTCTAGCTCACAGGCACTTATCTTTGCAGCCTTATGAAGAATATCAGGAATTTTTGCATCATAGCACATATTGACCATGGTAAAAGTACGCTGGCCGACAGGTTATTGGAAGATACCAAAACCATCGGGTCCAGAGATATGATGAACCAGGTGTTGGATGATATGGATCTGGAACGTGAAAAAGGGATCACTATTAAAAGTCATGCCATACAAATAAATTATCCCTTTAGAGGCGAGGAATATGTGTTAAACCTGATTGATACACCGGGCCACGTAGATTTTAGTTATGAAGTAAGCCGCGCACTTGCTGCCTGTGAAGGGGCATTGTTATTGGTAGATGCATCTCAAGGCATACAGGCACAAACCATTAGTAACCTTTACCTCGCCATAGATAATGACCTTGAAATTATTCCGGTTATCAATAAAATTGATATGGATGGCGCCAAAATTCCGGAAGTAACAGATCAGATCATCGATTTAATAGGTTGTAAACAGGAAGACATTCTTTTGGCCAGTGGCAAATCGGGCATTGGTATTGAAGAAATTTTATTGGCCATCATTGAAAGAATTCCGGCTCCCAAAGGAGATTATGATGCACCCCTGCAAGCATTGATATTTGATAGTGTATTCAATAGTTTCCGCGGTATCATCGTTTATTATCGTATTCTGAATGGGATATTGAAAAAAGGAGACAAGATCCGTTTTGTTGCTTCCGGCAGGGATTATTTTGCTGATGAAGTAGGTGTGTTGAAAATGAGCATGACACCCAAAGAAGAAGTTAAAGCGGGTGATGTGGGATATATCATCACTGGTATCAAGAATGCCAAAGAGGTTAAAGTAGGGGATACCATTACCCTGGCCAATAACCCAGGTGAGATGATCCATGGTTTTGAAGAAGTGAAACCCATGGTATTTGCAGGTATTTTCCCTGTTAACACCGATGATTTTGAAGTGCTACGTGATTGTATGGGCAAATTGCAATTGAATGATGCATCATTGGTTTTTGAGTTGGAAACCTCACAGGCACTGGGTTTTGGCTTCCGCTGCGGATTTCTTGGCCTGCTGCATATGGAGATCATTCAGGAAAGACTGGAACGTGAATTCAACCAAACAGTTATTACCACTGTACCGAACGTAAGTTTCGTAGCCTATACAACCAGGGGTGAAAAGATCAATGTGAACAACCCGGTTGAAATGCCGGATCCCGTTAAAGTGGCAAAAATAGAAGAGCCTTTCATTAGGGCTCAAATCATTACCCAGCCTGATTATATCGGCAATATCATGACCCTTTGTTTGGGTAAAAGAGGGATCCTCATCAACCAAAGTTACCTTACGCCAACCCGTGTGGAACTTGTTTTTGAAATGCCTTTAACAGAGATCGTTTTTGATTTTTATGACAAATTGAAAAGTTCTACCAGGGGTTATGCTTCCTTCGATTATACACCGATAGATTACCGTCAGGCTGATATCGTAAAAATGGATATCCTCCTCAATAATGAAAAAGTGGATGCTTTAAGTGCACTGATTCATCGTGGAAGAGCCGAAGATTTTGGTCGCAAACTTTGCGAGAAGTTAAAAGAACTATTACCCAAACAACAATTCCAGATTGCCATCCAGGCTGCTATTGGCGCCAAAGTTATTGCCAGAGAAAATATCAGTGCCATGCGCAAGGATGTTACTGCCAAATGTTATGGGGGTGATATTAGCCGTAAACGTAAGTTATTGGAAAAGCAGAAAGAAGGTAAAAAGAGAATGCGTCAGATTGGTAATGTAGAAATACCCCAGGAAGCATTTCTTGCCGTGTTGAAGCTTGATTAAAAAAGAGGCAGAAAGCTTAGCTGCTAATTCTTTCCCTTTTTCTTAGGAAGCACAAACTGGTTATTTTTTTGTTCAGCGCCCTCCTGTGTAGGGTTTAATTTAAAATTGGGATCAACTTCTTTTATTACGGGCACGTGCACCCACTTGCCATTCACCCATTTAAAGCCTTCATAACTGCCCAAAGGGATCAATGTGTGCTTTTCATTGGTTTCACCGGATTCGCTGATAAGGTGCGCAAATGTGATCATATCCAGATCCGTATCATAATTTAATTTTCCGTTGGCTTCTTTTTTAAATTCCATACAAAACCGATAGGCAGGCTGTTTCGGCTTGATAGCATCGTTTTGATAAGAAAAGAATCTGCCTCCGAATTGCGGCTTGTTTTGGGTATCAAAACTCAGCACTTCTATCCATTTCTTGGTACTTCTTGCATCATTTTCATCATAGCCCAAAAGGGTATAATAATTTTTATTATTAAATGTTTTCTGAACTATTTTATAATAAACAGCGCCGATCCATTGTTCATTGGTTCTAACAGAATCAACGGGATTTTCTGTAAAGGCAGAGTTATCGTATAAAGGAATCAGTTTTAAAGAACCATCATTGGTCCGGAATTGTATAGCTCCTTTTTGACGGTAATAAGTAAAGTCTTTCATGATCTGCCAGGTGATAATGCGAAAACTACTATCTGGCGCATATAGACGGGATATGGTTTGTAAGGAATCAAAGGGGTAAGAAAAAGAATAGGGAACCCTTAATGCCTGTACCAAAGAGCGGGTAAAAAAACTATCTGCAATGGCCCTTTCTGCTGTTTCCGGTGCATTCACAATGTCATTGGCATAATTGCGCATATTTTCTTCCAACTGCGCAAGTAATTGTACACTGGGAATAGTTTTTTTCTGTGCTTTTACACTTACAGTAGCCAAACAGAAAAATAAAAATAGCAGATTATATTTCAGCAAAATTTTCATTACTAACTAAGGTACAACCAATCAGGATGCGAATAATAGGCTATGGCTTACACCAAAGAATTTTATGATTTTATTGTGGTTGATAGGGCCTGGGCAAATCCTATAAGGTCATCAAAACGTAAATCTATTGCCGGGTTAGGATAAGGGGTTTCAGGATGTGTTGTGGCTACAAAAACCGTATAGATACCTGCATTCCGCCCAAACTGCATATCACTGATGCGGTTGCCAACGATCAGGCTTTTTGAAAAATCTATTTCCGGAAAATCCGTCTTAGCCTGAAAAGCCATACCAGGATTGGGTTTGCGATGATAGGAGTCGTCTGCAAGGTCTGAACAAAAATATATTTTATCAATGCGTCCACCTGCAGAATTGATGGCATCTGTCATGTGTTTATGGATATTGGTAAGATCCGCTAACGACATCAGACCTTTTCCTACGCCCTTTTGGTTGGTGGTAACGCAAATTCTGTTGAAATATTTAGATAATATTGACAAGGCAGTTAAAGTAGTATCATAAAACCTGAATTCATCCCAGTTACGTATATAGTCGTTGTCCTTATCATGGTTGATAACACCATCTCTGTCTAAAAACAAGGTCCATTCTTTGGTGATATTGAGTAGATCAAGCATTGGATAGTTTTAATTCTGTTTGTGCTCTTTTATAATCTTCTGGAATCCCAATATCTATAAAATAGCCATCTTGTGCTATGCCATAAATATTTTTTTTCTGATAGAATTTTTGAAGGTAGTCGGTTTCAAAAGAGAACTTTTCAGGTAAGGGTTCCTGCAAAAATCTGTCAACTCGTATCAGGTAAACTCCGCCATTGATCAATCCCTTTTTATAATATTGTTTCTCTTTAAACGCTGTTATCCGCTGGTTGTTATCTGTTTCAACAACCCCATATCTTTCCATCTCGGTCATTTCTTTTAATGCCAAAGTACAATCAGCATTCATCTGCTCATGTAAGGCAGCCTGCTCCTGGATATTATTCTTGAAAATACTGTCGCCATTCACCACTACTGCATGTAAACTTTTTATCTGCGATGCAGCAAAACGTATAGCTCCACCAGTACCCAATGGTTCTTTTTCTATCACAATTTTACATTGTCCTGCTGGAATTGTTCGATTCAGAAAGTCAGTAAATGCGTCCGATTTATAACCAAGAGAGAATATAAATTGACTGATACCCTGCTTTTGTAAATGATCCATTACATAGGCAATAAAGGGTTGTCCATTTACAGGTGCCATGCATTTGGGTAGGTCCGGTACTTCTGTTCTTAGTCTTGTTCCCAAACCACCAGCCAGAATAATGGCTTCTTTTACCTGCATTATCCAAAAATATTGGCTTCCACCAGTTCACAAATTATATGACCAATCAAAATATGACTTTCCTGTATTCTTGGGGTATCAGATGAAGGTACATTTAACAGGTAATCACAGGCATCTTTCATTTTACCACCGGATGCTCCTGTTAAAGCAATAGTGGTAACGCCTAATGCTTTTGCTGCTTCAAAAGCATTCAATATGTTTTTTGAATTACCGGAAGTACTAAGTCCTACCAGCACATCACCTTTCCTGCATATACCTTCCACCAGTCTCGAATAGATCACATCATAACTATAATCGTTTGCTACAGCGGTTAAATAAGAAGTATTGCAATGTAAGGCCTCAGAAGGTAAAGCTTTTCTGTCCTTGTAAAATCTTCCAGAAAATTCAGCCGCTAAGTGTTGTGCATCTGCGGCACTTCCACCATTGCCACAAAAAAGCACCTGGTTCCCATTTTGGAATGCTTTGGTTATTTCATCAATAACTGTTTTTACTTTTTCTTGAAAAGAAGTATCAGCTAAAATCTGCTGTTTTACTTCAATAGATGCACTGATAATCTCACTAATTTTATGACCCATTTTGATAATCTTTTAGGGTTGGTACTTATTGAATAGTCCAGCTTGTTACACCATGCTGGGTAAATTGATAGTTTCTTATAATGCCACCAAAGGTATTCAAGGATTTGATTACCTGGTAGCGTGTGTTTTTAGGGCAATAAAATATCATAAACCCACCACCTCCTGCGCCACTGATCTTGCCCCCGGTGGCTCCAGCTAGTTTAGCTGCCTTATAGATTTCTTCAATTCCATTATTGGATATATTGGCTGCCATATCTTTCTTTTGCTGAAAACCATAATCCAGGATCTCGCCAATTGTATCCAGTTTGCCTGTTAACAAAGCTTCTTTCATCATTTTTGCCTGTTCTTTCAAATGATGCATTGCTTCAATGCTTTTGGTGTTGTGCTCCAAAACATTTTTCTGTTGTTCTTTGATAATGGCAGCAGACGACCTAGTAGTTGATGTAAAATATAACACCAGGTTGTTTTCCAGCTCATTCAAAGAATCTTGTTTTATTCTAAGAGGGTTTACGATCACTTTATCATTTGCATAAAATTCCATGAAATTAAAGCCCCCAAAAGTAGCGGCATATTGGTCTTGTCTGCCTCCTGCCAATTGCAAATCGATCCTTTCTATATCGTAAGCATAATGCGCAGTATCATAATCTCCCAATGGTAGATTCAGCATTTCAGAAAAAACAGCAATGATCGCTACTACCAGGGTGGACGAAGTTCCCAAACCAGATCCAGCAGGGGCATCAACAAATGTTGTAAGCTTAAATCCCTTTAGCGTAAAAGGATGATCTTTTTGGATCCTGTTATATACGCCCTTTAATAAATCAAGATCTCCATTAATTGGCAGTTCATTTTGGTAGCTGAATTTTTGCTGGATATGTTGATCAATAGATTCGATGATGATAACTGGATCCTCTAAGGTTTCTAAGGTTGCATGTGCGTGCAGGGAAAGTGTGGCATTGAGTATGGCGCCACCGTAAGTGTCACTATAAGGACTAACATCCGTGCCGCCACCTGCTAATCCAATTCTTAAAGGTGCTTTGCTGCGATAGATCATGGAAAAGGTTTAAAAGAAAACCTGCCAGCTTAACTTTTACCAGCCAGTTCAAGAATGGTATGGCTAAGTTTTAACCAGCTATACTTCTTTTTCTCTTCGCGAAGATGCGGTAAAAAATAGTTTTCACCTAATTCATAGAGGCGCAGAATGCCAGTGGCTATTGCATCAGCATTGGGCTCTGTAACTACGCCCACCTTGCCATCTGGCACTAAATCGGGCAATCCGCCAACATTGGTTACCAGCATCGGTTTTTCAAAATGATAGGCGAGGGGAGTAACCCCGCTTTGTGTGGCATTCCGATAAGGCTGAATCACAAAATCTGCCGCACTCAGGTAAAGGGCAACTTCACTATCAGGTATGAAATCTGTACGCAGAATCAGTTGGTCGGCAATATTTAATTTTACTATCAACGCATCATATTCTTTTTTGTCCTCATAAAACTCTCCTGCGATCAGTAATTTTATATTGGCAGCTCTGATCCTCTCATCCTGCATGGCTTCTAATAGCAAATCTAATCCCTTGTATTTTCTGATAAATCCAAAAAACAAAATGATTTTATCATGTATGGGCAAGGCTATTTTTTCTCTCGCCAATTCTTTGGCTATCCCATCTCCAAAATTGTCATACAATGGATGTACAAGCTTTTGGGCAGGTTTGGAACTAAATAAGCTAAGGTCTTTCAAAACCTTATCACTCATGGTTACAAATGCATCTATGGGTTTTACAAAATAGCGAGTGAATGGAGTATCACCCGGTCTTTTTTCATGCGGAATGATATTGTCTGCTATGCACACTATTTTGGTAAAATGGTTTTTTTTTGTCCTCCTGAGAATGGTTCCCAAACAAGGACCCATAAAAGGCAACCAGTATCGCACGATCACCAATGCAGGTTTTGCACGCGCTATTTCGTTTCCTATCTTGATCCAGTTTAAAGGATTTACTGAATTGATGCATGACTTGATAGAAAGCCCTACAGGCGAGGGTTCTGATGAATATTGGGTGGTGCCGGGAAATAAAAATCCAGGATATTGTAAGGAAAAAGTATAGATAGTTGTGTCAAATCCCTGCGAAATAAACTCCCTGGCTAGCCTTTCATCAAAGGATGCCAAACCACCTCGCAGTGGCCAGGCTGGACCAATAATGATGATTTTTTTTGAGGGGTCAGGCATGCGTTGGAGGAAGTAGAAGTTAAAAATTAATAGTTAAAAATTAATAGTTGGATTATGTTGTGTTCACTTCTAAAAGACCTCCTTGCATTTACTCGATACCTAATTTATTTTCGATTAAATAACTGTTTCTTTCTGATGCGTTTCTAGCAACAAGCTCTGCAATAAAGCCTGTTAAAAAAAGTTGCATACCAATAACCATGGTGGTAAGTGCGATATAAAAGCTGGGGCGGTTGGTAAGACTGAAATCAACCGAAATAAATTTTGCTACGATCAGGTATAAACTGGATAAAGAACCGATCATAAAAAACAAAGTACCTAGCAATCCAAAAAACTGCATGGGTCTTTTGCCAAATTTCCCCAGAAACATAATGGTAGCCAGATCGAGGAAACCATTGACAAATCTTTGCCAACCAAACTTGGTTATACCATATTTGCGGGGTCTGTGTTCAACAACTTTCTCACCAATCTTTCTAAATCCGCTCCATTTAGCCAAAATGGGAATATAACGATGCATCTCTCCATAAACCTCTATGCTTTTTACTAGCTTCCTTTTATAGGCCTTTAAACCACAGTTAAAATCGTGTAAATGAATACCCGAGCTGGCTCTGGCTGCTGCATTAAAAAATTTGGAAGGGATATTTTTGGTAAAAGTATTATCGTATCTTTTTTTCTTCCAGCCGCTTACCATATCATATCCATCTTCAACGATCATTTTTCTTAGTTCAGGTATTTCATCAGGCGAGTCCTGCATATCCGCATCCATCGTGATCACAACATCCCCCAAAGCTGCTTTAAAACCTTCATTCAGGGCAGCAGACTTACCGTAATTTCTTTGGAATTTAATCCCTTTAACATTCGGATTTTTATTTCCGATCGTTTCAATGATTGCCCAACTATTATCGGTACTTCCATCATCCACCAAAATTATTTCGTACGAAAGTTGCTCATTGGTGACAACTTTTTCAATCCAATTGCATAATTCTGGTAATGATTCATCTTCGTTGAATAATGGCACCACTATAGATACATCCATGCGCAATTATTGTTGTTCTAAAGGATTATAATTCGGATTTTTCTTGGCAACACCTGCACCAATTAAAGATCCAATAGCACCAATGATACCAAACATCAGTATGATACCACCTATAGCGAATGGAAGAAAGAATTTCTTACCCATTTCAATGCCCTGTGTAATTTGTTCATCTGTAAGATCTCCTTTTTTCTCCATATCAGCTCTGGCCTGATCCATAATTTTTTCGGTCATTTCAGGGAACAAAAATTTGGTAGAAATAACTGTATAAATCACCATGATCACAATAACGGTTGCCGTGGTTTTAAATCCATGTGCAAATACATTTCCAAATGTCACATTCCCATTACTTTGTTTGGCAAAATTGATACAGGCGTACACCAAACATCCAATGATAATCACAAATTGTATCCAGCTCAATGATTTATTCTGGTACTGATCAGTAAAGTATAATACCAATCCGTAAACAATTAAAATAAGACTGATAATCAGTCCTTTCATCCAGGGTGCAGTTAGTTTTTGTTCCATAAAATCTGTTTTGGTTAGTTTAAAGTTAATCGACCTTTACTAATAATCCCTAAAACCTTTCCGGTAAGTTCTCTATCGAGAAAAGGCGTATTGAATGATTTTGATTTCACCATTTTTTTATTCAATACCGTCATTTGGTTACCTGTGAAAAGCGTTAGTTCAGCTTTCGTATTTTCTGCAATATGAGTAGGGGTTAAGCCGAAAATATTACGTGCATTGGAAGAAAATAATTGTACCAGTCTGTTTTTATCAAGATCAGGAAGTAAATGATTGATCACTGCAAAGCTTGTTTCCAAGCCAGTCATACCATTTTTGGCATATTCAAATTCACAAGTTTTATGATCCCAGTCCTGCGGAAGATGATGGGATGCAATGCAATCAACCACTCCACTTAAAACTGCTTCTCTTAGAGCCAGCATATCAGCCCTGCTTCTCAATGGAGGGTTTAATTTTAAATTGGTATCATAGGTTTGCAGATCTTCATCACAAAAGAAAAGATGAAAAGGTGTTACACTGCAAGTAATATCCAATCCTTCTGCTTTGGCTGCTTTGATCAATTGTATACCTTTTTCGGTAGTTACGCCGGTAATATGCAACCTAGATTCTGTGTAGCGTAATAGGTCGATATCTCTTTTAAGAATGATTTCTTCTGCTAATGCTGGGATTCCTGGAAGCCCCAGTCTTGTTGAAATAACCCCTTCATTCATCAATCCTCCGGCTCCTATACTTCTATCCAAAGGTATCTGAATCAATACACCATGGAATGCTTTTACATATTGCAATGCCTTTAAAAAAAGTCCGGGTGATTGAACCGGTTGTAAACCATCCGTAAAAGCAATGGCACCTGTTTGTTTCATATCGTACATCTCTGCCAGGTCTTTTCCTTCAATATTCTTTGTAATAGCGCCTAAGGGAGATATGGTAACAGGGTGTCCGGAAGATTTCTGACTGATATAAGCAACCTGCGATTTGTTATCAACGATGGGGTTGGTATTGGGCAAAACAAAAACCTGCGTAAAACCACCTGCAGCAGCTGCTGCCATGCCTGATTCAATGGTTTCACGAAATTCGAAACCTGGGTCGCAGAAATGTGAAAAAATATCCACCCAGCCCGGAGAAACCATTAAACTATCTGCTTCAATAATTTCATCTGCACTAACTGAAATTTGCGGGGCTATTTTTACGATTTGTTCATCAACTACCAACAAATCCATTACCTGGCCATTATATGCTGAATCTGGATCGGCAATCCTAGCTTGCCTTACGAGTATCTTCATGCAGAACTGGTAAAATTTTATGCAATATAACCTGATTTTTTCTTTTAGCCCCTATATTTGCAGCCCGATTAATAATTAGTAAATAAGCGGGTGTAGTTTTTTCGGGACGTAGCGCAGCCCGGTAGCGCATCCCGCCTCTTGGCGGGAGGGGCGCAAGTTCATTGATACAAAAATGATATGGAATTTGTGGTATACATATTATTTAGTGAAAAAATACAAAAGTATTATGTAGGGTTTTCCGGAGATTTAGAGAAAAGATTAGAAGACCATAATGCTGGGAAGGCAATTTTTACTTCAACAGGGAAACCTTGGAAATTAATCCATTATTTCCATTGTGATAGCAGAACTGAAGCAATTAAAATGGAGTCCTCAATCAAAAAAAGAGGAATAAAAAGATATTTACAGGATAAGGGTATTCTGTAATTTTTCGGGACGTAGCGCAGCCCGGTAGCGCACACGTCTGGGGGGCGTGGGGTCGCAAGTTCAAATCTTGTCGTCCCGACAAGTAAAGTAAAAAGAGTCATTCAAAAGAATGACTCTTTTTTATGAAATCCCTTGTAACGCATCCCGCCGCAAGGCGGGAGGGTCGCAAGTTCAAATCTTGTCGTCCCGACAAGGAAAGTAAAAGAGTCATTCAAAAGAATGGCTCTTTTTTATGAAATCCCATTTAACGCATCCCGCCACAAGGCGGGAGGGTCGCAAGTTCAAATCTTGTCGTCCCGACAAGCAAAGAGGCAATCAATTGATTGCCTCTTTTTAGTATTTCATTGGTTTGAATAAAATCTTATTCCACAATTAACTGCTGAGAGTATACAGTTCTATTATAGATGTCAGCGATCTGTACAAAATAGATTCCTTTTGCATATTGTGATGGGAAATTGAAACTATTTATGTTTGTTTTTAAACCTAGATTCATTCTTCCTTCTACTACAGCTTTTCCATTCACATCCAACAACAACATTCTGTATTCACCTTTTTCTTTGATATTACTGGAACGAACCTGGAATTTACCCCTTGTAACCGGGTTAGGGAAAATGGTAAAGTCTGGTAAATTATTTTCTTCTTTGGTAGCCTCAGACTGAACAAAAAATACTTCAGCGGTAGATTTAACTTTCTTCTTCTCATCATCATCCTTATCAGATTTCTGAAACAATAAATTGCTACTTGCCAAATCTGAGATATTGCCTATTCCATTGATCTTCTGACCTACAGGAGAAGCTTCTAAACTTGGAAATTTCACTTTGTATAAAGGAGAAAAAGATTTGCCAATAGATGTGCCGCAACTAACGATCATCTCACCATTTTCATCAGCTGAAACACCATTAGAAGTGTATTCTGCAGGAAGGTTTTTGATCATACCGATATAATCACACTTCTTGCTAGGCAAACTGATCTTGAAAACATGGTTGCGAATGGTTACCAAATACAAGCTACCATCTGCAGCAGCCACAATATCTCCACCCCATGAAGTACAACTAGACCTAACCAATACCTGGTTACTTGGATTGTCGATCAAAACACCCAAGTCCTGAATTACCGGTGTGCCCTGGGTAGTAAATTTGATCAGGTGTTCACCATCATTGGATAAAGCATAGCCAAAACCATCTTTTCCTATAGTCATTCTGGTGATCTGGTTAGCTACATCATCTTTATGATGCATCAAATTCAGTGATTGGTTTCTTAAATAGGTAAAACAAGGTGTGGACTCTTTCAAATCCATAAATCTTAATTCAGAAAAATTCAGGGGAACATAAAAAAGACGCTCACTCTTGGCATCATAAGCAATACAGGCTACAGAACTGGTGAGAGGTTTTTTGGAATCGTCCTTATCATTGTCATCATCATTATCTTCCTGCTTATCATATGAACGATAAGTATTATTCCTGCTGGAATACTTTCTATTATTATCAAAAACATTCTCAGAGGTTTTACCGCTATTGATATCAACTGTACTGATCTGGTTGTAAAGCAAAGGGTTGTTACCAATCGAAGAGATCAGGAAAGTTTTTTTAGTTGCTTTTTGCGCATAGGCGAAACAGCATACGCATAATAATAAAAGAGTAGTCAAACTTCTCATAAGTGAATAGTTAACAGTTACTTAGTTTAAAATAAGGGTAGTTTTACTAGGATTGGTAGATTAAAAATAATGATTATTTTGTGATATCAAAGAATTTGCAAGTAAAATAATTATACCCATTTGGTTTAGAATATGCTGACATTTAACCACATTAGCACTTAATATTTATTTAATATGAAATCAATTATCGTATCATTTTTGCTTTTGACCTTGGGTTTGAATGCCAATGGACAAACACCTACTCCGGTTGAGAATGTTGTTGATAAGTTACTCAGTTTTACCAATGCAGATTTTGATATGGGGAAAATACCTTCCGGTAAACCCCTGGAATACAAAGTAACGATCAAGAATATCAGTAAGGATACATTCGAACTTCAGGATGTGAAAGTGGGATGCGGTTGCACTACCCCCAAATTTAAAAGTGGCGAAAAGATCCTGCCGGGAAAATCAACCTTTATCAGCCTGGGATTCAATGGTGGCGCTAATGGTGAATTTACCAAAACGGCTGATCTGGTATTTACAAATGGGATGATGAAGCAGGTGAAATTTCACGGATTCGCTTTTACAGATTCAACAGCCAATAAGCAATTGGCATTGCCCAACTAGTATTTTACTTTTTGAATGCATAAAAAAGCCATCCTCAAAGAGGATGGCTTTACTTAAATATGTGGGGGATACCTTAAAATATTTCCAGGCCTGCAAAGAAAAAGCTTCCTTCAATTACGGCATTCTCATCACTATCACTTCCGTGAACAGCATTTTCTCCTACAGATGAGGCAAAATTCTTACGGATTGTTCCTTCTTCCGCATTTGCAGGATTGGTTGCACCTATTAATTTTCTAAAATCTGCAACTGCATTTTCTTTTTCCAAAATGGCCGCTACTATCGGACCACTACTCATAAAATCAACCAATTCTCCATAGAAAGGTCTTTCTTTATGAATTTCATAAAATTTGCCAGCTTGCTCCTTGGTTAACCAGGTCCATTTCATGGCTTTAACGGCAAATCCGCCTTTGATCATCTGATCTAAAATAGCACCGGTATAACCCTTCTTGGTTGCATCCGGCTTAATCATGGTAAAAGTTCTGTTTGTCATATTTTCATTTCTATTTCGGCGGCAAAAGTAAGGATTCAGGCCACTTAAAATCCTTTAATTAACCTGATTTTAAGATTTCAAGAGAAATTGTTTTGATAGAATAGCATGGAAACCGCAATTTTGCCGCCTTATATGCTTCCAATCGACCAATTTTTCCCCTTTATAGCTAAACCAACACAGGTAGTGATAACCATGCACCAGAAACCTGATGGCGATGCGATGGGTTCGGCTCTTGGTTTGTTTCATTTTATGAAGGGTTTGGGACATACCGTTACTGTTATATCCCCAACCAATTGGGCTGAATTTCTGAATTGGATGCCTGGCGTGGATAAGGTGATTGATTTTGAACACAAGAAAGAAAAAAGTCTGCAACTAATTGCAACCGCAGAAACCATTTTTTGCCTTGATTTCAATATCCTGCACAGAACCAAGCACATGGAACAACCATTGGCTGAAGCAAAATGCACAAAAATTCTGATCGACCACCACCAACAACCCCAAACGGAGGCCTTTAATTATGGTATCAGCATCACAGGAAAAAGTTCTACCTGTGAAATGGTCTATGATTTTATTGTTGACGCTGGTTATGGTGAAGCCATTACGACAGAAATTGCCGAATGTTTGTACACCGGGGTGATGACAGATACCGGATCTTTTCGCTTTCCTGTTACTGGCGCTTCAGTTCATAGAATGGTGGCTTTTCTGAAAGACAAAGGCCTGCAGCATGCTAAAGTGCATGACCATATCTATGATAATTTCTTAGAAAACCGCCTGCGATTTATTGGGTATGCATTGTTGAATAGGATGGAGGTTTTTTATGAACTTAACACCGCCATGATGTACATTACCCGACCGGATCTGCAGAAATACCATATAAAAACGGGAGATACGGAGGGATTGGTGAATTATTTGTTATCTATACAGGGCATAAAATTCGGAGCTTTGGTGATTGACAGAGAAGGGGAACGTAAATGGAGTTTCCGTAGTAAGGGTGATTTTGATGTGAATAGTTTTGCAAGAATACATTTTGAAGGTGGCGGACATAAAAATGCAGCAGGTGGCAGAAGCAGTGATAGCTTGGATGAAACAGTAAAAAAATTTAAAGAAGTTATTAAAGAATATCAAAATCAACTACAATAAAAATGATGAGAACAACTACCACGCTTTTATTAGCGATTGTATTGCTTGCAAGCTGTAACCAATACGAGAAATCACCTTCTGGACTTGCCTACAAAATTACCAGCAGCGGAAGCAGTAAAGAAAAACTCAAAAACGGACAGTTTGTAAAATTTAACGTGGAATACAAGTTGCCACCAAAAGATTCTACATTAACCAGTTCTTATGGTCATATACCTGCGTATATGGTAATTGATACCAGTCGCCCTGCAAAACACAGTTTCCTTGAAATTATTACCCAGTGTGCTGTTGGTGATAAAATTGAATTTGTGATGAGCGTGGATACCCTTAAAAATTTGGGTATGATCGAGTACAACAATATTTTTCATGCAAAGGATATGATCAAAGGTCGTGTTGAGATCTTAAAAACATTTGCTACCCAGGAAGAAGCACAGGCAGATGTGATGAAAGAGCAAGAGTTGGAAACCCAGCGTGAATTAAAAGACCTGAAAGATTTTGCAGCTAAAAAAGGCATCAAAACACAAACAACCAAATCAGGTGCATTGGTAGAGATCATTAATGCCGGCGATGCTGTAAAAGGCGATTCAGGTATGATGGTTAAAGTGATGTACAGAGGTTCTTTACTTGATGGTGTTGAGTTTGATGCCAATATGGATAAAAACGGCAAACCAACCAATCAGGCATTGATGGTATTGGCAGGTTCTACCGGTGGTCAAAACAGTGTGATCAAAGGAATGGATGAGGCCCTGCGCTTTTTTGGTAAGGGTGGTAAAGGAAAGATCTTAATTCCTGCCATGTTAGGCTATGGCCAGTCTGGCAATCCGCCTGTAATTCCAGCATATGCCAGTCTGGTATTTGAGGTGGAAATTATAGATGTTACAGTTCCTGCTGCTACACCTGCAGCACCAGCCATGCCAGGTCAGCCTCAGGCTGGACCAGGTCATTAATAGTTTTTAAAAACAGCTTATACAATAAAAAATGCCCATTTTAATGGGCATTTTTTATTGTAATACTTCCCTGGTGAGTTTGATGGCTTCAACAGCTTCTTTTACATCATGTACCCTTAAGATAGAAGCGCCTTTCATGAGTGCAATGGTATTTAATACGGTAGTGCCATTCAATGCTTCAGCTGCTGAAATACCCAAGGTTTTGTAGATGGATGATTTCCTGGAAACGCCTATTAACAAAGGCTTGCCAAGTATTTTGAAGATTTCCAGTTTGTTGATGATACTGAAATTGTCTGCGATGTTTTTACTAAAACCAAAACCCGGGTCAACCACCATGTCTTGAATGCCTGCATCCTGACAATCGGCTATTTTCTCTTTGAAATAAGCTAATATGCTTTGTCCTATATCAGGATAAGAAACCTGTTGATGCATCGTTTCTGCTGTGCCATTTACATGCATACAGATATAAGGCGTTCTTAATTTGGCAACCGTCTGTATCATTTCACTATCAAAACTGCCGCCACTGATATCGTTCACCATATCTGCTCCTTCCTGCACTGCTTCCATGGCTACTTTGCTATAGTAACTGTCTATTGAGAGAAAGGAAGCAGGGAATTTTTTTCTAATCGCTTTAATTATGGGTAAAACCCTTGCCAGTTCTGTTTCCCAGCCTGCTACATCAGCACCCGGCCTGGTACTTTGTCCGCCAATATCCAGGATGCTGGCACCATCAAGCAACATATTTTCAGCCTGGATCAAAGCTTCTTCAACTGACTCCTGTCTGCTGCCACTATAGAATGAATCTGGTGTAACATTAATGATGCCCATAACCAGGGGCTTGTCGATCACCAATAATCTTCCCTTACAATTAAGTGTAAACATTTCTTGCAGCTATTTCAAATTTTCAAATTCCCAAATTTCCATTTACCCTATCTTGCACTTACTTCAAAGATATTACCAAAGCTTTAAAGCGTTCAGGAATAATGGCGAATACCAACGAGCAATACGATGCGGCCATAGGCCAGAGCAAAGAAATTTTTATTAAAAAAACCAAGGACTACGGTACCGCCTGGCGCGTTCTGAGAACCATTTCAGTAGTAGACCAGATCTTCATCAAAGCATTAAGGATACGCACCATTCAGGATCTCAATACCCAGAAAGTTGGAGATGATATCGGTTCTGAATTTAAGGGCATTGTAAACTATGCGGTTATTGGGTTGATGCAATTACAACTAGGCAATCCCATTGTAGAGGACCTGCCCGTAGATCAGGTAGATCGCATGTACCATGAAGCTGTTGATCTGGCTCGTTCTACCATGCTGGATAAAAACCATGATTATGGGGAAGCCTGGCGTGAAATGAGTCAGCAGAGTTTTGCAGACCTGATCCTCATGAAGCTGATGCGTATCAAACAAATTTTAAGCAATGATGGCAAAACCCTGATCAGTGAAGGGATTGATGCCAATTATGTTGATATACTTAATTATGCTGTATTTGCCCTCATTCTGATGAAGGAAGGGAAACATTAAAATGCAATTATGAAAACATTTCTTTTGATCATTAGATGGGTAGTAGGCTTGCTGTTTATTTTTTCAGGCCTCATCAAAGCCAATGACCCATTGGGTTTGAGCTATAAGATGCAGGAATTCTTTGAAGTTTGGGGATGGGCTGGCCTGGATAATTACACTTTGTTTTTATCACTTCTGATGAATGTGTTTGAAGTTGTAGCAGGGGTAGCAGTCATTATTGGATGGCGTATGAAAATGTTTAGCTGGTTTTTGTTGTTGTTGATCGTGTTCTTCACGTTCTTAACTGGCTATGCACTGTTTTCTGGTAAAATAAAAACCTGTGGTTGCTTTGGAGATTGTTTGCCACTATCACCTGCTCAATCATTTGGGAAAGATATTTTTCTGTTGGTATTAATCCTGATTTTATTAGTAGCTGCTGATAAAATTAAATCTGTATTTAAACCACTGACTTCTTTGGTTATTTTGGGTGCAGTTACCATTGCCACTTCAACGGGACAGAGTTTTGTGCTCAAGCACCTTCCATTTGTGGATTGCCTTCCTTATAAAACTGGAAATGATCTTTTAGAACAAATGAAAACGCCTGCTGGTGCTATTCCGGATAGCTTCTCTATTGTATTTGCTTACAAAAAGAATGGTAAGGACATTAGTTTTGATCAAACATCTTTTCCGGCTGATTTTGATTCTACTTATGAATATGTTGGTAGGGAAGATAAATTGGTTAAAAAAGGAAACGGATTGCAGGCGAAGATTCTAGATCTGTCTTTCCAAACCATTTCAGGTGCGGATACCACAGCATCCGTTCTTTCACAAGAAGGCAATTACTTACTTGTAATGGCAAAAGATATGGACCAGGTTGCTGAATGGCAGTCAGGTTTTGAAAAAATAGTCACTATTGCCCGCAACAAACAAATGCCCATTTTAATGGTAACAGCTGATGCCGACAAAGCCGGTTCGCTATTCCCGGGTATGGCTTTGGTTAAATGCGATGCAACAGTTTTAAAAACAGCGGCCAGGGTTAATCCTACTTATTTCTTTATGCAAAAAGCTGTTGTAAAAGGAAAATTCAGTTACCGGGATGAGCAAAAAATTGCAAAGTTTCTGGAAAAGTTATAGCGGTTAACATACAACCTATGCTAAGATTCATCACGCGTAAAATTCTTTATGGCATCGGTGTATTGATGGGTGTGGTGGTGATTGTATTCTTTTTATTTCAGGGATTTGGAGACCCTGCCAGACTGGTGCTTGGCCAGTCGGGAGATAGTGCTACTATGCGTAATATCAGAGCTGAATTAGCCCTCGACCAACCCAAATGGAAGCAGTTTGTAAAATACCTGAATGATGTTTCGCCCATTTGCGTCTATTCCAAAGATGAGATCGAAGCCAAGCAGCTCAAGGGAATTTTTATAGGAGGAGAGAAGAAGTTCGGTTTAAAATTTCCTTATTTAAGAAGATCCTACCAAACCAAAAAAGAAGTAGCGGAAGTTTTGGGAGAAGCACTTCCTGGAACCCTTTTACTAGCATTGGCTGCCATGTTGCTGGCAACAATTTTTGGTATTTTATTAGGTGTTTTAGCGGCCTTAAAACAAAATACATGGATGGATACATCTTCTGTATTTGCCAGTGTTTTGGGCATTTCCGCGCCTTCCTTTTTTACAGGTATTGTGCTTGCTTATTTATTCGGGTTTGTTTTAAATAGGTATACAGGTTTGCACATGACGGGCAGTATGTTTTCTATTGATCCCTTTACGGGGAAAAACCTCGAACTCAAAAACCTTGTATTGCCAGCCATAACATTAGGGATCAGACCACTGGCCATCATCACCCAATTAACCAGAAGTGCCATGCTGGATGTGTTGGACCAGGATTATATCCGCACCGCTTATGCAAAGGGTTTAGGCAGCAGAGCCATCATATTTCGTCATGCATTACGCAATGCACTCAATCCGGTTATCACAGCCATCACAGGTTGGTTTGCCGAATTATTGGCAGGTGCTTTTTTTGTGGAATATATTTTTGGCTGGAAGGGAATAGGTAAGGTTACCGTTGATGCTTTGGAAAAACTAGACTTCCCTGTAGTGATGGGAAGTGTGCTGGTAACCGCTGCTTTTTTTATTTTGGTCAATCTCCTGGCTGACCTATTGTACAGAGTAGTTGATCCTCGTGTAAAAATGCAATAGCATTTATTGAATGATCACTTCATTGATCACCTGTTCACCAAAAGCTTCGTTGATTCTTTCTATGATCTGCGGCTTCTGAAACATGAGTTCATTCTTTAGCGGACCAACAGCTGTATGAATAAAAAGTTTCTGCTGAATGATCTGAATTTTATCGGTGTATTTGGCAATCGTTTTGCCCATCAATGTTTCCCAGATCTCTTCTATTTGAACGGCCCTGATACCATTGTTCAAGCGGCTTTTATGTAAAAAACCTTTGATAGCGTCGTTGATGTGTAATTCAGACATGCGGTAAAATTAGTAATTAGCATTCAGTAAGCCCCCATAATCCTTTACTTAGGGGGTAAGTTTGATCATTTCAAATGATTTTGTAACGGCAGCCAATTGCTTTTCCAATCGCTCTTCATGTGTATCTGTAATAAATACCTGACCATTACTATCCGAACAAACCCATTGCAGTAGCTGGTTCATTCGCTCTTCATCCAGTTTTTCAAATACATCATCCAATAATAAAATAGGGGTAAAGCCCTTTGCATCTTTTAAAGTTTGCCATTCTGCCAATTTCAAAGCAAAGAGCAAACTCTTTCTTTGCCCCTGCGAAGCTTCTGTTTTAAACAGGGATTGTTCCATATAAAAAACCAAATCATCTTTGTGAATGCCGGCACTGGTTCTTTGTAAGGCAAGGTCTTTGGAACGTGCCGATTGTAAAAGATCTTTAAAAGGAGCAGATTGTAATTGGCTATAATATTGGATACTCAGTCCATCATCTTTTCCGGCAATCTTATAATAAATATCGCCGCACAATTGTAAAAATCCAGTCAGAAATTCTTTGCGTAAACGGAATAATGATTCACCGGAAGCCACCAATTGTTCATCCAGGATGCTTAAAACCGTATCGTCGATCATGCCTTGTTCTGCTGCCTGTTTGAGCAAACTATTCCTTTGTAGCAATACTTTGTTGTAATGGATCAGCTGGTGCAAATAGCCCTGATTCACTTGTGAGAGCAAGGTGTCGATGAATTTTCTGCGCAGTTCACTACTTCCGCTGATCAGTTCAATATCGTCTGGTGCGATCATCACACAGGGCAGCCTTCCTATATGGTCGGAGAATCTTTTATAATTTTCCTGGTTAAAAAGGAGTTCTTTTTTGTTGTTTTCCCGCAAAATAAAACAGAGGTCGATCTGATCATTATTTAGCAGGTAATTGCCTTGCAATCGCATACCGGAAAGTCCGTGAAACACATTCTGGCTATCGGTTCTGGCAAAATAGCTTCTGGAAAAACTGAGGTAATAAATAGCATCCAGTAAATTGGTTTTGCCGGAACCATTAACCCCGCAAATGCCAACAATTCTTTCAGAAAAGGAGAAATTTCTTTCCAGGTAATTACGAAATTGAACCAGTGATATAGACTGTAGTTGCAGCATTCTTTCGGCAAATTAATCAGAACGGGCTTATGAATTCATATGGGGTTTGAAAGAAAGCGGTTATTTTTATGAAAAATTCGGTTTTGAAGACGATCCTGAACGAAGAACAACTGGCACTTACCGTAAAAAGACTGGCCCACCAGATTCTGGAGAATAATCTTTCCCTGGCGGATACCGTTATTATTGGATTACAGCCCAGGGGCATTTTATTAAGCAATCGAATTGTAAAGGAGCTACAGCTTTTAGTAGACCCTGCTGCCATTCACTATGGTAAACTGGATATTACCTTTTACCGCGACGATGTGCGCAAAAGCCTGCATATCGCCAATGCAACCGATATTCCCTTTAGCATAGAAAATAAAAAAGTGGTGTTGGTTGATGATGTATTATACACCGGAAGAACCATCCGTGCTGCGCTAGATGCTTTACTGGCTTTTGGCCGACCATCTAAGGTATCGCTATGTGTACTTGTTGACCGCAGGTTCAACCGCGAATTACCCATTCAACCCGACTATACCGGCAAAACCATTGATACCATCATCTCCCAAAAAGTATTGGTGAATTGGAAGGAAGGGAATGAGGTGGAGGAAGTGGTGTTGGTTTAAGAAACAAGGGACAAGGAACAAGGATCAAGGAACAAGGATCAAGGAACAAGGATCAAGAAACAAGGGATAAGAGGCAAGATATAAGGGAGAATTTGTTAGATTCATGAGAGTTTATTCTTGATACTTGCTACAAGATATTAGAATCTTTGTTTTATATAGTATTTAATGTATATATGTCTAAGGAATTAGAAGATAGATTTTTGAAATTTGCCTTGACATGTAGGGATTTATGCAGCAAATTATGGTTTGAATTAATTAATCGGGAATACATTAAACAGTTACTTCGTTCGAGTGGTTCTATTGGGGCAAATTATCTGGAAGCTTCTGATAGTTTGGGTAAATCTGATGAATTAATGAAGTTGAAAATAGCACGAAGAGAAGCAAAGGAATCGGCACATTGGTAGACTTTGTTATTAATTGTTGAAAACGAATTATTGGAAACCAATAGAAAACAGTTGATTGATGAAACCAATGAAATAATCAAAATTTTGTCAACAATTATCTTAAAACTAAATAGCAAATTAACTTGAACCTTGAACCTTGAATCTTGTTTCTTAAATCTTGAAACTTGTTTCCGCCATTCCCACGAATCCTTTATCTTTGATTTTTAATGAAACTATCTACCAGACATCTTCTTGGTATCAAGGATCTCAACAGAGAAGATATTCAGCTTATTCTATCCACTGCAGAGCAATTCAAAGAAGTTTTACAAAGGCCCGTTAAGAAAGTTCCCTCATTAAGAGATATCACTATTGTGAACCTTTTTTATGAGAATTCAACGCGGACACGCATGTCATTTGAACTAGCTGAGCGCAGACTTTCTGCAGATGTTTTGAATTTTACCATCAGCAGTTCCTCTTCCGCAAAAGGTGAAACCTTACTGGATACAGTGAATAATATTCTCAGCATGAAAGTGGATATGGTGGTGATGCGCCATAGTGCTTCGGGTGCGCCACATTTCTTGGCCCAACAAATACCGGCAGCTATTGTAAATGCTGGTGATGGTATCAACGAACATCCTACACAGGCATTACTGGATGCTTTTTCCATGAAAGAGAAATTGGGTAAACTGGAGGGGTTAAAAGTGGCCATTATTGGCGATATCATGCATAGCAGGGTGGCATTGAGCAATATGTATCTCTTGAAGAAAATGGGGGCGGAAATTGTAGTAGCAGGACCGCCTACATTGATTCCCAAATATATCGGGGAAGCATTGGGTGTGCGCGTAGAATACAACCTCAAAAAAGCACTCCAATGGTGCGATGTGGCCAATGTGCTGCGGATCCAATTAGAAAGGCAAAATCAACCTTTATTTTCTTCTCTTAGAGAATATAACCTTGCTTATGGCATCAAGCGGGAATTACTGGAAAGTTTGGGCAAAGAAATCGTGATCATGCACCCAGGACCCATCAACAGGGGAGTGGAAATGGATAGTGATGTGGCAGACGGACCATACTCCATCATCCTTAACCAGGTAGAAAATGGGGTAGCGGTAAGAATGGCCGTTCTGTATTTACTCGCTAACAGAGAAAATGCTTAGATAAATTGCCCATAAGGGGTGCGGAAATTCCAATTTTATATTCTTACTTCGTAGGACACAACCATTAGTTCCTTTTACCAGCTATTATAAATACCCTTTATGCAAAGAATCTGTTTATTCCCGGGAACATTTGATCCTGTTACATTAGGGCATGTTGATATCATTAACCGGGCCATTCCTTTATTTGATAAGATCTATGTTGGTATTGGTATCAATTCGTCTAAAAGTCCCATGTTTAGTGCAGAACAGCGGATGCAATGGTTCAGGGAAATTTATAAGGATGAATCAAAAGTGGAGAGCGTGGTGTACGACGGACTAACCGTCAACTATTGTAAAGTGATCGGTGCTACTTTTATTTTAAGAGGCATTAGATACGTAAGCGATTTTGAATACGAAAAAACCATCGCCGACGCCAACCGTACGCTGGATAAACATATTGAAACCATCTTCTTAACAGGTGAACCAAAATACACTTCCGTAGCATCTACCATTGTACGTGATATCATACGTAATGGGGGAGATGCATCACCGTTTTTGCCCGATGCAGTGAATCAAACGCTTTTACAAAAATAATTATTCGGATCATGGTTATCTGGCATAAAAAAGATTTGCAAGTTGATGATTTGCATGGCCTGGAGAAAAACAATATGGCGGATCATTTGGGCATGCGTTTTTCTGAAATAGGCCCGAATTATCTAAAAGCCACCATGCCCGTAGATCATCGTACCAAACAACCCTATGGTTTGTTACATGGAGGTGCATCTGTTGCCTTAGCCGAAACTTTGGGCAGTTGTGCAGCCGCACTGGTAATAGATCCTGAACAATTTATTTGTGTAGGACAAGAAATCAACGCCAACCATCTAAGAAGTGTAAAAAGCGGTTTTGTTACAGGGGTAACCACACCGATTCATCTAGGCTCTTCATCCCATGTATGGGAAATTAAAATTTACGACGAAGCTGAAAAACTAGTCTGCATCAGCAGAATAACCGTAGCCATCCTAAAAAAGCGATAACCCTTCTTCTCTAATCTGCGTAATCTGTGTAACCTGCCTGCCGGCAGGAAGGTCTGTGGCTAAAAAATTAAAACCCAGCCTTCCTAACCACATCCACCACAGTCTCATAACTATCCAACAAACAAGCTTCTAAAGCATCTCCCGAAACCCATCTGATCTCCGTAATATCTTCTGCCGTTTGCGGAATCAAAGCCTGAATACCCGGTGCTGTCATAGCATACCAATGCGATTCCTTCACCACCTCTTCCTTCAAATAAAGATCAAAATATTCATGGTAACTGATCGTGATAAAATTACCTAAACTAACAGCCACCAATCCGGTTTCCTCCTGCACTTCCCGAACAGCGCATGCTTCAATGGTCTCGCCCTTATCCAACTTGCCTTTTGGCAGATCCCATTTCCCTCTTCTGTAGATCATCAATAATTCTCCCGCATCATTCAAAACCAAACCACCACCGGCAATAATTGTCTTTTTCTGCATACCCAAATATGAATCCTATTTATCGATTTCCCAAACTTGTTCACCTAGCATTTTCAAAATTCTAAAATGATTTACATTCGCAGCATGACGAACGAAAAAGCCGTTGCCGAAAAATTGCTGCAAGTCGCAGCTGTTAAATTAAGTCCCGATAAACCCTTTACCTGGGCCAGTGGTTGGAAAAGCCCAATTTATTGCGATAACAGAAAAGTATTGTCGTTCCCATTTGTACGCGATTTCATCAAAAGCGAAATGTGCAATGTAGTTTTTGAACATTTCCCACAAGCGGAAGTACTGGCAGGTGTTGCCACAGCTGGTATTCCCTGGGGTGCGATGGTGGCTGATCAGTTAAAACTGCCCTATATCTATGTTCGCCCCAAACCCAAAGAACATGGACTGGGTAACCAGATCGAAGGATCTTATACTGCCGGACAACGTATATTGGTAATTGAGGATCTGATCTCTACCGGGAAAAGTAGTTTACAGGTAGTGGATGTGTTGCGGAATGCAGGGGTAGAAGTAGTAGGAATGGTGTCTATATTTACTTATGGTTTTGCATTGGCTGAAAAAGCATTTGCAGATGCCTATGTACCTTATCGTTCCCTGACAGATTATCCAAACCTGATCAGCTTGGCTGTTGAAAAGGGACAGGTTACGCCCGAAACAGAGCAGTTATTACTTTCCTGGAGAACAGACCCCGCCAATTGGCAGGGTATTTGAACCAATGATTAAAAATATGCCATGAAAAAGCTTTTGTTTGTAGGCCTTCTAATGTTCGTTACTGCCAATCTCATTGCCCAGCAACCCAAACCTGAATGGGTAACGGTTAAAACCCCCAATATGCGCTGTTGGGAGTGTAAGGAACGATTGGATCGTTACCTACTCATGGAAAACAAAGCCAATATGGAAAGTGGCATCATGCAATGGAAGATCAATCTGTTGCAAGGAGAGATCAAATTCCAGTTTTTGCCCGACAGAACCAGCGCCGAAGCCATCCGTGCAGCCATTATAAATGCCGGCTTTGATGCCGATTCCGCCAAAGCCGAACCTGAAGCCTATAAACTTCTTCCTCCGATCTGCAAACGCAATGAAGAAGGCGGCGGACCGCAGAAAGGGAGGCCGTGTCATGTAAAACCGATTTGAATGTCGAACAGAAGAACAGATGAACAGATGAATGTCGAAGTGGGTTTCACTTCGACATTCGATATTCGTTATTCATCTGTTCGACATTCAAATCCTTTACTCCTTCCTTAAATTCGTCCTTCACTTCGATATTCGACATTCCTCTGTTCGACATTCAAAGCCTTTTCTCTTTCCTTAATTTCGCCCTTCACTTCGACATTCGATATTCGACATTCGATATTCGACATTCAATACAGCCCAAACCGTCTCCTCTCTTCATACTCAAAAGGCACTACTTTATAAAACCCGCCTCTTCCTACTTTGGAACTGCCTTTTACATTTATCAGCACTTCTTTGCTTACCAGCAGGTTTAGGCCGTTTTTCATCACCGATTTCATGTCGAGCTGAATTTTGGAGGGGAGGTTAAATTCTGCCATCCGGGGAATATGCATGAGGGTGTCGAGCAGAAATTTGCCTAAATAGGTTTTGTCTACGTACACTTCACAATCCACATTTTTAAGGTCCACCCCAAATCCATTTGGATTATAATATACCAGGTCCATGGCAAGGGTAGAGGTTTCGAAGCCCATACTTTCCATCCGGATGTTTTTGATGTCTCTGTATTCGAAGGTTTTGGGGGTTGCACAAGATGCCATTAAAAGGGCAAATAAGGCGGGTAGGAGGGCTTGTTTCAAGGATGAGCTATTTGACTGCAAAATAGGAGACTGGCACCGGATTTCCATTTTATCTCTGTTAAAAATTCTTACATTTGCTACTAAAGAGTTTGGCAAAACAGGTAGAAAAATAGAAATTTCTTGAAACTATTAAATTTAGTATACAAGTTAAGTGTTAAAGTATTAATAATCAATAGTATATAATCTATTGTTTAAAATTAAAATATCATTTAAAATAGGCGATATTGCCTAGATGGTATGGTTTTCAAAAGAATCAAATATGTCGATAGTAAAAGAAGTCTTATTAATTGAAAATCAATATTTTCCATGTATTACTTACATTAATACTTTGTTTGAATATTCAAATATTAAAATTGAGCAATATGAGAACTATCAAAAAATGAGTTTTCGCAACAGGTGTGAAGTGGCAGGGAGTAATGGACTGGTAAATTTATCGGTGCCGATAGAACTTGGGAGGAACAAAAGACAGTTGATGAAAGATGTTAAGATCAGCTATTTTACCAACTGGCAAACCCAGCATTTACGAACCATCGAATCCTGTTATAACCGGTCGCCCTTTTTTGAATTTTATAAAGACCAGGTTTGGGCATTGATCAATAGGGAGGAAGTTTTTCTGCTCGACAAGAATCTGGCCATCCTGGCATGGCTGCAAAAATCTTTATCATTTACCGCGAATATTAGCCTAACCGAAGACTACCAAAAGACCATTCCGGAAAATAAGGCCGACCTGCGAAACCGTTTTCTGCCTAAAAACAGCAGGTTGGAAAAAGGGGAAATCAAGTACACCCAGGTATTTGAAGACAGGATCGGTTTTGTACCCAATCTGAGTATTTTAGACCTGCTCTTTTGCGAAGGCCCAAATGCACAAAAAATGCTGAAAAACAACATTTTAACTATTTAATGGCTCTATAATCTTGTAGTTATTTAACTATGCCTTAATTTTAGAGACTGTGTATAGAACTGAATCTTACCCACAGTTAACCTTTCGATACCCATTAATGAAGAAGATCAGTCTCCTGTTGGTTTTGGTGGTGCTTTTGGGGCATTTTATGGGGTTGGGACAGAACTATTCCAATAAAGGGAAGGATTTTTATATTACTTATCCTATTCATATCGATGGTACCTCATCAGTAATGGGTATTTACATAACTTCTGATGTAAATGCTACAGGAACCATTACTGTAGGTACACAAACACTTGCTTTTACAGTTACAGCCAATAATGTTACAACCAAATTTATAGGAGGTTGTTCAACCTGTGTTACTTCTAATTCTCCTGTTTACTTAGCTCAAGAAGATGGGATCACTTCGAATGGTGCAATCCATGTAGTCTCAGATAACCCAGTTGTTGTTTATGCGCATATCGTCCGTTCGGCAAGATCTGGTGCAACACTTGTATTACCAACAACTGTTTGGGGTAAACAATATATTGTACCGAGTTATAAGAACATAGGAACACAGGGAACATCATCTGGTCCAGGTGTAGTACCTTATGGCTATGGTACCATTACGGTAGTTGCGGCTGAAGCGAATACAACAGTTCAAATTACGCCAACAGTTGATAGCCGAAATGGCTTAAAATTGGCAAATGTTCCATTTCAGATTACTTTGGCTAATCCAGGAGATGTTTATCAAATTCAATTCAAGCAAAGTCAGGATATATCAGGAACTACAGTACAATCTTTTGCTTCTGGTACGGGTGGATGTAAAAAAATTGCAGTATTTTCTAGTACTAGTTGGTCTGGATTTGGTTGCTCTGCAACTGGATTAAGTGGTGATAACCTTTATCAACAATTATTTCCTACAAGTGCTTGGGGTAAAAACTTTATTACTGCTCCTTCTAAAACAAGAACATCAGATATTTACAGGGTTTTTGTTACAGATCCAACAACTGTAGTTCAAAAAACAGAAAATGGCATTAAATCTACCTTAACCGGATTAGTTAATAATGCTTATTATGAATATGTAACCGGAAGTCCCACCTTTATACAAGCAGATAAACCATCATCTGTTGTTCAATATTTTACAGCACAAGCGTGTCAATCTGGAGCAACTAGAGGAGATCCCGAAATGGTTTTATTGAATCCAGTTGAACAAACTATCAATAACATAACTGTATTTTCTGCACATAGACTTAAAGTCCCTCCAAATCAAAGTAATGTTGATAATTGTTTTTTAAATATCATCATTCAAACAAATGCTACGAATAGTTTTAAAGTAAACGGGAATAATCCTACAGGCACATTTGTAGCAATTCCTGGAACTACCTATTCCTATTTGCAAGAAGACGTCACTACAATTTCTATGACGAATCCTGTTCAGACATTAACAGCAGATTCTAGTTTTAGCGCTATTGCATATGGTTACGGTTCAGTAGAATCTTATGGGTATAATGCCGGAACCAATGTGAAAGACTTTACACAAGTAGCATCCTTTCAAAATCCATTATTAAGAATTGATTCTGCTGTAACCTGTGTGAATACAAATGTAGAATTTGGTATTCCTTTAAATTTTCAGCCTACTTCCATTAAATGGGATTATAGTTCTGCACCCAATATTTCACCCAATGCGGCTATCGGTCCACTTGCCAGTCCAACATTTGACTCTATCAGGTCTATCAATGGTCAATCACTTTATTATTATAGTCCACACCAGGTTTACAAATTCAATAGCGGCAATACAACTAGCCTTCGCGATACTATAAAGCTTTATACAACTTCTGCAACACCAGATGGTTGTGGTAGCACAGATCAGATATTTTCCATTCCGGTAACAGTTAAGGATGTTCCAGCGGCGGCAAAATTCTCCGTAACCCATTTTGGCTGCGTAACAGATTCTGCGCGGTTTACCGACCTTACACCCAATGCAAGCGGATTAGTCTCCAGGTGGTATTGGGATTTTGGTGATGGTACCAATGCAGATTATAATTCAGGTACTGTGCCTGCTAAATTGTATTCGGCTACCGGCAATTACTCAGTGAAACTAAAAGTTGCCAATGATATTGGATGTGCTTCCGATTCGGATATACAGGTAGTCAATATTTCTACTAAGCCTGTGGCTTCTTTTACCAAACCTGCCATCGCTTGTGTAAATGACAACGTAACTTTTACAGAGGGTTCTACCATACAAACCGGTACCATAACCAAATGGGTATGGAACCTGGATAAGGGAGATGGTAAGGCTGATACCATCACAACCAATGTTCCGCAAACGCTCAAATACACCACCTATGGTATTAAAGATGTTCGTTTGCTGGTGCAATCGTCCACAGGTTGTAATAGTGATACCTTCCGATTGGCAACCCCATTTAAAGTAAGTGCCATACCCGAACCGGGTTTTATTATCCCCGAAGTTTGTTTAAATGATGCCAGTGCATTATTTACAGATACCACTAAAATTGCAGATGGATCTGCCATGAGCTATCTCTGGAATTTTAATGCAGGAACCCCTTTGGTTGCACCCGGACCTACATTTACAACCGCAGCAACCACCACTGCCAGTCCTTTGGTGAAATACAATAAGGCAGCGGATTACAAGGTTTCCCTAACTGTTACAGCCAACGGTTGTGTAGCATCTCTTTCCAAAGATTTTACAGTGAACGGGGCTAACCCAACAGCTATTTTTGAAGTACAAAAACCCACCGGACTTTGCAGCAATGATTCGGTTCGTATAAAAAATAAATCTGTCGTTGATTTTGGCGTAGTTACCCGTTTAGAGATCTTCTGGGATGCGAATGACTTAACAAAGAAAACAACAGATGAAAATCCTAGTATCGACAAACTATATGCTTATCAATACCCCGATTTTCAATTCCCTTTAACTAAAACCTATACGGTTAGGCTGAAAGCATATTCTGGTAATGCTGCTTCTTGTAGCAAAGAAGTAACGCAGCTGATCACTGTAAATGCCAGTCCGAAAGTAAGTTTTGTAACCATGCCGGGAATTTGTTTAGAAGCAACAGCACGTCAAATAACTCAAGCAAGTTTTGATAGCAGGGTTCCCGGAACATTTACCTATACTGGTACAGGGGTAAGTGCTACCGGCTTATTCAATCCGCAAACAGCAGGGGTAGGGGTGTTCCATATTTTTTACAAGTACACATCTGATAAAGCCTGTGTAGATACGGCAACTAAAAATATCACCGTATGGCCAACACCGGTGGCTGTTTGGAATGTGGTTGGCAATACCTGTGAGAAAAATGATATAGTATTTACAGACAGTTCACTAGCCAAATACAGCAATATTACCCAACGCATCTGGAATTATGATGATGGAACTGCTGCTGTAACCAGGGTTTCGGATGTTTCATATACCAGACAGTTTGCCAATGCCAAAACCTATAATATCAGCTTACAGGTAAAAACAGATAGTGGTTGTATCAGCACTTTGAATACACAACCTATCAAAGTAAATTATTTGCCCAAACCTGCATTCAGTCTGCCTTCTATCTGTTTGCCAGATGGTAGGGGACAATTCCTGAATCAATCCACTATTGGCGATGGTTCAGAACTTTTGTTCAGTTATCTATGGACTTTTAATGATCCTAATGATGCATCATCATCTACCTTAAAAGAACCTACGCATCGATATACTACCCTTGGGCCTTATCCGGTAAAATTGAAGATCACCAGCAAGGATGGTTGTGTTGATTCTTTAACACAAACCCTTACCTCTGTTTATCCGCAACCCAAAGCATCTTTCAGTGCCACACCACAGGTGATTTGCCTCAATGATACCATACAGTTTAAAGACCTGGGTAATGGCATTACCAGTAATGCACAAAGCTGGGTTTGGGATTTGGCTAATGGTAATAGTTCTACCTTACAAAACCCCTTAAAGCAATTTGTTGATTCTGGTTCTTTCAATGTATCGTACTATTTCTTTAATGCGCAGGGTTGTGTAAGTGATACGGCAATCAAACTAATAACGGTACAAGCTTATCCTGTATTGGTTTTAGGGCCTACGATCAAAATTTTGGAAGGCGGGGAATCTATTATCAAGCCCAAACTGGCTTATGGTACCGGATTAAC
>CALRVT010000026.1:0-61565 GCA_943371675.1 Chitinophaga pinensis | reverse complement strand
GGTACCTTAACTAACTTGACTGTATCCGGACTGGTAAGTGCAGGTACATTAGCAGGCACTATAACAACCGCATCACAACCAAATATTACTTCCGTAGGAACATTGGGTAACTTAACCGTATCTGGTATTTTATCGGCAGGAACTATTTCTGGTACTGTAACAACTGCCCAAACTGTAAGTAATGCTTCACAGCCTGCAATCACATCAGTAGGTACCTTAACTAACTTGACTGTATCCGGACTGGTAAGTGCAGGTACATTAGCAGGCACTATAACAACCGCATCACAACCAAATATTACTTCCGTAGGAACATTGGGTAACTTAACCGTATCTGGTATTTTATCTGCAGGAACTATTTCTGGTACTGTAACAACTGCCCAAACTGTAAGTAATGCTTCACAACCTGCAATCACATCAGTAGGTACCTTAACTAACTTGACTGTATCCGGACTGGTAAGTGCAGGTACGTTAGCAGGTACTATTACCACAGCATCACAACCAAATATTACAACAGTAGGCACATTGGGTAATTTAACTGTTACCGGAACTGGAACCGCTAATACATTTAGTGCAACCACATTAAGAGGAACTTTGGCAACTGCAGCTCAACCAAATATTACATCTCTTGGAACTTTAAGTAGTTTAACTGTATCAGGTATTTTAACTGCAGGAACTATTTCTGGTACAGTTTCAAGTGCACAAACAGTAAGTAATGCTGCACAACCGGCTATCACATCAGTTGGTACATTAACCAATCTAACAGTAACAGGTCTAATGAGTGCTGGTACAGTTGCAGGAACAATTACAACAGCCGCCCAACCAAATATCACATCTCTTGGTACTTTAGGGAACTTAACTGTAAGCGGCACAGCAACAGTAGGTACTTTAAGTGCTACCACTTTAAATGTTTCCTCTTTAACCTTAACATCAGGGTTTACTGTAACAGGCGGTACTGCTAATTTGAATCCTAGTTCAAACTTTGCTACCAATATCAATACGGGTACTTCAACTGCTGCAGTTAATATTGCTAGTGGTTCTACTGGTGGCAATACAATTACTATTGGTAATACTGCATCATCTACGGGTATTGTTCAAAGAGTAGGTACTGGTAACTTTAGTTTAGATGGAGTTGCAGGATCAACTTATACCATTGGTGCATCAACAACAACTGGCACACTTACCTTAGGAGGAACCGCACAAACAGGTGCTATAACCTTGGGTCAATCTTCCGGAACAAATACTGTTAATATTGGAACTGGTACTGGATTAACCACCGTTAATATTGCAACTGGCGGAACATTAAGCAATGTAGTAGCAATCGGTAGTGCCAACAGTTCTGTAGGTATTGGCGGTACACCTTCCGGTTCTTTCAAACTGCAGGTGTTTGGTAAATTCAAATCAAACTCTGTTACAGAAACTTCTGATAGCAGGTTTAAAAAGAATATTACTACGGTAGAAAATGCCCTGGATAAAGTAAAAGCCTTACGTGGTGTTAACTACTTATGGAGAAAAGATGAATTCCCTGAAAATAATTTCGATAATACTTTACAATTAGGGGTAATTGCCCAGGAAGTTGAAAAAGTGGTGCCTGAAGTAGTACGTACAGATGAGAAAGGCTTTAAATCAGTTGAATATTCTAAACTGGTAGCCCTCTTTATTGAAGCCATGAAAGAGCAAGACAAGATCATTGCACAACAACAAGCAGATATCAATAAACTAAAAGCAGATTCTCAGCGTATAGATAAACTGGAAGCAGAAATGGCCAATTTTAAAAAGATGCTGGAAGGAGTTAAGAAAGACAATAAAACCGGTAAAAAATAGAAAATTAAAATGATCTGTTATTAGCTTTTTTCAATAACAAATAAATCTTCATTAATCATTTAATAACTATGAAAACGGGTATGAAAAAGTGGTTATTAATTTCAGGATTGTTTTTAATAACCAGTAACCTTACTGCACAACTTTCTGTAACCGGAACTGTTGAAGCTACATCCTTTAGTGGCACACTCGGTACCAGCGCTTTAAACAGCATTACTTCTGTTGGACAATTAAGTAATTTATCAGTTACAGGAACCATTCAGGGCGGTACTTTCAGTGGTTCATTAAGCGCAGGTACAACAGGGTCAATTACATCCTTAGGAACACTTTCTAGTTTAACAGTAAGTGGACTAATCACATCATCTACAGTTAGTGGTACGCTTACTACTGCGGCTCAGCCAAATATAACTTCTATTGGTACTCTTTCAGCATTAACGGTTTCAGGGTTGGTAAATGCAGTTACAGTTAGTGGAACTATCACAACTGCTGCCCAGCCTAATATTACATCTGTAGGTACTATTGGATCTTTAACTGTAACAAATGGTATAACTGCTGGATCACTTAGCATCACTTCTGCAACAGGTATTTCTACCACCAATATTACAGTTACGGGTACTGCTATAATACCAGGACTACTTTTAAATGTTCAGGTACTTACTTCTGGAACAACCTATACACCAACCAGTGGTACTAGAGCCATCTCTTTTTATGTAGTAGGTCCAGGCGGTGGCGGTGGTGGCGGTGGAACTAATGTAGATGGTGGTTCTAGTGGCGGTGGCGCTGGTGGTATTGCTTATATGCCCTATTTGGTACTTTCTGGTACGCCACCTTATACAATTGCAATTGGAACTGGAGGAACTGCAAATGGTGCTGCAGGTTCCGCTAATACAACTCTCACTATTAATGGAACCACTTATCAAGGAAATTTTGGAACGGGAGGTGCAAATTCTACAAACGCAAACAACAATTATGCAGCGGGTGGTGCCGGTGGTACAGCTGCAGGTGGAACCATTAATATTAAAGGAGGAAGTGGTAATGTAGGATATAATGGAACTTCTGCAGTTCACTTGGTAGGTGGTGCTGGCGGTAGTGGAATGTTCGGGTTTGGTGGCAAAATGATAGCTGCGAATGCAGCAAATAATGCAGGTGAAAACGGAACAGGTTTTGGCGCTGGTGGCGGTGGTGCAACCGGTAATGGTGCAGGTGGTGATGGTACAAATGGCGTTATTATCATTTATGAATATAGATAATCTCTATTTATTTAACTATGTTGATTTCGCAAAACCAGTAAGATTTATTGCTTCAGTTTATTTTTTTGTTTCTGTTTTATTATATCTATCCTATGTTTAAAATGTTGAAAAAAGGGGGCGGGTTATTATTCCTTATTTTAATTAATTGTAATCTTTATGCACAACTTTCTGTTACAGGTACTGTTGAAGCAACATCTTTTAGTGGCACACTAGGTACTTCCGCTTTAAATAGTATTACCTCTATTGGCCAACTAAGTAATTTATCCGTTACTGGAACTATACAAGGCGGTACATTCAGCGGATCATTAAGTTCCGGATCCACTAACAGCATTACTTCTTTAGGAACTTTATCTACATTAACTGTTTCTGGTTTAATAAATGCTGGCACTGTAAGTGGTACACTTACAACTGTATTACAACCAAATATCACCGCAGTTGGTACACTCTCATCTTTAACCGTTAGTGGTCTTCTAGCTGCTGGATCTATTAGTACTACTAGTGGAGGAATTACAACTTCTACAATTTCGGGTTCTACTTTAACGATTACGGGAAATATTACTGCAGGTGCTTTAAGTTTAACTAGCGGTGGCATTAGTGCATCTACTCTTACTGTAACAGGCAATATTACAGCAGGTACTCTAAGTTTAACCAGTGGAGGCATTAATGCATCTGCACTTACTGCAACAGGCAATATAACTGCAGGCACAATCAGCACAACCGGTGGAGGCATTACTACCTCTGCACTAACTGTTACCGGCAATATAACTGCTGGTTCATTAAGTTTAACAAGTGGTGGTATTAATACTTCTTCCCTAACTGCAACTGGAATGGTCAGTGCGGGCAGTATCAGTGCTTCAAATGTAAATGGATTCAGAACACAAGCCACAGCAGCAAGTACATTAACTTTAGTAGAAAGTAGTGCTTATGCCCAACAGTTCACAGGTAGTACAGCCGGACAAGTGGTTAGTCTTCCCACTACTTCAGTAGCTGCAGGTGAATCATTTCTGATTATGAACAATAGTACTGTTCCAATTACTGTTCAATCCAGTGGTGCAAATACCATTCGGATTTTAGGGCCAAATTCTGAAGGTAAATTTACTGCACTGGTTGCTACGCCAACAACAGCTGCAAACTGGAACGTGGTTACCACCAGTTATAGCTTTCAGAATGGTTTTAGAACCCAGGCAACTTCAGCAAGTACTTTAACTTTGGTTACGGGCGATGCTTATGTACAAGAATTTACTGGAAGTACTGCCAATCAAATTGTACAATTGCCAACTACGAATGTTGGTGCAGGACAAACTTATTTAATATTAAACAATAGTACAGTTTCTATAACTGTTAATTCATCAGGCGGAAATTTGGTACAAACTGTTTTGGCAGGTACTCAGTTAAAAGTAATGGCGCTTATTGCCACACCTACAACTGCTGCAAACTGGGATAATGTTTCTCAATTAAATAAAGCGCCCATGAGTGCGCATCTGGCTAGCCCAGTTGCTACCAGTGGAACTGGAGAAACACTGCTCCATAGAATGTTAATACCCGCTAACCAGGTTACCAATATTGGCAGTACATTTAGAATAAGATTATTTGGGATCTCCTCTAGTACTGGAACACTTATTTTTCGAGTTCGTGTTGGGGCCAATGGAACCACAGCGGACAATCAGGCCTGGCAATCTACTACTTCTGCTGCTCAGGCTGCAAATACCTGGGGTGGTATGGATGTTTATCTAACTTTACGCTCTGCAACAACTTTACAGGCATCAGGTTTTGCTTTGGCAACGGCAGTTGTATTAAGACAACTTGTTGGAGCTGCTGCAACTGCAACAATTGCGCCAACAGCTAATTGGTTTATTGATTTAGATGTTACATGTTCTGTGGGCACTTTTACGGCACATAATGCTACAATTGAATTGATTAAACCTTAATTGTGCAATATCACTGTTAGTTTGTAAAGAGTTTTATCATTAATGATTAATGATCAGTAGAATATTCCACTAAATCACCCGAACTCGTAAAGAGGTTTGATTTTTTTGGGAATTATTTTAGGGATTCATTGATTCATTTTATTTAAAAACTTACACATCGTATCTTTATTTTTGATTAATATATGCGTGTATTTACTACTATACTTCTTTTTGTTTTTAATCTGCTTTTCTTAAAAAACGCAGTCGCTCAAAAAGTGCAGGAGAAAAAGCCTAATTCAATCAAGAATACTTCTGCAATTAAATTAATAAGTCGGGAAGATTCCATCCAATATTCTTTAGGCAGTTTATTAGGTTTATGGATCACCAATAATGGGTTCTCCATTACTAATAATACATTATTCTCCCAAGGCATGGATGACATCCTCCAAAACCGCCCCCGAATTATTCCAGATTCTGTCATTTCACCCTTAATAGCTTCTTACCAACAAGCCAACCAAAAAAACATTGCTTTTAAACAAGAGCAACTCATGTTTGCCACCATTAAAGACAAACCGGGTATCGGCATGTTTCCCAATGGTGTTCGCTACAGCATTCTCAATGCAGGCAAAGGTCGCAGACCATCAGAAACAGATTCAATCGTATTGCATTTAATAGCCAAATTACCCGATGGAACTTTGGTAGAAGACACCTACCAAAGCAAAAAACCATTTAATGCAACAACAAGTTCCTTTTTTCCTGGTTTAAATGATGCATTACAAAATATGCCCCAGGGCTCTAAATGGCAATTGTTTATTCCATCAGCGCTGGCTTATGCAGACAAAGGCACTAGTCTTATTCCACCCTATAGTGCTTTGATTTTAGAGGTGGAATTGTTGGAGGTGAAAGTGAAGTGAAAAGTTAAAAATTAATAGTTAAAATTTAATAGTTGAGAGGGGATAAACTTCGTTTCCAACCTTTCTGGGGTTTTGGTATCTTTACAGTACAATTAAATAATCGCTACACATGAAAAGAATCATACTCGTCTCTGCCTGCTTTATGATGCTGGCAGCAAATGTAATGGCACAAAAGCCTGCAGCGCCTAAACCAAAAACCAGCGCTTCAGAAGATACCATTCAATATGCACTGGGTGTATATATGATGCAACAGTTATTGGCTAAAACAGGGTTTATTGTAACTAACCCCACTATGTTTAAAAAGGCCATTGATGATGTTGCCGCCAATAAAAAACTAATGGTAGATCCCGCATCTACAGAAGAAAGATTACTGGCCTACCAACGTCTGTTTCAACAAGAGAAAGGCAAAAAATTACAGGAACTCTTATTTGCCAAAGTGAAAACTACTCCAGGTTTCTCAGCTTTACCAAGTGGCGTTTATTATTCCTTGAGTAAAATGGGTACTGGTGTCATTCCAACTGCAAAAGATACCGTAATCATGAATGTAACCACTTCCTTACCCGATGGTACCATTATAGAAGACGCTTCCAAAACAAAACAATCCTATATGGCCCTTGCCGGAGATATGATTGCAGGCTTACGCGATGTAGTACTAAGAATGCCAGAAGGCACTGTTTGTCGCGCCATCGTACCCTACACCCTTGCCTACGGCGAAGCGGGTACCGCCACTATACCTCCAAATTCAGCCGTTATTTATGATGTTGCCTTGGTAACTGTAAGGAAAGCGAAGTAAATAAGTAGCTTATAATCAATAAGTTAATAGTTAAAAGTTAATAGTTAAAAGTGCCAAACCCCACTTTTAACTATTAACTTTTAATTTTTAACTCCCAACCCAAAATCCAAAACTCAAAACTCAAAATCCTAAACTTTTCCACACAATAATTTAATCCCCCTAACCACACTTAACTCTCACTATAATTCCTACCTTTGCCGCTCGAAAAATTTTGGAGTACTACTTCAGAAATAAAACTAAAAATTAGAACTCTTTATGGCGGATCTGAAATTACAACGGAACTTCGGTATTGCTGCGCACATTGATGCCGGTAAAACCACCACTACCGAGCGTATCTTACGCTACACCGGTATGATTCATAAAATAGGTGAGGTACACGATGGTGCTGCCACTACCGACTGGATGGAACAGGAAAAAGAAAGAGGTATCACCATTACTTCTGCGGCAGTTAGCTGTGAGTGGAAATTCCCTACCAATAAGGGTACTGCAGATGCTAATACTAAGTCTTATTATTTTAATATCATTGATACTCCCGGTCACGTGGATTTTACCGTTGAGGTAGAGCGTTCTATGCGTGTATTGGATGGTTTGATTGCCTTGTTTTCTGCCGTTGATGGTGTAGAGCCTCAGTCAGAAACCGTTTGGCGTCAGGCTAACCGTTACAAGGTTCCACGTATCGGTTTCGTAAACAAAATGGACCGTTCCGGTGCTGATTTTTTAATGGTGGTTTCTCAGGTGAAAGAAATGCTGGGTGCCAATGCCGTTCCATTACAATTACCTATTGGAGCGGAAGATGATTTTGTAGGTGTTGTAGATTTGATCACCATGAAAGGTGTTATTTGGGATATGGAAACAGAAGGTATGACCTTCAAAGAAATTCCAGTTCCTGCTGATATGGTAGAAGAAGCCAATCATTGGAGAGCCCAGTTAATCGAAGCCGTTGCAGAATACGATGACAAACTGATGGAGAAATTCTTCGATAATCCGGATACCATTTCCGAAGACGAAGTACATGAAGCCATTCGTAAAGCATGTATCGATCTGAGTATCGTACCTATGATGTGTGGATCATCTTTCAAAAACAAAGGTGTACAAACAGCACTGGATGCGGTTTGTCGTTACCTGCCTAGTCCGGTAGATGTAGAAGATACCGTTGGTACCGATCCTGATTCCGGCGAAACTATTACCCGTAAGCCTAATGCAAAAGAACCATTTTGTGCATTGGCTTTTAAAATCATGACTGATCCTTTTGTGGGTCGTTTGGCATTCTTCCGTTGCTATTCAGGTCACCTGGATGCAGGTTCTTATGTATTGAATGTAAGAAGCGGTAAGAAAGAGCGTATCAGCCGTATCATGAAGATGTTTGCCAACAAGCAAAATCCAATTGATTTTATTGAAGCGGGTGATATTGCTGCAGCAGTTGGTTTTAAAGAGATCAAAACAGGAGATACTTTGTGTGATGAGAATCATCCAATTACTTTGGAGAACATGTTCATCCCTGAGCCTGTAATCTCTGTTGCCGTTGAACCTAAAACACAGGCCGACGTTGACAAAATGGGAATGGCCATTGCTAAGCTGGTAGAAGAAGATCCTACCTTACGTGTAAAAACAGATGAGGATACCGGTCAGACAATTCTTTCAGGAATGGGAGAGTTACACTTGGAGATCATCGTTGACCGTATGCGTCGCGAATTTAAAGTAGAAATTAACCAGGGTAATCCCCAGGTTGCTTATAAGGAAGCATTTGCCAATACCATTGATCACCGTGAGGTTTTGAAGAAGCAGTCGGGTGGTAGGGGTAAATTCGCTGATATCCTTTTTGAAATCGGACCAGCAGATGCAGAATGGCTGACTGAAAATCCGGGTAAACATTTCCAATTTAAGAACGACCTTTTCGGAGGATCTATCCCTAAGGAATTTGTTCCGGCAATTCAGAAAGGTTTTGAAACTTCTATGGGTACTGGTGTACTGGCTGCCTATCCGGTAGAAAGTATGAAAGTGCGCGTTTATGATGGAAGTTTCCACCAGGTGGATTCTGATTCAATGTCTTTTGAATTATGTGCCAAATCCGGTTTCCGTGAAGCAGGCCGTAAAGCAAAACCAACTTTGCTCGAACCTATCATG
This sequence comes from Chitinophaga pinensis, assembly GCA_943371675.1. Classification (GTDB taxonomy): domain Bacteria; phylum Bacteroidota; class Bacteroidia; order Chitinophagales; family Chitinophagaceae; genus Sediminibacterium; species Sediminibacterium pinensis_I. The sequence goes on along the minus strand of CALRVT010000026.1, from coordinate 52,759 downwards.
AAAGTAGAAGTGGTAACACCAGACCAATACATGGGAGATGTAACAGGTGACTTGAACCGTCGTCGTGGAATGCTGGAAGGAATGGATAGCCGTGGTAACCTTCAGGTGATCAAAGCTAAAGTTCCGTTGAGTGAAATGTTTGGATATGTAACCCAGTTACGTTCACTTTCATCTGGTCGTGCAACTTCTACCATGGAGTTCAGTCATTACTCTCCTGCACCAAATAATATTGCAGAAGAAGTAATTGCTAAGAGTAAGGGAAAAGTGAAAGTTGAGGATTAATTGAGGAATTTGTTGAGATAACTAAGCGCCCCGTTCATTTAGAATGGGGCGCTTTTTTGCGCACCTTACAACCGTGAGTGTCATTTCGAACGCAGTGAGAAATCTTACTAAATGAACTTTTCCTTCGTAGCGTCATTTCGAACGCAGTGAGAAATCTTACTATCGATAATGAGATTTCTCACTGCGTTCGAAATGACTACATACAATTCCCATTAATAATCCCCTCAGCATCCTTCCAGCCCTTGCTTAAGGCAACTTTGAGTAAGGTACAACCCTGTTCTTTTTGACCGATATTAATGAGTGCGATGCCTTTAAAATATTCAGGTTTGCCGGTGGTTGAAACAACCATAGACATTTCCCTGTTAAAGATTTCAATACTTTTATTCCAGTTCTTAAGGTTGAAATAGCAGATGGCTGCATTTTCAAGTGTGGTATAATCGGCAGGATTGATAGCAGCTGCCTTAAGGAAATAGCCGGCTGCTTTTTCAAGGTCGTCCTGTCCTGCTACACCTTTGCCAAATGCCGCAACGCCTTGAGCATAATATTTTTGAGATGTAGCATAATCTATTGCTGATACATTCTTAGTACTAGAAGACCCGGTGTTTTCCATAAAACGTAGGATCTCATTTTTCCTTGTTAATAAGGTGCTATCAGCAGGAAATTGCACAAGGCTACTATCAACTACTTTTAACAGATGTGGGGTTCCCTTACCTAATGAATTGATCATTCCTTGTAAGTATAAATTCCAAACATAAACATCTTGTCTGTAAAGTTTAGCTTCCGCATAAGCTCTTTTAATTTCTGTGGTATCTTTTAAATGAGCGAGGATTGCAATGAGAGTTTGAAAATAGGTTTTGGCTCTTGGGCGAGTGTAAAACGCTGTGATGGCATTAGTTTTAGCACTATCGTATTTGCCTATGGAGAAATACACACCTGCTTTCAAGAATTCGCTATAACCTATTACAGGGTTTGCAGATCTTCCTTTGTCAAGTAGCACAATGGCATCAGCATATTTTTCTGGCATGGATTTGTATTTGGCAGCTTCATAAACATACCTTCCTTTAATAGCTTCAATTGGCTGACCTGTAGCGGAAAGATTGGGAATGGCTGGAAGGCTGGCTGTAATTTCTTTCCAATCTAATTTTAAAGGTTCGTTATTTAGATCACCAAGAACTGTTCTTTGTACGATCAATGATTTGTAAGTAAGAAAGCTAACGTAAAAAGCAGGAATCAACAACAAGAGCGCTAAAGTGCCATAAATTGACTTAATAATACCAATTTTTTTTACCTGGGTTAACGAATTTTCTACATTAGAATCTCTGGTTGCAAGATAACTATGCACATTGATGGCAGCTATTAGCACAAAGAACATCTGACTTACAGGTCTTTCAATTGGAAAATTGAAAAAAGCATCGATACTATAAGCCGCAAATGCCATTAAAGTAAAAACCGAAATAAGTTTTATATCATCATGTGCTTTTGAAGTAAAAGTTTTGTAAGTAAGAAACAAAATACTTGCAAATAGGCATACATAAACTAATCCGCCTAAAATGCCCAGTTCAGCAAATATTTCAAGAAAATCATTATGCGCATGAACCGGAATAATCAATTCATTGGTTATTGTTTTTTGATAAGGGATAGAAGCAATTTTCCAGTTGCCAATTCCGCAACCAAAAACAGGATGATTTATTGTATAATCAATAGCATGTTTCCACAGTCTTAACCTTACCTGATTGCTGGCATCACTTGCTTCCGTTACAGTTGAAAGTCTTTCGGTAACTGTGCCAAAGTATTTTACATCTGTTGCATCCTGCGAATCTGCAATATTGGTTAAAAAGAGTTGTGCAATGATGAAAGCCATGATCAGGGGAATAATTACAGAACCAGTTTTATATATTGTATTCTCGAGATTTTTTTCCTGTCTGTAATTTATGATAGTAAATGCCAGGTACATTAGTGTGATTACAAATAGACTAACATATGAAGCCCTTGAATTAACAATAAAAATAGCAACGCATCCAAGTATAAAAATGAATATGTTAAGAACCTTACCCCAAAATTTAGAAGTATGAATACAATAAATGACAAAGGGAATTTTTACTACTAGTCCGGCAGCAAATATGTTTTTATTGCCTGCATATCCTTTCAAAGACATGATTATTTCATAGTTCGACAAATTACCGATGCCGTTTATAAAAAGACTGATAGTGTGCAATGATTCAAAAAGCATGATCAATCCAAGCATTTGGAAAATCAATGGAACCAAATCGGTTTTTTCATGTAAAAGGATACTGATATTGAAAAAAGCAATGATTGTTGCAATAATTCTAACAAAACAAACCCAACCTTCTGTAGGGTTGATTGCATAGAATATGGATAATCCAGCCAGAAGAAAAAATAGAATGTATAAGCGAGAGAATATATTATTGAAAATATTCCAAGTTGCTTCTTTATAGTCATCTTTCCGTGAAAGAATCCAGGCTGTAATTAAAATATCTACAATTATTAGGAATAACCATTGTGGACCAAAATTATCATATGCACCTAAATCGGGAATAAAGTGGATGCCAAAATAAAGTAAACAGGTCAATAAGGGAATAATGTGGTATTTACTTATTTGAAACCTGTTCTTGGGTTCAGGCTTATTTTTGAGAACTGCTTGATTTACTTCTATTTGCTTAACTTTTTTGGCCATATATATATGCTATAATTATAAAAATATAGATTTGATAGTAAACTAAGGTTAAAATCAGCCAGTGAAAATAATTCAATGATTCGACAATCTTCTTTGTTTGATTGGCATCAAAATACTTTCCTGGTTAGTTTTAAATGAATAAACTAAAAAAGAGCCTATCCAAAAACTAGTATGGGAAATAAATTAGTAGTTTTTTCGGCTATGCTTCCTTGAAAATCAGCGAATTTTGCCTTTTGGACCATTTTGGGGATATTTTTCCACCTTTCTTTCCAAAATCCCCAAAAAAACTTTCAAAATACTTGTCTGTTACGCCTCAGGCTCTTACCTTTGCAACCCCAATGAGAAAATTGGGTTTGCACTATGTCTCAACGAATCAGAATCAAATTACAATCTTACGATCACAATCTGGTAGATAAATCTGCTGAGAAGATCGTTAAAACTGTACGCAGTACAGGTGCCGTGGTAACAGGACCTATTCCTTTGCCTACCCACAAAAGAATTTTTACAGTTCTACGTTCACCACACGTGAACAAAAAGAGCCGTGAGCAATTTCAATTGTGTACGCACAAGCGTTTATTAGACATCTATACTTCTTCTTCCAGAACAGTAGATGCTTTAAGTAAACTGGATTTGCCATCTGGTGTGGAAGTTGAGATTAAGGCTTGATACCCCCCAACCCCCTGAAGGGGGAGTTAGGGTTAGTTCTTTTAATAACATTTTTTTCATCTGCCAACTTCTTTAAAGAAAGAAAGCAGCTCTGAATATAAACTCACTTCCCAATTCCCCCTTCAGGGGGCTAGGGGGTGGCAACATATAAACAGGCCCTTCGAGGTTTGTTTGCTTCCGGTACTTCCTCTTCCTGCTTACAGCGGGAAAACAACGGAAAAGGTCGGCAGAAAACAGGGATTGAATTCCGATTTCATCATCGGAATGTCCTCATAACCAAGCGGGGCTATAAACCGCAAAAGATGAAAGGTATTATTGGTAAAAAAATTGGGATGACCAGCATATTCGCTGCTGATGGTAAGCAAACAGCTTGCACCATCATCGAAGCTGGCCCTAACACAGTAACCCAGGTTAAGACGCAAGAGTCTGACGGGTACACAGCATTACAGCTGGCATTCGGCGAAAAGAAAGAGAAGCACGCTACAAAAGCCGAAATGAATCACTACGCTAAAGCGCAAACCGGCGCAAAAAAATTCGTAAAAGAATTCCGTAACTATTCCATAGAAAAAGCACTGGGTGAAACCATCACAGTTGACATCTTTACCGAAGGTGATGATGTTGAAGTTGTTGGTACTACCAAGGGTAAAGGATTTCAGGGTGTTGTAAAACGCCATGGATTCTCTGGTGTGGGTGAAGCTTCCCATGGTCAGCACGACCGTTCTAGGGCTCCCGGATCTATCGGTGGTTCATCTTATCCTGCACGTGTATTTAAAGGTATGCGTATGGCCGGCCGTATGGGTGGCGACAGGGTAAAAATGAAAGGACTGAAAGTGGTAAAGATTTTTCCTGAAAAGAATTATATCCTGATCAGTGGATCGGTTCCCGGAAATAATGGTTCAATCGTTTTGATCCAGAAGTAATCACCAATTTAATTGAATGACCATGCAAGTAGATGTATTAGATATAAAAGGACAGAAAACCGGCAGAACGGTTGAATTACCTGCTGATATATTTGGAATTGAACCCAATGACCACGTTATATATCTGGCAGTGAAACAATACCTGGCACAAGGCCGTCAGGGTACGCACAAAGTTAAAACCCGTGCTGAAGTACAGGGTGCTAGCCGTAAACTGCACAAGCAGAAAGGTACCGGTGGTGCACGTAAAGGTAATATCCGTAACCCTTTGTATAAGGGTGGTGGTACCATCTTCGGACCAAAACCACACGCTTACGATTTCAAATTGAACCGTAAAGTGAAAGACCTGGCTAAAATGTCTGCACTTAGCTATAAAGCAAAAGACAATGCTATTATGGTGATCGAAGATGTGAACATGGATACGCCTAAAACCAAACAAGTAGCAGCTATCATGAATAGCCTGAACCTGTCTGATAAAAAAACACTGATCGTATTACCGGAATATAACGATAACCTCTACCTGAGCACACGTAATATCCCTAATATCACCAGTTCTTTAATGGCTGATATCAACACTTATGAAATCATGAATGCTGATGTTTTGATCATTACAGAAAACACCGCTAAATTCTTTGTTGAAGAAGAAGCTGGTGCAGTAGCCTAATTTAAGTAACGTTTCAAAAAGATAACAATGAAACTGACTGAAGTATTAATAAAGCCCATTTTAACTGAGAAAGCAAACGCTCAACAGGAAAAATTAAGAAAGTATGCTTTTAAAGTAGACCGTAGGGCCAACAAACTGGAAATCAAGAAAGCGATAGAAGAATTCTATGGTGTGAGTGTGGTAGATGTGAACACTTCTGTGGTTCCTGGTAAAAACAAAGCTCGTTACACCAAAGCTGGTTTCATACAAGGTATGAAGAGTGCTTACAAAAAAGCAATGGTAACCGTTGCTGAAGGTGAAGCGATTGATCTGTATTCTAATATTTAATTTATAGCACACGGAGCTGAAAAATCCGTAAAAACGAAAGAACAATGGCACTTAAAAAGTACAAACCAATTACCGCCGGAACAAGATGGAGAATTGGTAATGCTTATGCTGAAATTACCACCAATGAACCTCAGAAGAGTTTGTTGGAGCCTCAGAAAAATACGGCTGGCCGTAACTTTCAGGGACGTCGCGTTTCCCGTTATATGGGAGGTGGAAATAAGCATCATTACCGTATCATCGATTTCAAAAGAAATAAAAAAGATATGGCCGCAACGGTTGTATCTATTGAATACGATCCAAACCGTACTGCATTCATCGCATTGGTAGAATATACCGATGGTGAAAGACGCTACATCATTGCACCTCAGGGCTTGCAAGTTGGTGCTCACGTTATTTCTGGTGATGAAGTAGCTCCGGAAATAGGTAATGCACTTACCATGAAGAATATGCCTTTGGGTACTATGATTCATAACATCGAATTACAACCCGGTCAGGGCGGTAAAATGGTGAGAAGTGCAGGATCATCTGCTCAGTTAGCCAATAAGGAAGAAAAATACGCAGTATTGAAAATGCCTTCTGGTGAGTTGAGAAAAGTATTGATCAACTGTTATGCAACTGTAGGTGTTGTATCCAATAGCGACCATAACCTGGAAACTGCTGGTAAAGCTGGTAAAAATCGTTGGAAAGGTATTCGTCCCCGCGTTCGTGGTGTTGCGATGAACCCGGTAGATCACCCGATGGGTGGTGGTGAAGGTAAAGCTTCAGGCGGTCATCCACGTAGCAGAACCGGTAAGTATGCTAAAGGAGAAAAAACACGTACCAAAGGAAAAGGAAGCGATAAGCTGATTATCCAACGCAGAGATGGTAAAAAATTAGCAAAATAATTTGAAAATGTGGTTATGTGAAAATTTGAAAATGATTTTCACATAGCAACCTTCAAAAAGAACATTTTCAAATTTTCAAATTTTCAAATTAATTCATATGGGTCGTTCGATTAAAAAAGGTCCTTACGTAGACGCAAACTTAGAAGGTAAAGTTGTAGCAATGACAGATGGTAAAACCAAAAAAGGTGTTATCAAAACCTGGAGCCGCCGCAGCACTATTACCCCTGATTTTGTTGGCCACACATTTGCAGTACACAACGGAAATAAATTCATTCCGGTTTATGTAACTGAATTCATGGTAGGTCATAAATTAGGAGAATTTGCGCCAACCAGAAATTTCAGAGGACACGCAGGAACTAAGAAATAGAATAGTTAAAAGTTAATAATTAAGGGTTTAAAAGTAAAAGGTTACTCTACACTTTTCACTCTTAACTCTAAACTAAAAAAAATGGAAGCAGTAGCTAAACTGAACAATTACCCCACAGGCCCGCGCAAGATGCGTTTGCTGGCTGATGTGATTCGTGGCATGGAAGTAGAGAAGGCCCTGGCTATTCTTGAACACCATCCGCAGCACAATGCCACTCCATTGGCAAAATTGCTGAAGAGCGCCATCAATAACTGGGAACAGAAAAACAGCGGTGCCAGTGCAGCAGATAGCGGTTTGGTTGTAAAAACCGTGTTTGTTGATGGAGGCCGTGTATTAAAAAGAATGCGTCCGGCGCCACAAGGCCGCGGATACCGCGTTCGCAAAAGAAGCAACCACGTAACATTAATAGTAGATTCTAAAAACTAATTGTAAAACCATTATATGGGTCAGAAAGCAAATCCAATTGGTAACAGGTTAGGTATCATCCGCGGATGGGACAGCAACTGGTATGGTAGTAAGAAAGACTACGCATCTAAGCTGATCGAAGATCATAAGATCCGTACTTACCTGAGTGCCCGTATCAACAAAGGTGGTATCGCAAAGATTGTAATCGAGCGTACCCTCGGTAAGTTGATTGTAACTATCCATACTTCCAAGCCGGGTATCATCATCGGTAAGGGCGGTGGAGAGGTTGACCGTATTAAAGAAGAGCTGAAAAAGTTGACCGGTAAGGAAGACGTTCAGATCAATATCCTGGAGATTCGTCGCCCGGAATTGGATGCAACAATTGTTGGTGATACCATCGCTAAACAAATTGAAAACCGTATCAACTTCAAACGTGCAACTAAAATGGCGATCGCTTCCACACTCCGTATGGGTGCAGAAGGTATCAAAGTTAAATTGAGCGGACGTTTAGGTGGTTCTGAAATTGCCCGTAGCGAAGAATTCAAACAAGGTCGTACACCTTTACATACATTCCGTATGGACATCGATTATGCAAACGTATTTGCACAAACGGTTTACGGAAAGATCGGTATCAAAGTATGGATCTGTAAAGGTGAGGTTTTAGGAAAGCGTGAATTGAATCCAAACTTTGTAGGCGGTAAGAATGATATGAGCGATAGAAGAGACCGTGCCGGTGATGAAAGAGGTGGTGACAGAAGAGATGATAGAAGAGGTGGTGGAGATCGCGGTGGTCGCAGCGGCGGCGGAGATCGTGGTGGACGTAGCGGCGGTGGAGATAATCGTGGTGGTGGAGGAAGGAGATAATAATAATTTGAAAATAGGGCAATTTGAAAATTTGAAAATAATTTTCAAAAAAGCCTGTCAAACAATTTTCAAATTTTCAAATTTTCAAATTTTCAAATCGAGTTAGATGTTACAGCCTAAAAGAAGCAAACATAGGAAGCAGCAAAAAGGACGCATTCGCGAAGTAGCAAAGCGTGGTACTTCCATTTCATTCGGATCTTTTGCACTAAAAGCATTAGAACCCATCTGGTTAACCAACCGTCAGATAGAATCTGCCCGTCAGGCCATGACCCGTGCTATGAAACGTGAAGGAAATGTATGGATCCGTATTTTCCCTGATAAAATCATTACCCGCAAACCAGCAGAGGTAAGGATGGGTAAGGGTAAGGGTAATCCAGAATTCTGGGCAGCTGTTGTGGAACCAGGACGTATCATCTTCGAATGTGATGGTGTTACGGAAGCTGTAGCAAAAGAAGCTATGGGACTGGCTGCACAAAAATTACCAATTGCAACCAAATTCATCGTTAGAAGAGATTTGCAAGCATAGAAAAATTTGAAAATGTGGCAATTTGATAATGATTTCAAATAGCCGAAAAGAACAAAAATTTTCAAATTTTCAAATTTTCAAATTTTCAAATTGTAACAAATGGCAAACAAACAATCATACGACTTTAACAAAACAATCAAGGATCTTAATCTGAATGATTTGAAAGCGAAGATTTCAGAAGATCAGTTGCGATTGAAAAAATTAGAATTCGCTCACGCGATTTCTCCTTTGGAAAATCCAATGAATATCCGCGGACTCCGCAGAGATATAGCCCGTTTGAAAACGGAATTGAAGAAAAAAGAAATGGGTATCTAAACCATAAAACAAAAACAATGGCTGAAAGAAATTTGCGTAAAACAAGGACCGGGGTGGTTACCAGCGATAAGATGGATAAAACCATAACTGTAGCTGTAGAAAGAAAAGTAAAACACCCTATCTACGGTAAGTTCGTAAAGAAAACAACCAAATTCCACGCGCATGATGAAAAAAGCGAGTGTACTGTTGGAGATGTAGTAAAGATCATGGAAACACGTCCTTTGAGTAAAACAAAGCGTTGGAGATTGGTAGAAGTGGTTGAAAAAGCAAAATAGGCATATTGCCTCGTCTGTTTAAAGCAGACTCATGCTGTAAACTGCAAGCGTTAAGCACAGTCTCAGCCTCTGAAATAGTAAAAAATTCCTTCCGTTTAAAAGCGGGAGCTAACAGCTAAAAGCTAATAAAATGATTCAGCAAGAAAGCAGGTTAAACGTAGCTGATAACAGTGGTGCCAAAGAAGTCCTTTGTATCAAGGTTCTTGGAAACAGTGGTCAGGATTATGCAAAGATCGGCGATAAGATAGTGGTTACCGTTAAAGATGCTATCCCAGCGGGTGGTGTTAAAAAGGGTACTGTTTCTAAAGCGGTAATTGTACGTACTAAAAACAAACTCCGTCGTAAAGATGGTTCTTATATCCGTTTTGATGACAATGCAGTGGTATTGTTGAACGCATCAGACGAACCAAGAGGCACCCGTATTTTTGGGCCAGTAGCTAGGGAATTACGTGATAAGGGTTATATGAAGATCATCTCATTGGCACCGGAAGTATTGTAAAAAAGTAGAACGTTTTTCGCGAGGATACAATAAGCCAAAGCGAAAAGCAATTGAAGATAAAAATTTCAGCTAAGCAATAATCGTTTAGCATTAAGCTTTAAGCATAATAAAATGAGTACAAGATTTAAACCCAAATTCAACATCAAAAAGGGCGACACTGTTGTGGTGATTGCTGGTGATGATAAGGACTTGAAAAAGCCCCGTAAAGTGTTGGAAGTAATTGTAGACAAAGGACGTGTTGTGGTAGAAGGTGTAAGCATTGCTACCAAACATACCAAACCATCTGCTGCAAATACCAAAGGTGGTATTGTAAAAGTAGAAGCTTCTATCAGCATTAGTAATGTAATGTTATGGGATGCTAAGAAAAGCGAGCCTACCAAGGTACAGCGCACACGTGAAAACGGTAAACTAGTTCGTATATCTAAAAAATCAGGGGAGGTAATCAAATAATGAGTACTGTAAAATATACTGCAAGATTAGCAGACAAATACTCCAAAGAGGTGGTGCCTGCTTTAATGAAAAAATTTGCATACAAAACTGTTATGCAAGCGCCTAAACTGGAAAAGATCTGTATCAACCGTGGCGTAAATGGTGCGGTTACAGATAAGAAACTGGTTGACATCGCTGTGGAAGAACTGAACATGATCACTGGTCAGAAAGCAGTTCCTACCATGTCTAAAAAAGATATCTCCAACTTTAAATTACGTAAAGGAATGCCCATTGGTGCCCGCGTAACTTTAAGAGGAGAGAAGATGTACGAATTCCTCGACAGGTTAGTATCTGTGGCTCTGCCAAGGGTGCGTGATTTTAAAGGGATCAGCGATAAAGCTTTTGATGGTCGTGGCAATTATACCTTAGGTGTAACTGAACAGATCATCTTCCCAGAAATTGATATTGATAAGGTGAATAAAATTACCGGACTGGATATCACTTTCGTTACAACTGCAGGAACCAATGAAGAAGCATACGAATTGCTGAAAGAATTGGGAATGCCTTTCAAAAATGCTAAAAAAGAAAACAACTAATACATGGCAAAAGAATCCATCAAAGCCAGGCAGATTAAGCGTGAGAAAATGGTCGCTAAATATGCCGACAAACGTGCCGCTTTATTAGCAGCAGGTGATCGTGCAGGTTTAGACAAACTTCCAAAGAACGCATCTCCCGTAAGGTTGAAAAACCGTTGTCAGTTAACCGGACGTCCTAGAGGATACATGAGATACTTCGGTCTCTCCAGGATCATGTTCCGTGATATGGCTCTAAACGGTTTGATCCCCGGAGTGAAAAAAGCCAGTTGGTAAATTAAAAGGTTTCCATTTATAGTTAATGAAAACATTGGCTATTGATAGGCAACAATATTTTTTGAAAAAGAATTAATTCTAATAATTATGGTAACTGATCCTATAGCAGACTTCTTAACCAGAATTCGTAATGCTCAGTTGGCTGGCCACAGGCTGGTTGAAATTCCTGCTTCCAATCTTAAGAAGCGTATGACAGAGATCCTGTATGATCAGGGTTATATCCTGAAGTACAAGTTTGAAGATGATAACAAGCAGGGACTCATCAAAATAGCTTTGAAATACGATCCGCAAACCAAACAAGCTGCTATCCGTTCATTGGAAAGAGTTAGCCGTCCAGGTTTACGTCAGTATGCTAAACCCGCTGAGATCAAAAGAGTAATCAATGGTCTGGGTGTTGCGATATTGAGTACTTCCAAAGGTGTTTTAACCGACAAACAGGCTAAAGCACAAAATGTGGGTGGTGAAGTGTTGTGTTACATTTCTTAATCATTGCAGCGTAAGCTGTAGTTATAAACTTCCGGTCTGACAATTAAGCTTTTTAGTCGGAGCTGACCACGGAACGGAAAATTGAATCAACAAATAAAACTAAACGACTATGTCTAGAATTGGTAAACAACCGGTGGTTATTCCTGCAGGAGTTACTATTACCGTTAACGCGGAGAATGTAGTTTCTGTAAAAGGACCCAAAGGTGAATTGAAAGAAGCGGTTGATAGAGATATCACCGTTAGCATTAAGGATGGTGAAGTACTTTTTGTACGTCCAACAGACCAGATCCGTCACCGTGCAATGCATGGTTTGTACAGAGCTTTGGTTGGTAATATGGTAAAAGGTGTTACAGAAGGCTATAAGAAAGATCTGGAACTAGTGGGTGTGGGTTTTAAAGCCGCTAATACCGGTAATGTATTGGATCTTGCTTTGGGTTATTCGCACAATATCATCTTTGAAATTCCTAAAGAACTCAAAGTTGCTACCCTTACAGAAAAAGGTCAGAACCCAAAGATCATGCTGGAAGGTATTGATAAGCAATTGGTAGGCCAGGTTGCAGCTAAATTACGCAGCTTACGTAAACCAGAACCATACAAAGGAAAAGGTGTGAAGTATGCAGGTGAGATTCTGAGAAGAAAAGCTGGTAAAGCTGCAGGTAAATAATACCCCCTAGCCCCCTAAAGGGGGAATTGGGAATATTGCTAAATATATTTTTATAAGTTCTTCAACTCCCCTTTAGGGGTTGGGGGTAAATAAAACAAAATGGGTAAATTAATTCAAAGACAGAAGATCAGGTACCGTATCCGTAAGAAAATTTCTGGTACTGCTGTTAAGCCACGTCTTTCTGTATTCAGAAGCAATGCTGAGATCTATGCACAACTGATTGATGATGATAATGCCGTTACATTGGCTGCAGCTTCATCAAGAGATAAGGACATAGCTGCTCAGAAAATTACCAAGATTGAAAAATCTAAATTGGTAGGTGCTGCTGTTGCACGTAAAGCTATTGAACTGGGATTAACTACCTGTGTTTTCGACAGAGGTGGTAACCTGTATCATGGCCGTGTGAAATCAGTTGCTGATGGCGCAAGGGAAGGTGGTCTTCAATTCTAATCTGCTAACAACAATTAATCGTTAGATAAATGTCTAAAGTAAACGTAAATAAAGTAAAATCCGGTGGCGAACTGGAACTGAAAGAGAAAGTAGTAGCAATCAACCGTGTAGTGAAAACTACCAAAGGTGGACGTACTTTCAGCTTCTCGGCATTGGTAGTGGTTGGTAATGAAAGTGGTGTAGTAGGCCAGGGTCTTGGTAAAGCTAAAGAAGTTCAGGAAGCTATCGCTAAAGGAATCGAAGATGCAAAAAAGAACCTGGTTAAAGTTCCTATTATGCATGGTACTATTCCTCACGATCAGTGGGCTAAAGAAGGTGCAGCAAAAGTATTGATCAAGCCTGCAGCACACGGAGCTGGTGTAATTGCCGGAGGCAGTATGCGTGCAGTATTGGAAAGTGCTGGTGTTACCGACGTATTGGCAAAAAGTTTGGGTTCAGCCAATCCACACAACGTGGTTAAGGCAACTATCAAAGCTTTGGGTCTTTTAAGAGAGCCTATCCAGGTTGCTAAAAATCGCACAGTAAAACTGAGCAAAGTTTTTAACGGATAATTCCCCCTGTTTTTCTGCAAAGACAACCAGGAATTTCATCAATAAAAATAAATGTCCGCCACGGTGGATTGGGGTATGAAAAAAATAAAAATCACTCAAATAAAAAGCGGTATCGACAGATCTGAACGTCAGAAACAGACATTGATAGCATTAGGTTTAAAGAAACTGAATGCTAGCAAAGAAGTAGAAGCTACACCTCAGATCCTGGGCATGGTTAACAAAGTTAGCCACCTGGTGAAAGTGGAAGAGATCGCTTAGGTTTTAAATTTGAAAATTTGAAAATGTGGTAATTTGAAAATGAGTTATTAATATCAATGATTCATTTTTTCATTTACATTTTCAAATTTTCAAATTAGCACATTTTCAAATTAAATTGCGAGGGGAGATTCCCCGTAAGTTCAAATCAATAAAAATGAAACTACACACACTCAAGCCTGCTGAAGGCTCTACACACAAATCCATCAGAATTGGCCGTGGTGAAGCATCCGGTAAAGGTGGTACTTCTACAAAAGGTAATAAGGGCGGACAAAGCCGTGCAGGTTATAAAAGTAAAATGGCTCACGAAGGTGGTCAGATGCCTATTCAGCGTCGTATACCTAAGCGTGGATTTAAAAATAATAACCGCGTTGAATTCGTTGTATTCAATCTGGGTCAAATAGATCAACTGGCTGAGAAATATGGTTTTACTGAATTTACCAGTGAGAACCTATATATCAATGGTTTGATCAATCGCACTGATAAAGTGAAAATCCTGGCTACCGGAGAACTGAAAGCCAAACTTTCCTTTAAAGTAAATGCGGCCAGCGAGAAAGCAAAAGCAGCTGTTGAAGCAGCCGGCGGTACAGTTGAAATTATCAAATAATTTTAACGTAATTTGCCAGACGCACAAAGTGCGTCTTTTTGATTTTTTGGGTATTAACTCTTTCAATTGCATTTAAGTGAAAAAACTAGTTCAGACTTTAAAGAATATTTGGACCATTGAAGAACTGCGTAATAAGATTATTGTTACGTTGGCTTTAATTTTTACCTACAGACTGGGTAACCACATTGTACTTCCTGGTTTAGATCCTAATAAAATTGAGGCAGCACAAAGTGCAGCTAAAAGCAACGGACTTCTGGGTATTTTTGACATGTTTGCCGGCGGCGGATTCTCGCAGGCTTCCATACTTGCATTAGGTATCATGCCTTATATCTCTGCATCTATCTTTATGCAATTGATGACCATCCTGGTTCCTCAATTACAAAAAGTGCAGAAAGAAGGTGATAGCGGTCGTAAGAAAATTAACCAATGGACAAGATACCTTACAGTTATCGTTACATTGTTTCAGGCCGGTGCTTACGTAGCCTACCTGAATAGTCCTGGTTATGCTGAAGCAATTCTACCTGCATATAAAGCTTTCTTTGGTATTTCAACCATCGTAACCTTAACAGCAGGAACCATGTTTGTAATGTGGTTAGGTGAAAAAATTCAGGATAAAGGCTTAGGTAATGGTACTTCTATCATTATCATGGTAGGTATCTTATCCCGTTTACCCATTTCTATCATACAGGAATTTACTGCCAAAAGCCAGAAAGGCGGAGGTGGTCTATTGATTTTCCTTATTGAGATTGCCATCCTGGTGGCTATTATCATGGGATTGATCATCCTGGTTCAGGGTGTTAGAAAGATACCTGTTAACTATGCAAAACAAATTATCGGTAACCGTCAGTTTGGTGGTGCCCGTCAGTTTTTGCCTGTTAAAGTGAATAGTGCTGGTGTAATGCCGATCATTTTTGCCCAGGCAATTATGTTCCTGCCTACATTGGTTTCCTTTACCAATATTGATTCTGCCCAAGGAATTGTGAAGATCTTCAACGATCATAGCAATGTATGGTACATGATCATCTATTCTGTAATGGTTATTGGATTTACTTTCCTTTACACAGCCTTGATATTTAATCCAAAGCAAATTTCAGAAGACCTTAAAAGGAATAATGGTTTTATCCCGGGTGTAAAGCCTGGTCAGCCTACTGCTGATTACATTGGTTCTATCATGGATAAAATTACCTTGCCTGGTGCGATTTTCCTGGCTTTTGTGGGTATCCTTCCTGGTTTTGCGCAACGTTTAGGCGTAACGCAGGGTTTCAGCTCTTTCTTTGGAGGAACTTCTTTGTTGATCATGGTAGGGGTTGTTTTGGATACTTTGCAACAAATTGAAACCTATCTGCTGATGCGTCAGTACGATGGTTTGATGAAAAGTGGCAGGGTACAGGGAAGACAAACAGTATCTTCTACAACTATTTAATATAATAATTAACGAACTTTGTAAACCTGTCATCCCGCTGCAAACGGGAAGACAGGTTTCTTTTTTATAATGACACGACGCAATAATATGATGATCCATAAAACAGAAGTAGAAGTAGCGCTGATGAAAGAAGCTGCTACCATGGTAAGCAAAACACTAACTGAAGTAGCCAAAGTACTCAGTCCGGGTATGACCACCTTGCAGATCGATGCCTTGTGTGCCGCTTTTGTTAAAGAACATAATGCCATTCCTTCTTTTTATAATTATCGTGGATATCCTTTTCATGTATGCGCATCTGTAAATGATGTAGTGGTGCACGGATTTCCCAATGATACACCTTTAAAAGTGGGTGATATTGTTTCTATTGATATGGGCGTGATCTTAAACGGTTGGCATGGCGACCATGCCTATACTTTTATATTGGGTGATGTTTCAACTGATATTTTAAACCTGGTTCGCATTACAAAAGAATCATTGTATAAAGGCATAGAAAAAGCAACCATCAATAACCGCATTGGTGATATCTCCTATGCCATTCAGGAACATACCGAAATTAAAAATGGTTATGGTGTTGTGCGGGAGCTGGTTGGTCATGGATTAGGCAGAAGCCTGCATGAAGACCCCCAAGTACCTAATTATGGTAAAAGAGGAAATGGACCCAAGATGAAAGAAAACCTGGTACTGGCCATAGAACCCATGATCAATATGGGCGCAAAAGAAGTGTACACCGAAGACGATGGCTGGACAGTTCGCACCCGCGACGGCAAGCCTTCTGTACATTTTGAACATGATGTTTGTGTAAAACGCAATCAGGCATTGATTCTCTCTGATTACAGTATCATTGAAGCTGCAGAAAAAGCAAATCCACATCTTAATTCAAGCTATTACTGATTGTCTTAATGTTTTTGTTATCCATCAATATTATTATTGAGCATTTTTCAGAAATGAAAAAAATGTGCCAGTGGAATTATTTTCGCAATCGATACATTTTTGCAGGACTTCAGTCATTTTCAATGACATCTACCTTATCAAACACACACATTTTCTTTTCATAACCCATTCATTAAAATAAATGACATGAGAACACTACTTACATTGATCATTATGCTTTCCATTTCAAATTTAATGGCACAGAATAATTCTGCTCAAACATTGAAGAAGGAATTAGAAGCAAAAAAAATTGAAAAAGATCCTAAAGATACTTCTCAAAAGTTGTGGAGAAAAGGCGGTGTAATAAGTTTGAATGTTTCACAAAGTAATTTAAGTAACTGGGCTGCAGGTGGAGATGATTATTCACTGTCTTTGAATACAGCCATCAGTGGTTTTGCCTATTACAAAAAGGGAAAACATAGTTGGGATAATACTGTAAACTTTAACTACGGATATATTAACACCACTACCCAGGGTTCTAGAAAAAATGATGACAGATTTGATATCCTTTCCAAATATGGTAAAGCTATAAGCACTAAAACGAATATTAGTGCCTTATTTAATTTACGGTCTCAATTTTTTAAGGGCTATGATTATATAGATGCTACTAAAAAGACCTTGAATTCTGATTTCATGGCTCCCGGCTATATACTTTTAGGTTTGGGTTTTGATCATAAACCTCAAAAAGATTTATCTTTTTTCTTTTCACCATTAACAGCCAGATGGGTAATAGTTAACAATGATACCTTATCTGCTAAAGGAGCCTATGGTGTTACACCAGGTAAAAAGAGCGTATTTCAATTAGGTGCTTTCGGGTCCATCAATTATAAAACAGCCATCAATAAGAATGTTGGGTATGTGGGCAGATTGGATGTTTTCTCAGATTATTTAAATCATCCGGAAAATGTTGCATTTAATATGACCAACCTTTTTGCAGTAAAAATTTCAAATATTCTCGCTGTTACTTATAGCCTTGATCTGATCTACGATGATAATGTAAGGTTATTTGGTCCAACAAAAAATGCGCCACGTTTACAGGTTAAATCTATGATTGGTGCAGGGTTACTGGTAAAATTATAAGGAGAAGTTTCGTTTTCCGGTTTTATAAATATTCTCCAGGCGTTAAAGTTTACTAACCCTTTTGATTATCTTACCAAAAATAGTTGAGATGAAAAAAGGTATCGCATTCTTTATAAGTATGTTGATCTTGCTGGAAGTGCATGCACAATCCGATGCAACTTTAAAAATCAGATCAATCAGAGAACAGAAAGAGTCTGCCTGGTTAAAAGAATATATTAATTTCTTGTCAATACCCAATCGGGCTTCTGATACTATCGGCTTACAAAAAAATGCATCTTTCATAATGCAAATGATGCAGCATAGAAAGATCAATGCTGTACACCTTTTGAACGCTACTACAAAAGGTGTGGCACCAGCTATATATGGCGAAGTGATAACACCCGGTGCAAACAAGACACTCATTTTTTATGCGCATTATGATGGGCAGCCTGTAGATACAACCCAATGGGCAAAAGGACTTCGGCCATTCATTCCTACATTGGTAAAAGGGTCGCTTGAAAAAGGAGCAGCTATTTCCGATTTTGGTGATTTTACCCAAAAGCTAGATCCTGATTGGCGCATTTATGGCAGAGCTGCATCCGATGATAAAGCTGGCGTGATGGCCATACTTAATGCTTTTGAGGCCATTCTTCAGGCAGGTTTCAAACTTCAGTACAACCTTAAATTTTTCTTTGAAGGGGAGGAGGAAGCAGGATCAGGTCACTTGCAGGAGATATTTCAAAAGCATGCAAAATTATTGCAATCAGATCTTTGGATCATCTGTGATGGACCCGTTCATCAATCAGGAAAAAAGGCAGTGATCTTTGGGGCAAGAGGTGATGCACATGTAGATATTCAATTGTATGGTCCTTCTCGTCCCTTACACAGCGGTCATTATGGTAACTGGGCACCCAATCCCGCTTTGCAGTTGGCAAAGCTTCTAGCTTCTATGAAAGACGATAAGGGTAGGGTTACTATCAAAGGATTTTATGATGATGTTCTTCCTTTAACAATTGCTGAAAAAAATGCTATACAAGCTATTCCCTCTGCTTCTTTACAAATGAAACAAGAGTTGCAATTTAAACAGGAGGAAATGCCGGGCCTAAGCCTCGAGGAATCCATTATGCTGCCTACCTTAAATATCAATGGTATGCAAAGTGGGGCTGTAGGAAAAAATGCAAGTAATATGATTCCAACATATGCTTCTGCGGTATTAGACCTTCGTTTAGTGCCAGGCAACGATTATCAGTTGCAACAAAAAAAAGTGGTAAACCATATAAAAGAGCAAGGCTATTATATTACTGACAAAGAACCCACCAATGAAGAAAGAGCATCCTATGTTAAAATTGTAAAAATTACATTAAGCGGGGGGTACAATGCACAAAGAACTCCATTGGATTTTCCTCCTGCACAAAAAGTGATAGAAGCCATAAAAAGTACAACCACAGATGCAGTTGTATTATTGCCAACCATGGGAGGTAGTTTGCCTTTATTCCTTTTTGAAAAACACTTGCAGGCTAAAACGATCACCGTACCCATTGCCAATCACGATAATAACCAGCATGCAGAAAATGAAAATATCCGCTTGAGAAATTTATGGAATGGGATTGAAACAATGGCTGCTATAATGATGATGCAATAAATGAAAAAGAAATCACTGATCGTTGTAGGTGGGGGTGCCGCAGGATTCTTCTGTGCCATCAATGCTGCAAAACAGAATCCTGATCTGAAAGTGACCATCGTAGAGAAATCTAATAAACTGTTATCGAAAGTGAAAGTGAGTGGTGGCGGAAGGTGCAATACCACACATGCCTGTTTCGAGATTCCTGAATTGGTGCAAAAATATCCCAGAGGTAAAAATTTTGTCAAGAAAACATTTCATTGGTTCAATACAAATGATACCATCAATTGGTTTGCGGAAAGAGGAGTTTCATTGAAGGTTGAATCAGATGGAAGGATGTTCCCGGTAACTGATAATTCTCAAACCATTATTGACTGCTTATTAAAAGAAGCAGATAAATATGGTGTAGCGATCAAAATGCAAACGGAGATAATGTCAATTGAAAAGGCAGAAAATGGCTTCCAACTCCAAACCCCAAACTCCAAACTCCAAACTGACTTCTTATGCATAGCCACAGGCGGCTATCCCAAATCAACCATGTTTCAATGGATCTTGGCAACCGGTCATACCATTGAAGCACCCGTTCCATCATTGTTCACCTTTAATATGCCTGGTAATAAGATCACAGAATTAATGGGACTGAGCGTTGAAAATGCTACGATCAAAGTGATGGGGTCTAAACTTACAGAAACCGGACCCTTACTGATAACTCACTGGGGCATGAGTGGCCCTGTTGTTTTAAAACTATCAGCATGGGGTGCAAGAGAGTTGGCAACTAAACAATATCATTTTACCATACTAGTAAACTGGTTGAACGATTATACAGAACATAAATTAAGAACAGACTGGCCTCTGCTTAGGGAAGACTATGGCGCACAAAAAGTATTTGGTAAAAATCCTTTTGGTTTGCCCAATCGTTTGTGGAATTATTTATTGGAAATTAGTGGCGTTCATGCAGAAACCAGATGGGCAGAACTCACCAATCTTAACCAAAATAAACTCATCAAAAATCTTAAAGCTTTTGAAGCTGAGGTAAAAGGCAAAACTACTTTTAAAGAAGAATTTGTAACCTGCGGTGGGATTAAATTGAATGAAGTAGATCCTAATACCATGCAAAGCAAACTAATACCCAGATTATTCTTTGCCGGGGAAGTGTTGGATGTTGATGGGATTACCGGAGGTTTCAATTTTCAAAATGCCTGGACGAGTGGATGGATTGCAGCCAAGGCCATAAATGAACTGTCCAAGTAAGGAGGGGCTCCTCATTGAGCTGTCATTTTTTCTCAATATAAATATGCCGTCACAGTCAATTGATATAATATCTCAGAATTAACCCAAAATATTTCAATCTCGGAATTTATCATTATCTTACTTACAGGACAATCCCCCCGATATCCTATTTTTTGAATCTGTTAAGGCATTCGAAACCCTAATAATTTATACCCTATTAGCTGCATGAATCGACTATTCCTTTTTTTGTTTTTTTGTGTATTCATTTTCAGTCGAGTCTCCGCCCAACCTGCATATGATTCGGTGTTGAACAAATCATATGTTAAAAGAATAGATAGTTTAAAAAAAATCATAGATAGGATCGTTGAAAGAGGAGATGATTCCGTCTGGGCTTTTCAGCAGATTGAAAAATTTAGACAGTTTGCTATAAAGCACGGGGATAAAGAGATTGAGATGGAGGCAGATATGATACCTGCATATTTTTTTTCGAGAAATAGAGGTAATAATCACGCATTGGTAATCAGTACTTTGCAAAATGTAATTAATAAGGCAGAGGCAAAAGGGATGTTAATTATACAAGCTAGGGCAATGGTGATGCTTTCGGAATATTATTTTAAAGCAATTGGTAATTATGTCATTGCATTTGAAGAATATTTTAAATTAGAAAAACTGACTGCAAAGATTCCATACGAAGAATTCCCGGATAAGATAGCCATTTTGTACAATATAGGGGAAGCCTATTTTTATTTTTCAGATTATCCACAGACAATTCAATATCTCAGAAAAGCAATTCAATTTCAGGCAATCCCTTACAACAGAAGGTGGTATAATTTAGCATTGAATACATTAGGCCTCAGCTACCAGCTAATAAATAATCTTGATTCTTCTGATTATTATTTTAACCGGTTATTGGATAAAAAGGATCCCATGCATTTGCAGGTTTGGGAAACTATTACCATGGGTAATCTTGGCTACAATTTATACCTGCGGGGTGCATATGAAAAAGCCATACCATTTTTTGAAGTAGATATTGCAGAAGCTGAAAAAAAACGTGATTGGGGTTTAGCTTCAGGCGCTTTAATACCTTGGGCAGATATTTTATTTAAGCAAAAAAAATATGCGGAAGCGAATAAAAAAATGTTTCTGGCAAAGGAATATGTGATCAGATCAGGCCAATATAAACGGTATTCAACTTTATATCCTTTACTAAGCAAGTGGTATGCTTTTAAAAATGAATTATCACTTTCTGAACTATACCTAGACTCTGCTATCTATGTTAAAGATAGTCTTGCCCGTAAATTCAGAACATTGCAATTACTGAGGGCTGAACAAAAAGCAGAACTGTTGAAGCATCGTTCCGAAATTGCCGAAATTGATTTAGAAAAGAAAATAAAAACTCTTCAAAGGGATATTCTGATTGGATGTATAATTTTATTAATCATCATAACCATCTTCGTTTATCAAGGCCAGAAAAGAAAACATAAACAGGAGAAACTAATTCTTGATATGGAACTGGCCAATAAGAAAATTGAACTAGCCGCTGCTACCGGGCAATTGGAAGATTTCAGCAAAAGCATTACCGAACAAAACAAATTGATCGAAACCCTTGAACTACAATTTGGAGAGAATAGTAATAATGAAGCATTGGAACAAATCAGGCAGGTAACCATATTAACCGATGAAGAATGGGAAAAGTTCAGAACTTTGTTTACGCAGGTACATGGGGGTTTTCTGCAAAGGCTTCTTCAAAAACTTCCGGACCTTACACCTGCGGAAACAAGGTTTATGGCTTTAGCTAAACTTGGCTTTTCCAATAAAGAGATGGCTGCTATTCAGGGAGTATCTTCCAATAATATCCGTAATATCTGGCATCGCCTTCGTAAAAAGTTCAGCTTTGCAGAAGACGCAAGCTATAAAGAACTTGCAGATTCCATTTGATACTTTTAATTCTTTACGCACTGTGAAATATCAAAAGGATGATCTTTTTTAAAAGATATGTTCCATTCGGATTCTTATGAATTAATGAAAAGCCTTGTATCTATGCTGCTAGGCGGATGGATTAGTTTTATAATTCATTGATTATGTCGCTGTTATATTAATTTTTCTTTTGTTGCGTTTTTGTGATGTTATTTACTTGTAAGGGTGTGGTTAGGGAACTATTTTAGGATTCCATTCATTTAATCACTAAAACCAATTTCCTATGAACATTCATGTAAAAAAGAAGTACGGCACTGTACTTATTCTGTTATCCCTTGCTTGTATCACATTGGCTTCTCTTGAAGCCTGTAAACAACAAAATGTAGATGGTCCAAGCGGTTTTCCGGCATCAGACACAACGATTACTATTACCACTGTTGTGCCAAGCGACATTTTTAGTAACGGAGATTCTTCATCAGGTGCTAGTCTAAGACAGGCTGCTTTTTTTGCCTGGAAAGAATTTATCGCCCTGAACTGGAAAGCCAAAGTTGGTTATCGTGACTCTGCAGATAACAGTATACCATTTGGCGCAGATGCACCTGGGATTCCCTTGGTTTGGGAAACTTTTCGTCATAAAGTTGAAATCTTTCCGGGTAATGGATTACCACCGCATGGGTTTGATATTTCAAAACCGGATTATGGGTATAACGACACTACTTTTCAACCGAAGTATTTTTATAATCCGGATAGTACACAAACAATTGATGGTCAGATACAACCATATAATGGTGAAGGTTCTTCACGTACACCTTGGGTGAACTTGGATGAATCTAATGAAATCGGGCAGGCAAATATGTATGCTGGAGTATATCCGACGCAAATGCTTTATATGGCCAAAGCTAATAAACAAGAGTATAAATATGCAGTTAAAACTGGCTGGTATAATAATAATAGTAATTTTAAATTTGCTCAAAAAGCTACTAAAGACTATATACTTGCCAATAAAATTACGCCAAAGCCAGGAATGGGTGATTCTCTGATCAGCTTGCCTTACAATACAATAGAAATTAAAACTGCATGGCGATTACTCACAGAGTCTGAAAAGAATAGCGGAAAATTTTTTATGGATACTGTTCGCACATACCCGAAAAGAGAAAAAAAAATTTATTATAATGATGAAGTTTACGGAATGGTTGCATTACATATTATTCAGAAAACTAAAACTGCACCCTATTTTATTTTTGCAACATTTGAACAGAATGATAATATACTTGACTCAAGCGGTAATCCAGTAGAAGATGCAGACGGAAATATGTTGATAAATCCCGATGAGTCATTAACTCCCGCTTTAAAAGTTACCAATGCATTAGCCAATGGAACACCTATGCATTTCTCGCCCAAAATAGCCAATGCAATACCTGGACAGAGTTTATATTATCAAAATATAAGTTCAAATTCTCGTCTTACAACAGGTACAATTAGAATCAATAAGCGGTTGAATCCCATCCCACAGGATATTATTGACGTTAATAAAAAAGCACATGCTGCTATAAAAGACTATGGCAAAAAACATCTGAGAAAAGATCCTGTTTGGATGAATTACAAACTAATAAATGTTCAATACAAACCCATACATAAAACCAATGCAGGAGGTGATTATCACGGTCCAGATTCTGCATCGTATTATCAGTCGAATAGTGTGGTTGAATCTGATTATATATTGCAGAAATTCAGCGGTCGTTTTGATACTTTGGGTACAATTACTGATTTTACAGCAACCGGTGATACGGCCTTTAATGCATATAATGGTAAAAGAAATCTGATGGGGGGCTGTATGGGTTGCCATGGAAATGCAACAAATACATTTCAAACTGACTATAGTTTTATTTTTGGTTTTCCTGTAACACAACCCGAGTCATCGGGTACTATCGGCGGACTTGAAGCAACACGGAAGCTAGTTCGATTTTATGGAAAAAACAGATAAAACAGTCTTCATTATTTAAAAATAACGGTCTCTCATCTATTACCAAGCCCCGGCAGTTTATAAAAATAGCCGGGGCTTTATTGTGTAATTCAGAGTTTGCTATGATAAAATCGTTTCTGTTGTGTATCATTTAAGGTCTATTATCATTTTTGAAGACCGGTAGGATTATAAATCACAATTTCTTTTCTAGTCGATTGATATTATATCTGACTTAATCCATTGATAACCGCCTTGTTGCGTTTTTATTACTCCTTTGTTGCGCTTTTGTGATGCCAAATATTTGCAAAGAGCCTGTATCACAATCTATTTTCATTGTGTGAAGTCTGGTATATGAATTCCAAGAAAATATTTTTAAAAAAATCTTTGTTCGTCATCATAACGATCATATCAGTGGGGCTGCTATTTATCTTATTGATCTGGTTATCGTATGAAAAGCAATTGGATAGGTTAGATAAAAAAACAGAAGATTCAAAAGCCTGGGAATCAAGAT
Source organism: Chitinophaga pinensis (assembly GCA_943371675.1). Taxonomy (GTDB): domain Bacteria; phylum Bacteroidota; class Bacteroidia; order Chitinophagales; family Chitinophagaceae; genus Sediminibacterium; species Sediminibacterium pinensis_I. The sequence goes on along the minus strand of CALRVT010000026.1, from coordinate 28,108 downwards.
AGTAATTCATTAACAACACCATAAAACCAAAACACATGGATCCCATTTTAGCTACAATTATCTTATGGCCCGGTTCCTTGATACCTCAAGGTTGGCTTGTCTGTAATGGACAATTATTATTTATTTCACAATATCAGGCTCTTTTTTCATTACTCGGTACCACCTATGGAGGTGATGGATTCAACAATTTCGCTTTGCCCAATTTATGCGGTAGGGTTCCTGTAGGGGTTGGACAATTGGCAAACACAGAGAGCAATTATACACTTGCCCAAACTGGGGGAAGTGAAAATATAACCTTATCCACTGCACAAATACCTCAACATATACACCCAGCAGTAGCAAAATTACGTGGTAATGTTACTGGTACTTTACCTGCCATAACTGCAACCGGTAGTTTGGCGGTTTCTGCAACAGCAGGTACCACCAATACGCCAAGTGCTACCAATGTGCCTTCGATGGTGCCCAATATTGTGAATGCAGCGCCGGTAATTAATAAGCAGGTAAATGCTTATGGCATAGCAGATGCCGTTACCAATTGGCCGCTAAACTTAACCGTAAATTATACAGGAAGTACCAGTTTAAGCTTGTCAATTGGTGGAGGTACCGCCAGCGTTACAGTGGGCAATACGGGTGGTGGACTGGCGCATGAAAACAGAATGCCTTTTTTAGGGATGAATTATATCATATCGACAGAGGGACTTTATCCGACTTTTCCATAAGCCATTTTACTCAATTGAAAGGAATCCTTTAATTATCAAACTTTAAATACTTATCGATTCATTTATTAAAATAGAAAATTATGAAGCAAATTTTTAATAGGTACATCAGAACATTTCTATTCTTGGGAGTTGTTGTATTGTTGTGCGAAGGTTTATTTGCACAGGGCACCATCAACTTTTCTGGCACCTCCTATACGGCTGAAAGTTTTATCGGTGTTGCGGGTGGCGTTTTTTCAACATCGGGCGGCCGTTCGTATAAGTTTGTATATAACAGGGCCGCAGCCACAGGAAATATAAACGACAATAGTACCAATTTTAAAGTTTCTGCAGATGCGGGTGGTTTGGCATTGGGCATTACTAGTGGTACCTCAACGAATGCTGATAAACTTACCATTACTGATAATGATGGAATCTCGGCTTTTAAACTAACTTCTTTTAAATTTAATGAATACTCAGCAAATACACCTACTACCTTTACCATCAAAGCTTTCAGAGGTGGAAGCCAGATAGGTTCTTCTGTAATTTTCAAAAACGGTTCTTTTAATTTTCAAACCGTTACTCCGGGGTCGGATTTTTTTAATGTAACCAGTGTTGAGATTACAACCAATGATGCCACAGGCATGTATTGTTTTTTTGATGATGTAGTGATAGAAACAATTCCAACATTACCCTCTATTAGTTATCCGGCAGGTGCCAAATCTTATATCATAGGTTTGCCTATCACACCATTAACCCTTACTAATTCAGGTTCTGCCTTACCTGCAGCAGCGCCCGGTGCTGTAACAGGTTTTGTAGGTACCGGTGCCGCTGGTAGTGCAGATAATGCTATAGGTGGTTTAGCTACTTTTAATTTACCACATGGCATTGTAGTAGATGGTTTAGGTAATACCTATATTGCTGATTTTGGTAATAATAAAATTCGAAAGATCAGTGCTTCAGGCGCAGTAACAACTTATGCAGGTACTGGTGCAGCTGGAGGTACTAATAATGCCGTTGCCACATCTGCTACTTTTAATACGCCAACTGGCGTTGCTGTTGATGCTATTGGTAATGTATATGTAGCAGACTTTTTTGGAAATAGGATCCGTAAGATCAGTCCGGCGGGAGTAGTTACAACGGTTGCAGGTAATGGGGCAACGGGTTCGTCAGATAATGCAATTGGTACATTGGCTACTTTTTCTAAACCTACCAGTATCGTGTTAGATGCAACGGGTAACATATATGTCACGGATAATGGTAATCACAAAATCCGTAAGATCAGTACTACCGGTGCAGTTACTACCTTTGCGGGATCTGGTGCATCCGGATCATTAGATAATGTAATAGGCACATCAGCAACATTTACCAATCCTTATGGAATAACTATTGATGCTGCAGGCAATTTGTATGTTGTAGATCAGGGTAATAATAAAATCAGGAAGGTAAGCACAAGCGGTGCGGTTACTACCATAGCAGGTTCGGGAGCAAATGCTACATCCGATAATAATACGGGTACCCTTGCCAGTTTTAATAATCCTTTTGGTATTACAATCGATGGCTTTGGTAATTTATATGTATCAGAATTTACAGGACGTAAAGTAAGAAAGATCAGTACATCAGGCGCCGTATCAACACTTGCTGGTAGCGGAATAAATGGCTCAGCAAATAATATCGATGGTATTTTGGCAACTTTTGGTTCTATCAGCGGACTTGCAGTAGATGTTACAGGTACTACATTATATGTAGCAGATTATGGGGGTAATAAGATTCGAAAAATATCTTTGATTGGCTATAGTATCAGTAAAAAATTGCCAACCGGCTTAATTTTTAATACAACTACGGGTACTATCAGTGGTACACCAACAGCAGTAAGTGATGCTTCTAATTATACCATTACTGCAATCAATGCAAGTGGTGGCAATAGTACAACTATAAATATTGCTACTACCAATACGCCTGTGATAATTGCTTCGGATAACCTTTCAATGTTTTTTACCTGTGCAGGAATTGCAGCTACAGCACAATCTTTTGCAATCAGCGGAACCAATCTAACAGCAGATATTTCTATTACCGCACCTGCAGGTTTTGAAATAGCTAGAACGGCTTCAGGAGTTTATAGCAGCAGTTTAACATTAACACAAAGTGGTGGAGCAGTTGCTTTAACCAACGTTTTTGTGCGATTGGCTGCAACAGCAACGGGTAGTCCTTCCAGTAGTATTACCTGTTCTTCTGCAGGTGCAAACTCACAAATTATATTTGTATTAGGAACGGCATATCCTTTGCCTACTATTAGTTTGGGTACAGTAACAGCCATATCAAATAATGCCAGTTCTTTTGAACTGCCCTATAGCGCAACTTCAGGCAGTCCCAATCAATATTCAATTACATCTGGTAGCCCTGTAGCTATGAGTAATTTTTCTCCTATAAGCAATAACTCGCTGGTTTCTTCACCTATTAGTGTAAGTGTACCTACAAGTGCAGCTACAACTTATAATTTTAATATAACGGTTAAAAATAGTTCTACAGGTTGTATATCACCCAATAATCCATTTACGGTAATTGTACTGCCGGCCGTTCCCAATATTAGTTATGCAAGTAATACACAAGTGTATAATCTGGGTTCTGCTATAACACCATTTGCACTTTCTAACAATGGTGGAATAGTGCCTCAAGGTGCTATGGGGGTAACTACTTTGGCAGGAACAGGAAAACCAGGTTATGCCGATAATAATAATGCTTTATTAGCAATGTTCGATACTCCTTATAGAGTTACTTTAGACTCTTCCGGTAATATTTATGTATCTGATGTTTACAATCATCGAATAAGAAAGATCAGTGCCACTGGAGTGGTAACCACATTTGCAGGTAATGGTGCAATAGGATTTGAAAATAATACAAACAGTTCTTTAGCAAGTTTTAATTTTCCTCAAGGATTGGCCTTTGATGCAAACGGCAATCTATTTATTGCAGATGCAATAAATAATAGTATTCGGAAAATAAATACTTCAGGCACAGTAACTACTTTTGCCGGAGGTCTTTATTCTAGTGTTGATAATGTTAACGGTGCTTTGGCCGGCTTTAAATATCCAGCAGACTTGGCCTTTGATGTTACAGGAAATCTGTATGTTGCTGATTTGTATAATTATAAAATTAGAAAAATTAGCCCAGCTGGTTCTGTTACCACTTTGGCTGGTAATGGACAAAACCGTTCAGTAGATAATCTTAATGGTGCTTTAGCAAGTTTTAATGAACCACAGAGTATAGCGGTTGATGGAACAGGCAATGTATATGTTGGGGAAACTTATAATAATCAAATTCGAAAGATCAGCCCAGCTGGTTCTGTTACCACATTTGTAGGAAGAGCAATTGGTTTAGATTCTATGATAGGTGCACAAGCAGCTGCAAAATTTTCTCCTCGAAGTCTAGTTTTTGATGCATCAGGAAATTTATATGCTGCGGATGGTCGCAATGCTAAAATCTGGAAAATATCTAAAACAGGTTTGGTAACTATCGTTGCTGGTTCAACTACTGGATTTGCCGATACTTCAATTGCAACTTTAGCAAAGTTTAAAGTCAACAATAGTATTGCTTTTGATGCATTGGGGAATTTAATTGTTGCTGATCCTTTCAATGACAGGATCAGAAAAATTACTCAGTATGGTTATCTCATTAGTCCCTCATTACCCGCCGGATTAAACTTTGATTATACAAACGGTACAATCTATGGTACACCTACAGAAGTAAAAGCGCCAACTGTTTATACAATTACTGCTTCAAACGCAAGTGGTACCAGTACCACTACTGTTACATTGAGTGTTATTGTACCAACCTTAAATATTACAGGTAGTCTGAGTTCCTTCAAAACTTGTGCGGGCACCGCATCAGCACCGCAATCTTTTTCAGTAAGCGGACTAAATTTAACAAGAGATATCAATATAACTGCGCCAGCCAATTTTGAATTGGCAACTACTGCGGCAGGTATATACAGCAGCAGCCTAACCCTTACACAAAGTGGTGGATCAGTAGCGCTCACATCTGTGTATATACGTGTTGCTGCTTCAGCTACCACAGCAACAACAGGTGGGGTTATAAGTTGTACTTCGGTTGGTGCTGCATCAAAAAATGTAAGTATATCTAATAGTAGTGTTACCGTAAATGCAATACCTGCTACTCCTATTATTAATGCTAGCGGACCTACAACTATTTGTTCTGGAAAAAATGTGGTTCTTAACTCAGGGTTAGATAAAGTGAATTGGTATGCAGACAATATATTTTATGCCAAATCAAATGCATTAAATTTCTGGGGTAATCTAACTATAACAACCAATCTCACTGATGCGAATGGATGTACCAGTCTTACATCAACACCGATCGTTATAACTACGCTCAAAAACCCGGTTGCTTCTATAGTACAAGGAACACAACTCGCTTTTGCTAATTGTAATGCTTCCAACATAAATCTCAATGCCAATGCTGGTTCAGGATTTAGCTATCAATGGATGAATGATAATGGGAATATCAGTGGTGCTGTTTCGCAACAATTTGTAGTTCCACAAACAGGTAATTATCGGGTGCAAGTAACTGATGCCAATAATTGTTCTTCTGTATCAGCTGTTACCAAAGTGTCTGCAATACCTTCGGCAACAGTTTCGGGCAGTACTTCTGTTTGTGCTGGCAATACCGTTTCATTAAGTGCGAGCGGTACATTTACAAATCCAACTTATCAATGGCTGAAAGATGGGGTAGTAATAGCTAATGCAACTGCATCCACTTATGCTGCAGCAAGTACAGGAAATTACAGTGTAACTGTGATAAGTGGTGGATTAAGTTCTACTTCCTGTGCAATTAGTGTTACGATATTTCCTTTACCGGTTATTACAGTATCAGCCAGCCCTGGAACTAGTGTTTGTGCTGGTACCCCATTAAGCTTAAATGCAACGGTCAATGGAAACAACACCTATCAATGGCTTATAGGTGGCAATGCCATTGACAGTGCTAAGCTAAGTAGTTTTAATATATCTCAAAATGGTTCTTATAGTGTTCGGGTTACCGATGCCAATGGATGTATCAATACAAGTTCTGAAACAGTAGTATCGATTAATACATTGCCAACACCAACAGCTATTACAGGTACAACTGCTATCAAAGTAAATGACAGTGCAAGTTTATTGAGTTTGCCAGCGGGTGGCATATGGAGCAGTAGCAATACGGCTGTGGCAAAAGTAAATGCAAATGGAGGGGTAACGGGTTTAGTACCAGGTAAGGCAACCATTACTTATACACTAGTAAATGCAAGTAACTGTTCTGCTTCTGTAAGTGCATTGGTTACTGTAAAAGCTGCAACAATAAAGCCTGTGATCACTGCCGGATCAGCCACTAGTTTCTGTTCAGGAGGTTCTGTGGTACTAAGTTCAAATGCAGTTTCCGGTAATCAATGGTATAAGGATGGTGTAATTTTGGGAGGCGCAACGAGTAGCAGTTATACAGCTAGCTCAAACGGTTCTTATACAGTTACAACCGGTATTGATGCAGTTAGTAGCGACCCGATAGAGGTTGAAGTATTTACAAATCCGGATGCAACCATACTTCAAGGTGCACAACTTGCTTTCAGTAATTGTGCTACTACCAGTATTACTTTATCAGCAATCAATAATATTCCCGAGTATACTTATCAATGGCGCAATAATAGTGGCGATATATTGAATGCAACTGGTTTTGAATATACTGTTACGCAAGCGGATAACTATAGCCTGAGAGTAACTGATTTAAATAATTGCATTACAACATCAGCTGCCACACGAGTTACTGCCACACCTTCTGCTACTGCTGGTGGAAGTACCGTGGTTTGTGAAGGTGCTTCTGTTCCATTAAATGTAAATGCCGCAGCATATACCAATCCTACTTACCAATGGCAGGTTGGTGGAACCAATATTATTGGTGCCATTAATGTAAGCTATAGACCAACAGCTACGGGTAATTATACGGTGGTAGTTACAGATGGTGCCGTTACATCCACTTCATGTCCAATTTCAGTTACTGTAAATCCATTACCTGTAGTTAGCATCTCAACTGATAAAACAGTTTGTGCAGGATCGTCTGCTGAATTAACCGCTACTTCAGCTGCAGTTTCTTATCAATGGCTTAATAATGACAATATCATCAGTACTGCAACAAGCAATACTTATAATACTTCCGTTGCCGGACAATATTCAGTGCAAGTAAAAGATGCCAATGGTTGCAGTAATAATAGTGCTACAAGCACTGTTTCTGTCATCCCATTGAAAGTGTTAGAACCGATATCCGGTGCTGATACAATTTGTGTGAACAGTACTGCCAATTTTGTAAACGATTTTGCAGGAGGCGTTTGGAGCAGTAGTAATACTGCAATTGCTTTGGTAGATGTTACTGGTGTTGTAACCGGTGTTGGGCCCGGAACTGCTGTTATAAGCTATACCGCAACCAATGCCAGTTGTTCATCAACAACAGTTACCAAAAACATTTTCGTTAATCCTTTAACGATCATTACTTCTGCACCTATAGCATTGCTTTCGCAATGTGTTGGTAGTTCTGGAAACATAAGGGTTACTGCAACAGGAATTAACTTAAGCTATCAATGGTATCAGAACGGATCAGCTATAGCAGGTGCCAACTCGGCTACATATAGTAATCCAAATCTCACAGCTGCCGCAACGGGTAATTATTCCGTAATCGTTTCGGGTGGTTGTGGCAGTATTAGCAGCGATGCAAGTTTGTGGACCATAAATCCATTACCAATTGTGGGAAGTATTACAGGTCCGCTTCAGATTTGTACAGGTGCCAGCAATCAATTGGCAAATAGCTTTGCAGGTGGTGTATGGACCACAAGTAATGCGTCTATTGCAACCGTAAATAGTAGTACCGGTTTGGTAAAAGGAGTGAGTATAGGATCAGCTACTATCACCTATACGGTTACAAGTGCTTCGGGTTGCATCTCATCGGTAAGTGCATCGGTTACAGTTATTTCAACTCCTACTGTTACAGCTTCGTCTTCTGTACCACGTATCAGTAAAGGATTGAATGTTCCATTATATGCTACCACCACGGGTACAATTGCTACTTATAACTGGACGCCACCTACAAATTTAAGCAGTGCTGCTATTGCTAATCCTATAGCAAGGGTTACAGATAATACTAATTATGTGGTTACTGTAACCAGCACACAAGGCTGTGTTGCAAAAGATAGTGTGAGTGTAACAGTTGTTGAAGATCTGTATGTAGCACCAACCAATGTATTTACGCCTAATGGGGATGGTATTAATGACCGTTTTGTGATCAGGAACTTGGATCAGTACCCGATTAATAATCTGAAGGTATTTGACAGAACGGGCCGCTTACTTTATGAAAAAGCCAACTATGCCAATGACTGGGATGGTTCTATTAACGGGAAAATATTAGTGAAAGATACTTACTTCTATATTTTAACCGTAAAGGGGCAGGAAGTTAAAAAAGGGACGATAACATTGGTGCGATAGATAAAATTGATTTTAAAAAATGAATTCATTCCGTAAAACTAAAATGACGATTATGAAATACAGCAACAAGATAATGGTAGCCGTTTTATTGTTCCTATCGATATGTCAGTTACAGGCAACAGCTCAACAACAAATGGACAACAGTATGAGCCAGTACTATCAGAACCGGATGTTGTGGAACCCTGGTTTTACAGGTGCCGATGGGAATAAGATCTACGCATTTCAAAACCGAAGCTGGGTAGGATTTGACGGAGCTCCAGTTCTATCTGCAGTGAGTGGCGAGATATTATTTGGCGCCAATTCAGCAGCAGGTTTGCAGATTGTGAGTGATGTAACAGGTATTTTAAAAAGGACCAATGGATTATTCAATTATGCATACCGAATTAAATTAACCCCTGTTTCGCAGTTAAGGATTGGGATAACATTATCCATGTCGAGCGATAGGCTGGGTTTGAATTATGACGCTCAAAGTGGAGGCGATCCACTGTTATACAACAACATAAATTCCAGTGTCCAGTTTGATGGAAATCTCGGATTAGTATATACGAATAAACAGTTCACTTTTGGTGCATCATTCTTTCGTTTAAGAGATAATCTTTCTGTTAAAAGCGAGGGAAATGCTAATCTGGCTTTTGCACAATTTGGCGGAATGTATGCATTGGCTATATCCGATAAAGCCCAACTAAAACCATTGGCTATGTTACGCCTTTACAAAACCACTGATGCCATTTTTGATCTTGGGATGCAGTTTGAATATAATAAACTGTTGCAGACAATGCTGGTTTATCAAACATCAGGTAATATCAGAGCAGGGGCAGGTGTATTGCTTAATCAAACTATTGAGGCAAACTTTTTTTATAATACCAATTCCAAAGTAACCAATAATGCAAGCCAGCAATTTGAAGTGGGTTTAGGTTTTCATCTGAATGGCAAAAAGCAGGATTGATTCTAACAATAGGTTTCATTAAATCTGTGAGAGGTCTAAAAGAAAACTGCAACCCATATGGATTGCAGTTTTCTTTTACGTACATGAATAGTTAAACGATTACCCTGAAAACAAATTAAGAACCGATTTTAAAGATGAATTTGTTACATGTGAGGGCATTAAATTGAATGAAGCAGATCCTTATTCCATGCAAAGCAAACTAATACCCGGTTTATTCTTTGCTGGGGAAGAGTTGGATATTGATGGTATAACCGGGGGTTTCAATTTTCAAAATGCCTGGACTACTGGTAGGGTCGTAGCTCGAAATATTGCACTTGAAACCGATAAAACAGTGAAATCTTAACCGTTTATACCTGTTTTTCAAGCTTTTGTATAAAGACCTTACTCAAAATCACCATTTCTCTGATATTATCTTTATTTTAATCGTCCTAAAATAATGCTATGAAAAGAATATTGTCTACAATATTGGCAGCAAATATTGCCTTTGTTGGTTTTTCACAAGCGCCACCTGCAGCACCCCTTGCTGTAAAAGCAGCTTCTGATAGTGTAAAATCTGCACCACCTAAAAAACAAACTTTGGCAGAGAAAACCAAAGGGCAGAAAAAGAATGAAGGACTGTTTACTTTGTTTCAGGATACTGCAACAGGAAGTGTACAGATCTATGTAAAAAAAGACCAGTTAGGTAAAGAATTTATTTACCAGAGTTTTTCAATTAGTGGACCAACTACTTTGTTTTTAAATCAAAGTATGCATCGTAATACTGCCGTATTTAAAATTAAAAAGGCATACGATAAATTAGAATTTTCAATAGTAAATACCGCTCTGTATTACGATAAGGAAAATGCAGTAAGTAAGACCTCTGAAGTTGATAAACCGGAAGCAGTATTCTATTCCGACAAGGTTGGATTTGAAGACTCTTTGGGATATCTGGTTAGTGGTGATGCACTATTTTTGAGCGAAAAGCTTGATCCTGTAAAGCCTATTTTTACACCCAGTCCTTTTACTGCACAGATTTTCAATTTAGGGATGCTGATTACAGCTAAATCTAAATATGCAAACCTTCGTTCTTTCCCGGATAATACTGACGTAGTTGTTGATTTGTCTTATGATAATCCTACAACACAAGCTGATGGTGGGCTAGATGTTGCAGATCCCCGTTATGTAAGGGTACGTATGCAACACAGCTTTATTGCGATGCCTGTAAATGACTTTACACCTAGAAGAGATGATCCAAGAGTTGGATATTTTACGCAGGAAAGAAATAATCAAACTAGTATTAGTCCCGTACCATTTAAAGACATGATTAACCGCTGGAGCCTGAAGAAAAAAGATCCACAAGCTTCCATGAGCGAACCCGTTGAACCTTTGGTATATTGGATCGAGAATACTACACCAGTTGAATTTCGCCAAACTATTTATGATGCTGGAATGAAATGGAATGAAGCTTTTGAGAAAGCTGGTTTCAAAAATGCATTACAAATGAAATATATGCCTGATGATGCCACTTGGGATCCAGCAGATATACATTACAATGTGATTCGTTGGGTATCTTCTGCACAACCTTCTTATGGTGCCATCGGACCAAGTTTTGTAAATCCGAGAACCGGACAAATATTAGGAACAGATATTTCAGTAGAATGGGCATCAGGAAGTGGCACACCTATTTTTGATGAACTATTTAATGGTCCTTCTGTACAACCACTACCAGGTTTAACCATGAACCACCATGCCAATTGTAGTTTAGCAAGTGAACTCAAAGCACAATACACTTCCGGATTAACAGCATTGGAAGTGTCGGGTGCTAGTGCCGCAGAAATCAAAGAGATGCACAAACAATTTCTTACTTATCTGATCATGCACGAAATGGGACATACACTTGGATTAAACCATAATATGAAAGCCAGTCAGATGTTGTCGCCAGCCGAGGTACACAATACTTCTATTACACGCAGTATTGGGTTGATAGGATCTGTAATGGATTATCCTTCTATCAATGTATCATTAGACAGAAGCAAGCAAGGCGACTACTATACCACCAAAGCCGGTCCTTACGATCTTTGGGCAATTGAATATGGATATACACAGGTTGATGCTAGTAATGAAGAAGCGGTGATTTCAAAAATTTTATCCAGAAGTGGTGATCCTAAATTGGCATTTGGTAACGATGGAGATGATATGCGTGCCCCGGGTAAAGCAATCGATCCACGTGTGAATGTAAATGACATGTCTAACGATCAGATCGCTTATGCAGAAGATCGTTTTAAATTGGTTAATAACCTGATGGGTAAATTGGTACAGAAATATACCAAAACAGGAAATACCTATATAGAAGTACGTGTGCGTTATGGCAACCTGAACAGACAAAGAGCAGATATGAGTAGCGCAGTTAGTAGAATTATTGGTGGTGTTTATATTGACAGAACCTTACCTGAACAAAACTCTGGTACTAAACCTTACACACCTGTACCTTTGGCACAGCAAAAAAGAGCTATGGATCTTTTGTCAAAGTATATTTTTGCTCCTAATGCTTTTGATGCTGATGCCCAAGTATTCCCTTATTTACAATGGCAGAGAAGAGGGTTTAATCAGCCTGGTACAGGTGAAGATTATAAGATCACAGGAAGTATCCTTGCCATTCAAACCAATACCACTTTGGCGCATATCCTGCACCCATCTACTTTACAGCGTATTACCAATAGCCGCTTATACGGTAACCAATACAGCGTTGCAGATGTAATGAATGATTTAGTGAAAGGTATTTTTGATGCGGATATGGCGGGCAATGTAAATGTTTACCGTCAGTATTTACAGATCTCATTTGTAAGAGGTGCTTCACAATTAGTAGCCGATAACTCACCTTTGGATGCTGTATCTAAAGGGGCTGCTTATTATACTTTGAAAAAATTGAGAACAAAAATAAGTGCAGCTAGTGCAGGTAACGAAGAAACAAAAGCACACAGGGCTAATATGGTTTTCTTAATTGATAAAGCATTAAAGACTAGTTAGAAACCACCTTCCCCTAAAGGGGTATCAATAAGCCTTCCTAATATTGGAAGGCTTATTTTTTTGCTTTGTAATTGAGCAAATATGGCTTTGATTTTTACTTTCAATTCTTTATGTTTACGGCTTTATTTTCTTAATAATGCATATCAGATGACATATGAAAGCCTAAAGGAGTCTGTACAAGCATTGAAAGGAATACATTCCACTAAGTTTTTATTCCCAAATAACTACAAGTAACTTCAACTCGTTTAGCAAATCCCCCATAACAAATCAGCGGCTCGATCCAGTTTACCTTCGCTTAAAGCAAACGGAGAGGTTTAAATAGTTCGCTGTCCAAATTTTACAAAATAAGTTTAGCTGATACACAGCATACCCAAAATATGTTAATTTTCTACCCTTCCAGTTGACTTTCCTCATTTTTGACGATACATTAAAAAATACTTTGGGGCATGAGATTATTTAATTAGTTTTGTGAGTGAATATTCACTCACAAAACTAATTTTAATGTAATGAACGGCAAAAACAACATCTCAATCGGCTTCCTGACAATGGGGCTTTTTATGGCTTACGGCTTTCTACTTATTTATCTCCGTGACTTTGCTGAGGGAAAGGAAGAATGGATAAACTCATATAGTCTCGGCAAGCACTTTGAAAGTAGACTGGCTCACGTTCACGGGAACTTGTTTGCCTTTCTAAATATCCTAATTGGCTATTTGCTTCTGCAATTCAGAGACAAACTTCAAAACGTGAAAGCCATTTCTTGGTTGGCACTTACAGGCTTATTAATGCCAATAGGAATAATAACTGAGGTGTATTTGGGTTTACCTCCTGCTTTAGTATTAATTGGAGCAATTGCAATGACGGCTTCAGTGATTTGGTTAGGAGTTGCTTTTTTAAAAATGAAAACTATAAACTAATAACAAATGACAACAGCAATTTCAGACAGACAACTTGAAATTATAGAAGCAGCAGGAAAAATATTGACTGCTTCGGGAGTAGGTGGCTTAACCATTAAGAACCTTGCTAAGGAAATGAAGTTTTCTGAAAGTGCCATTTACAGGCACTTTAGAAGTAAGGAAGAAATAATTATTTCACTACTTGAATATCTAGCTACAAGTATGGATGAAAGATACAAAAAAGCAGTTTCTAGTGAACAAACACCTGAAGAAAAATTTACAGCGCTATTTCAAAATCAATTTTCATTTTTTAAAAAGAACCCTCACTTTGTAGTGGCGGTATTTTCTGACGGACTGATGGAAGAAAGTCAACGTGTCAACGAAACTATTTTGAAAATAATGGGCGTAAAAATGAAACACTTGATGCCCATTATTTTGGAAGGTCAACAAAAGAAATCATTTACAAATACAATAACATCCGATGAGTTAATGCATATAGTGATGGGAACTTTCCGACTACAAATGTTTAAATGGAGGGTTGCAAATTTTCAATTTGACATTAGTAGAAAGGGGGACAATATGATACAGTCGCTTTTAACACTAATCAAAACCAAATCGAATTGAAAATAGCAATCCAAAATTGATTTTCTTGCTTCTAATTGCAGAATGAAAGACAAAGCACAGGATGAACTGCAAAAGTGGCTATAACCCTACATGGATTTGGTAAAAGAACTTTCAGAAACTAAAGACCAAGCCGAAGCAGGAAAACAATTTCAAAACATTCAAATTTCATTCTCATTATTTAATCAAAACTTCCAATGAACATAAAAGAATTACACACCCGCGAAAAACCCGTTTCAGCAACTGCACTTTTTAAAAGTGAACAGGTCAATGCAACTGCTATACAAATATTACAAGGCGAAAAATTAATAGAACATATGACAAAAACTCCAGCACTTTTGATTTGTATAGAAGGGGAAGTGATTTTTGAAAACGAAAACGGCATAAAAGAAACCCTGCTATCGGGTGATTATGTAAACATTGAACCAATGGTAAATCATTGGATTGAAGGAACAATTGAAAGTCAATTAATTCTTATTAAATAAAATATCATGGCAAAAATACTCATACTTGGAGCAGGCATTGCCGGACATACTGCTGCATCACATCTAAGAAGAAAACTTTCTAGAGCGCATGAAGTGTTAGTGGTTTCACCTAATCGCAACTATCAATGGGTGCCATCAAATATTTGGGTAGGGATAGGGCGGATGAAATCTGAAGAAGTATTTTTTCCATTAGAACCTTTGTATAAAAGAAAAGGCATTGGTTATAAGCAAGCAAAAGTAATTTCATTTCATCCAGACGGCGATGCCACTGAAACAAAGGCATTTGTAACAGTTGAATATATTTTTGGCGAGAATACTGGAGTTCAAGAAAAAGTAAATTATGATTTTCTAATCAATGCTACTGGACCTAAACTTGCTTTTGAACTCACTGAAGGGTTGAATCCAGGAAAAAACAAGGCTTATTCTGTATGTACTTATGAACATGCCACACATGCGTCTGAAGCTTTGCTTAAATTAATAACAGACATTAAAGCATCTGACAAAAAAGCCAAAATATTAATTGGAACTGGTCATGCTAAAGCCACATGTCAGGGTGCTGCATTCGAATATATTTTAAATGTTGAAAAAGAATTAGTGCGTTTTGGTATAAGGGAAAATATAGATCTGACATGGATTTCAAACGAAAATGAATTGGGTGACTTTGGAATGGATGGTATGCTATTAACCTATGGCAATCAGACTATGAAATCCAGTGAAATGGTTGAAATGGTTTTTGCTGACCGTGGGATTAAATGGATTTTAGGTGCGGGTGTTTCTAAAATTGAAGATGGTTTAGCACATTATGAAAATTTAGAAGGAGAACAGAAAACAGAATCCTATGATTTTGCAATGCTGATTCCTTCATTTTCAGGACATGGTTTTAAAGCATTTGATAAAAATGAAAACGATATTACTTCAAAACTTTTCAAAGGATTTATGATAGTAGATGCCGATTACACAGCAAAACCTTATGAAGAATGGTCAGTACAAGACTGGCCAGAAACATATCAAAATCCTAGTTATGCCAATATTTTTGCACCAGGCATTGCATTTGCACCGCCTCATAGTATTTCAAGACCAAGAAAAAGCAAAAATGGCACTGATATTTTTCCATCACCTCCAAGAACAGGAATGCCATCTGGAATTACTGCGAAATTAGTGGCAGATAATATTATTGATACCATAAAAAATGGAAAAGTATCACTTCAACATAAAGGATCCATGGGTAATATGGGAGCTGCTTGTATTGCTTCTGCTGGTTATGGAATGACTAAAGGAAGCGGGATTAGTATTACAACTTTCCCAATAGTTCCTGATTATAAAAAATTTCCAACATCACATGGCAGGGATTTAAAGAAAACTTTTGGTGACATTGGCCTTGCAGGTCACTGGCTTAAGCTGACTTTGCATTATGCCTTTATTTATAAAGCTAAAATGAAACCATTTTGGTGGTTAATTCCTGAGTAAGCAATTTCGAATAAAAAAAATAGACATGACACAAAAAATTTCAATATCAGAGCATTCAAAAATGCAAAACCCAATCATTCAATTTTTTAAGTACATTTTTTTAAGCTTAAAAATATTGAGAATAGTAGCGGGTGGGCATGGAGGTACACGTAAATAAATAAGTTCAAATTCTTTTTTAATAATTATGTTAGTAAGTATTCACAAACAAACCATATTCCTGCTATTCTTTTTAATAGGATTTCAAGCAGCACAAGCCCAAGTGTGGACAATACAAAAGTGTATTGATACAGCACAGGTTCGGAATAAAAACCTACAAATGAGCAGGAACAATATTGTTATTGGTGAGCAAAAAGAGAAAGAAGCGAAAGCAAATTTAATTCCCAAAGTATCAGCCAATGGCGATTATCGCTATTACTTTAACCTTCCCTATCAATTAATGCCATTATCTGCTTTTGGCGGATCCACAGGAGAATATAAGGCAATTCAATTTGGTGTTCCTAATGTTATCAATGCAAACTTACAATTAGCAATGACACTGTATAATCCGCAAGTTTACGGAGCAATTCAAACTGCAAAAATTGCATCAGAGCTAACAGAATTACAATACCAAAAAGCAGAAGAACAAGTCTATTTTGAAATCTCGAATCTGTATTACAACGCACAAATACTAAATAACCAATTAGCTTTTGTTGACAGCAATCTTATAAATGCTACTCGACTTTTAAACAATATGCATTTGCTCAATGAACAATTGCTTGTCAAAGGAACAGATGTAAGCAAGGTGAAATTACAGGTTGCCCAGTTAATTACTCAAAAAGAAAGCATCAGCAATAAATACGAGCAAGTTTTAAATGCGTTAAAATTTGCAATGGGTATTTCTATTGAACAAAATCTACAAATTGAAGCAAACATTCAATATCAAAACACAAATGAATATACTCCTTCATCAACTTTAGATATTCGTATTATAAAAAATCAAAATCGTTTATTGTCAAGTGAACTAAGCACACTAAACAAATCAAGATTTTTGCCTTCGCTTAATCTTATTGGAATGTATGGCACAACAGGTTTTGGATATAACGGACTTCCAAACTCCTTTTTAGATTTTTATTCTATTGGCTATGCAGGTATTCAATTATCATATCCTTTGTTCAATGGCACTGTTACCCAACGAAAGATTATTCAGAAAAAATTTGAATTGCAAAATAATGAACTACAATTCGGCTTACTCACCGATCAAAATTATATGCAGGTTGAAAATGTAAAATTGCAAAGAATGCTTGCTAAAAGATCTGTAGAAACAACAACAGAACAAGTTGAATTGGCGAAAACTATTTACCGCCATACTATTATCCAGCAAAAACAAGGAATAGCAAGTCTAACTGATGTTTTACTTGCTGACAATGCTTTGCGTGAAGCACAACAAATATATCTAAACGCTGTGATTGATTACTTAAAAGCAGACCTCGAACTTAAAAAACTAACTGGAAATATTTCAACAACTAAATAATATCAACAATGAATACAAAAACATCAATGCTAAAAAAAGCTCTATACATTATTGTACCATTGGCGATAATTGCCATTGTAGTAATCAAGTTGAAGAACAACAAAGAAATTACGCTTAATAAAGTGTATCAATACAAAAAAGAACAAGCAATATATGTTCAGGCAGACACACTACAAATTGAAAATGCGAATGCCGAATATTCTTATCCAGGAACATTTGAACCTAATAAGGAAACTAAAATAAGTGCCGAAATACAAGGAAAGATAAATGAAGTTTCAGTTGACGTTGGAAGTGTTGTAAACAAGGGTCAATCATTAGTGCACTTGGATAATTCATTGCTAAAATTACAACTGCAAACTATTGAAGTGCAATTAGAAGGTTTGCAATCTGATGTAAACCGCTATACAATTTTGGCTAAAGCAGATGCAATTCAAGGTGTTCAATTAGAAAAATCCATTTTGGGATTGAAATCTGCGAAAGTGCAGAAAGCTATTTTGGTGGAACAAATAAATAAAACAACTATCAAAGCACCTTTTAAAGGAGTAGTTACTGCAAAACTAAGTGAAGAAGGGGCATTTGCTGCACCCGGAGTTCCATTACTTCAAATAACGGACATTGCAAATTTAAAATTCACTGTAAATGTTTCCGAAAATGAGTTAAGCAACTTCAAATTAAATAAAAAGTATTCTCTAACAGTAGATGCTTATTCTGAAATTCTATTAACTGGAAAAACTACTATGATAGGTAGTAAAGCCAATATGGGCAGTAGTTTTCCTATTCAGTTTATGGTAAACAATACTTCCGATTTGAAAATAAAATCGGGAATGTTTGGTAAGGTGATTTTGAAAAACGACACCCAAGAAAAAGGAATTATTATTCCTGCATCAGCAATAATTGGCAGAGTCAATCAACTACAAGTTTATTTGATTAGAAACGGAAAATCTGTATTGCAGAATATTTCTATTTCAAAAAAGATATATAATAATGCAATTATTTCAAGTGGATTAAAGGAAGGTGATGTAATTGTAACAAATGGATTTATAAATCTTTTTGATGGTGCGAATGTAACTGTTAATAAAATCAGCGTAAAATGAATATTACAGAAATTTCAATCAAACGTCCTTCGCTGATAATAGTTTTATTCAGTGTATTTACATTATTAGGTATTATAGGGTATAAAAATTTGAGTTATGAATTAATGCCTGACTTTAATCAGCCTGTAGTAGTAATTAAAACAGTATATCCGGGTGCTGAACCTAACGAAGTGGAAACTTCCGTTTCACGAAAAATTGAAGATGCCCTATCTAATTTGGAAGGCGTTGATTATTTGGTTACAAAATCATTACCTAATGCATCTATCATCATAGCAAATCTTAAATATGGAACAGATTTAGATAAAACTATGCAGGATGCTCAACGCTATATTGACAATATTCGTAAAGATTTACCACAGGATATTTTAAGTCCTGTTATGAGTAAAGTTTCACCAAATGATTTGCCTATAATGTCAATTAGTGTAACAAGTAAATTCTCAGCTACTGAATTTTATCAAAAATTGAAAGATGATTATTTGCCACAAATTCAACAAATAAAAGGCGTTGCAGAGATTACCGTTTTAGGAGGTGAAGAAAGAGAAATACAAGTAAAAATAAACCAAGACAAACTGAAATTGTATAAAATTTCAATGGTTCAGATTTTTGAAGCTATTAATCGTTCGGGCTTAGACTTACCTGCTGGAAAAGTGCAAACCGAAAAAGAAAGCAATTCAGTTCGTTTAACTGGAAAATTTACATCGTTAGATAACATTAAAAACGTTCAAGTTGCAATGCCTGTTATAGGGAGTCCAGTTTATATAAAAGATCTAGCAGATGTTATTGATGGTATAAAAGAAACAACTTCTATTAGCCGTTACAATGGTAATAATGGAATTGGCTTAATGTTGAAAAAACAAGGTGATGCAAATGCTGTTGATGTTTCAAAATTAGTTCGAGAAAAATTCAAATCCATTGAACAACAAAATTCAAACACAGGTGTAGAATTTATTATTGCAGACGACAGCACCGACAATACAATTGCAGCTGTAAATTCTGTTGTTTTTGATTTGATTTTGGCGGTAATATTGGTTTCCTTGGTGATGCTTTTATTTCTAAGAAGTTTCAGAAACTCATTAATTGTAATTGTAGCCATTCCAACTTCTTTGGTTACAGCATTTGCTGTTATGTGGCTTTTGGGTTATACACTTAACCTAATGACCTTGCTCGCAATGTCTTTAATCATTGGTATTTTGGTGGATGATGCAGTAGTGGTATTAGAAAATATTCAAAAGCATTTAGACAAGGGTAAAGATAGACGAACTGCTGCAATGGATGGTCGTATGGAAATTGGCTTTGCGGCATTGTCTATCACATTGGTTGACGTAGTTGTTTTCTTACCTATTCTTTTTTTGCAAGTGTTTGTTGCCGATATGCTCAAACAATTTTCGGTAGTTGTAGTAACTTCAACACTCACTAGTTTATTGGTTGGTTTTACTCTTACACCTTGGTTGGCCTCACGTATTGGAAAAATAGAAGATTTACAACCAACCAATTATTTCAATCGTTTCTTGCTTTGGTTTGAGCGTCAATTAGAAAATTTCACTAATTGGTATGGCAGACAATTAGAATGGATTTTAAGCCATAAATTAATTTTTACTGGAATTGTTATGTTGCTTTTTGTAATGACTTTAGGTATTATGAAACAAGGAATTATTGGCAAAGAATTAATCTCAACTGGCGACCAAGGGAAGTTTAGAATGGCTTTGGAATTTGATAAATCCACTTCCATTCAGCAAAATAACTTAATTACTCAAAAAATTGAAAAATACATTATTCAACAACCCGAAGTTGCAACGATATTCAGCAATATTGGAGGACCTAGCACAGGCATTGGAAGTTTAGGTGTTGGTTCTGCAAACAAAACAGAATTTACTATTCAGTTGAAGTCCAAAAAGGAGCTTAAAAATGTACCGACAGAAACATTTATGAAAAAACTTCGTGAGGAATTGAAAACAAAATTTCCGAGTATAAATTATTCAATGGCTGCTTTAGGTTTAATACCTCGTTCTGCACCAATTGAAATTACTTTAAGCGGAAGCAATTTGGAGTTGGTGATGAGATCTGGAAATGAACTAAAAACCGTAATTGAAAAAATACCTGGTGCTGATAACGTTCGCATATCCGTTGAAGCAGGTAGCCCTGAATACAAAATTATTCCCGACAAAGATAAAATGCAACGATTAGGTTTAACAACGGCTTATGTTGGATTGAACTTAAGAACAGCCTTTACTGGTAATGACGATGCAACCCTAACTGAAAACGGGACAGAATATCCTGTCAGAATTTGGTTAGATGGATATAGCCGAAAAAACTTTGAGGATGTTCAACAACTTTCCATCATCAACTCTTCGGGTTTTCCAATTAAAATATCACAGTTTGCAAGTGTTGAACAAGATAATTCACCTTCATTATTGGAGCGAAAAGACCGTCAGCCCGCTATTACACTTACCGCTGACGCTTTAGGTAGAGCATCAGGAACTGTGGCAGACGATGTAGTAGCTTATCTAAAAGAAAATCCTCTACCCAAAGGAATACAAATGACTTGGGGTAGCGACATCAAAAGACAAAATGATAGCTTTGGCGCATTAGGCACGGTTTTATTCATTTCGTTTTTGCTGATTTACCTGATTATGGTAGCACTTTATGACAATTTTATTTATCCATTTGTTGTTTTATTTTCTATTCCATTAGCGGCAATTGGGGCATTTTTCGCATTGAATTTGTCTTTAAGTAATTTGAGTTTGTTTGCCTTACTTGGTTTAATTATGCTAATGGGTTTAGTGGTTAAAAACGCTATTTTAATTGTTGATTTTACCAATCAATTAAAAGCAGAAGGTAAACATTATAAAGAAGCTTTAATCATAGCTGGAAAGGGTCGTATGCGACCAATTCTAATGACAACGCTTTCAATGGTTGTTGGTATGCTTCCAATTGCAATGGCATCAGGAACAGCAGCAGAATGGAAAAATGGACTTGCTTGGGTGATTATTGGTGGACTTCTTTCATCTTTAATTTTGACCGTGTTTTTAGTTCCAATGATCTATTATTTAGTTGACAGAATGAAAGACAAATTAAAAGGAACAAAATAATTAACCACATAATTGCATTGAAAGGAAATTCACAGTAAAACCTTTATTGCTTTATGAATTTATCTCATATGATTATTTTTTCTGAATTAACGAAAATTGTACATTCTCCCGGCTAAATTATTCTCCAAACAACCTAAATAGGCACCTTATCAAAAATTAATTTTTATAATGAAATGGATATCAGCCCTTTTTTTTAGCTAATAAATTTAATTGTAGGTGCAAAAAAAAATAATTAACTTTTGTGTAAAATCTGCCCTTATGAGAAAAGTTAGCGACATCCTCAGACGGAAGGGTAACTGGGTAACTACCGTAACTCCTTCTACTTCTGTTATTGAAGCACTACAAATTATGTCTGATCAGAACATTGGATCAGTAGTAGTGGAAGAAAATGAAATTTTTTTAGGTATCATGACAGAACGAGATTATTCGAGAAAAGTAATTTTAAAAGGAAGACATTCCAGCAATACACCCGTAGGTGAAATCATGACCACAGATTTTCCCCAGGTGAAAATTTCTGACTCGGTAGAAGCTTGTATGCAATTAATGTCGGATAACCATATTCGTTATTTGCCCGTAATTGAAAATGGGAAACTATCCGGGATTATTTCTATTAATGACCTGGTTACAGAAACCATCAAAACTCAACAGGAAACTATTTCTCATCTGCAGAACTATATACAGTCTTAAACTATTGTATGGTATTTACTACATCCCAAAATGCTTTTTTGGGTTGCAGATCTTTATCAAATAACAAGGGATAATCTTTTCTGCCTCTAACAGGAAAATTATCCAACCAACTTCTTTTATCTGAAACATTCCAGAATGTGATCCCGGAAAGATGTGACTTGTATTTTTCAAATACGGAAAAGATCCTTTTATACATGATTTGCTGGGCAAGTTCTTTTTCAACAGTAAAAACGGTATTGTAATCTTCCGCTTTTTTTTCTCTGGCATTGTGTTCTTTAGGATATACAGAAACATCCAGTTCTGTAACTTGTAAGGTTAGGCCGAGCTTAGAAAAAAGCTCAAAAGTTTTTGTCAGTTCATTTTCTGTAGGTTCACTAATAGCCCAATGACCCTGCAAGCCAAGCCCATGAATGGGCACACCTGCATCTTTCAGCTTCTTCACCATTTGGAAGATCTTTTCTCTTTTAACAGGGTTGATCTCATTGTAATCATTATAAAATAGTAGGGCATCAGGATCAGCTGCGTGTGCATATTCAAAAGCCTTTGCGATAAAGTCTTCTCCACATATTTTATACCATGCTGAGTTACGATAGAACTCATTCGGATTATCTGAAATCACTTCATTTACTACATCCCAGGCATAGATACGTCCCTTATAACGACTAACAACGGTTGTAATATGCTCTTTTAACCTTTCTAATAAAACTGCTTTACTTACTGTATCGCCGGAAGCATTCGTAAATAGCCATCTTGGGGTTTGGTTATGCCAGCAAAGTGTATGCCCCCTCATCTTTAAATGATTTTTTGTGGCAAATGCCATAATAGAATCTGCATCATTCCAGAAATACCTTCCTTCTTCCGGATGTATGGGTCCCATTTTCATGGCATTTTCAGCAGTCATGCTTCCAAAATGTTTTACAACCAAACCTGCCTCATTTGTTTTCAATAACATAGGCGATACGGCAACACCCATCGTATAATGCCCGGCAAAATAATCTTTCAGTCCTTTGGTGCTGTCGTAATTAAAAGTACTTGTTTGCACCTTTATCTCACTAAAATGAAAAGCTTTAACTGACACAGTTTGTAACAGTGCAATGCTGAGCAGGCTTGTAATTAATCTATTCATTTTTATTAATTTTTCATCAATTATTCAACAGTATTCTGGAGTGTGCCAATTTCGTCTATGCTAATGATGATCTCGTCTTTTGATTGTAAGGTGAAATCATTTCCTGGCACTATTCCAGTTCCTGTCATAATAAAGCAACCATTGGGGAAGCTGCAGGCACGATAAACAAAAGAAACCAGCTCTTCTAAGGAACGCTTCATTTGATTGAGAGCCACTTCTCCTTCAAATACCATTCTATGATTTCTAATGATTTGCAAACGGATAAGGGTGCTTAAAGAGATAGGCTTTTTTGGCACATAAATACATGGACCTATCGCTGCACAAGCATCATAGGTTTTGGCTTGAGGCAAATACAAAGGGTTTTCACCTTCAATACTTCTGCTGCTCATATCATTGCCAATAGTATAGCCAACAATTTTACCTGATGAAGTTGTGAAAAGTGTTAGTTCAGGCTCGGGCACATCCCAGCTGGAATCCTTTCTTATCCGAACTTTTTCTTTATTTCCCACAACCCTATGGGCAGTTGCTTTAAAAAACACTTCTGGTCTTTCGGCTTCATATACTTTTGCATAAAAATCACTACCACCTGAAGCCTTTGATTCTTCCTGTCTACCTACCTTGCTTCTTAAATAAGTTACGCCACAAGCCCATAATTCCTGTCCTTCTATAGGGGCTTTCCATTTTGACGAGGATATATCATTAGTTAAAGGAGATGTGTTTAATGTAATTGCTTCCATCTTATTATGAAGGTTGTCATCATTGATAAACAGATCCCATTTTTTTTCAGGAACCTTATAAAAAACATCTTTTTTCTGAATGTAAATGCCTGACTTTGTTTTAAACAATTTCATAATGGATTCTTTTTGTTTCTTATAAACCGATAAGCAATTATTTTCTCAATTTCATTCTCAATACATACATGTCATTGGTAATAAAAAGTGTTTTCTCATCCTTCGACAATGCACAATTAGAAGTGGCTTCGGGCACTAAAATTTTACCGG
Source organism: Chitinophaga pinensis (assembly GCA_943371675.1). Lineage (GTDB taxonomy): Bacteria > Bacteroidota > Bacteroidia > Chitinophagales > Chitinophagaceae > Sediminibacterium > Sediminibacterium pinensis_I. The sequence continues at coordinate 3,974 of CALRVT010000026.1, read as the reverse complement.
CAAGTTTTCCTGCACTGTTAAAGATCCATACACCACCTGGTCCGGTTGCAAATACATTTCCCTGTTTATCAGTTTTCATTCCATCAGGTAAGCCCTTTGTATTCTTGTCAAATCCGGAAGCACTGTAAAAAATACTGCCATTCTGCAAACTGCCATCTTCCTGAACATTGTACAAATACCAATTAGGTTTCGCAGGATCAGAGTTAGCAATGATCAATTTGTTTTCTCCAGGTAAAAAGCTAATACCGTTTGGCCGCGTAATAGAGTCAAGTACTAATACAACTTCACCGTTTTTCTTTACCATATACACACCCTGAAATGGCGTTTCTTTTAAACTATCCTCCATATTTTTTTCTAAACCATAGGGAGGATCAGTAAAATAGACCTCGCCTTTTTGATTGTATACCGCGTCATTGGGACTGTTTAATTTTTTGCCTTGGTAATTATCTGCAATTGTCTTAAAAGAAGCTTCTGGATTAGCAATAGGGGCATTCATGAAGGCCAATCTTCTGTCACCATGCTGACAAAGAACCAACCTGCCTTCCGGATCAAGTGTTAAACCATTAGAACCCGTTTCGCCACCTCGTTTTTTTTGATCAGTATAGCCGGAAGGAGTGAGGTATATTTTTTTTCCTTCTTTTTCTGTCCATTGATAAATAGTATTGGCGGGTACATCTGAAAACAAAAGCATTTGTTGATCCTCTATCCATAAGGGGCCTTCACTCCACTCAAAACCTTCAGCTATTATTTCCGGTTTTTCTCCTGATGAAATAATACTGTCTAAGGAAGAATCTAATTTTACGATCTCACCTATTTCTGGATACTTCTTTTCAGTATTACAGGAAACTATCAAAAATAGCAGGAGGATAGCATTAAAGATTTTCATGGTCTTTTGATTTTAATTATTTTAATTCCAGCACAACAACTGAAAATGGTGGGATTTTAACTGTCAGGTTTGATCCACTCAAACTGGCATTGTTGAATGATCCGGGCTTTATCTTTTCCGGATTTTCAAAACTATTATAGTTCTGAAGCTTATCTGATGTTAATATTTTTCCGGTAACACCCGTATAATTGGTGCCATTGATTTTAATGGTAACATCCTGTGTTTTGTTGGCGTCAATATTGACCAATGAAATATGTGTTAAACCATTTTTATCTTTTGAGGCAGAAGCTGAAATAGCTTTTAATTTTTCCTTACCCATTTTATATTCACTACTGGTAACAGATATAGGTAACATAGTTGCATCCTGGTGCACATTATACATTTCCATTACATGGTAAGTGGGTGTTAACAGCATTTTCTCTTCATTGGTAAGAATCACTGCCTGCAATACATTCACTATCTGAGCCAGGTTGGCCATTTTTACCCTATCACAATGGTTGTTAAAAATATTTAAAGTGGTTCCTGCAATCATGGCATCACGCATGGTATTTTGTTGATACAGAAAAGCCCCATTGGTGCCGGGCTCTACATCATACCAGCCACCCCACTCATCTACTGCCATGGCAACTCTTTTCTTAGGATCATATTTGTCCATTACGGCACTATGTTTCGTTACTAACTCTTCCATCTGCAGTGCACGTTGCATGGTGGTATAATATTCTTCCTCTGAAAATCCGGTAGCAGGGCCTTTCTTGCCCCAATCGATCACCGAATAATGATGCACACCTACTGCATCAAGCATATTATGAGGAATGTCTCGCATCAATACTTCTGTCCAATTATAATCTGCATCACTGGCACCCGAAGCAATTCTGAAAATTCTTTCTCTGGGATTTCCATTGGTCATAAATGTTACATACTGGCGATAAATATTGGCATAATATTCTGGTTTCATATTCCCCCCACATCCCCATGCTTCATTCCCAATACCCCAGTATTTTACCTTCCAGGGATTGGCGCGACCATTTTGTTTACGTAGGTCAGTCATCGGACTGCTATTATTTGGATGGATGGTGTATTGAACCCAATCTGCCAGTTCCTGAGCAGTGCCACTGCCTACATTGCCACTGAGGTAAGGTTCTGCACCCAAGAGTTCACACATATTCAAGAATTCGTTTGTGCCAAAACTGTTATCTTCTTTTACATTACCCCACCATACATTCAACATAGATGGTCTTTTATCTTTTGCACCAATACCATCCTTCCAATGATAGGTATCAGCGAAACAACCACCAGGCCAGCGTAAAACGGGAACTTTCAATTTTTTAAGTGCATCCACCACATCTAAACGTATCCCATCTTTATTTGGAATTTTAGTGTTATTGTCACCTACATACAAACCACCATAAATGCAATGACCCAGGTGTTCTGCAAAATGACCATAAATATTCCTGTTGATGATGTCTGTTCCTTTATCTGCTTGTAAACTGATCTCATTCTGCGCTGTAACAGTAAGCGTGATGAGTAGGCAGATCGCAATGGTTATTTTTTTCATGGAATTTTGTTTTGAAATTATTTATATGCTTCAATAGTTTGAATTGTGCCGTCTGTATTATAATTCAGTTCAGTAACTTTTACATTTCTTAAATGTGTTTTACCGGAGATCTGTACATCATGGTAAAATAAATACCATTTACCTTTTATTTCAACGATGGAATGATGATTGGTCCAACCTTCCACAGGTTTTAAAACAATTCCTTTATAAGTAAAGGGGCCATAAGGATTATCACCAATAGCATAATTGATATTGTGTGAATCACCGGTAGAGTAGGAGAAATAATATTTGCCTTTGTATTTGTGCAACCAGGCTGCTTCAAAGAATCGTTTATCATTGTTTGATTCAAGAAAGGTCTTTCCATTTGCATCCAGGATCTGCACATCCCTAACCTCTTCTGCAAAGCTTTTCATATCTGCACTCATTTTGGCAACTCTTGGTAAAATGGCTTCCTCATTGGGTTTGCGCAAGGAGGCATTGGCATCATACTGGTTATGATTCCATCTTTGTAACTGACCACCCCAAATGCCACCAAAATACATATAGTAACTTCCATCTGAATCCTTGAATATGCTTGGATCAATACTGTAACTTCCTTTGATGGGTGTTGGTTCTGCTTTAAAAGGTCCGGTTGGACTTTTACTGGTTGCTACACCTATTCTAAAAATATCAGTCTTATCTTTTACAGGAAAGTATAAGTAGTAAGTGCCTTTTTCAAATGCTGCATCTGGCGCCCACATTTGTCTTCCAGCCCATGGAACATCTTTGATATCCAGTGCCACGCCATGGTCTGTTACTTTTCCATTGATCCCATCCATTGAAAGAATATGATAATCTTTCATGGCAAAATGACTTCCAAGATCATCTTCTTTTACACCGGCTTCAAAATCGTGTGAAGGATAAATATAGATCCTGCCATTGAATACATGTGCAGAAGGATCGGCTGTAAAAATATGTGATACCAAGGGTTGAGAGATGGGTTGCTTTTTTAGAGTGCCCTTGTTTTGTGCTATACAGGTACTAATTGCCAAGAGCAAGATGGTAGAAGAAAATCCTTTTTTTAAATGTATCATGATGAATGGTATTTTTTAAATTAATTACTGCCCCCATTTCCAGGAGCAAACTGAAACCGTAAACTTTTATAATATTCCAAATTACGATCTGGCAGCTCAAATCCAGTAGGGAAGGGCATCTTGGAGAATGTTTGAAAATATAAGAGACAAGCGTTTTTCCACCATACCGCTTCTTTTTCCTGTACAGCTAACAACATGTTCACCTGTTCAAATTGCTCTTTATCTATTAGGCCTTTAAGGGTAAGCCATTTTTGTTGCATAGAACGAACATCATTAACACCCGATTGGTATTTTCCTGCAAGTTCGTCCCATAATGTTTTACCAGACTTCATTTTATATTTCCAACTTACATGGTGGAACCACAACAAATATTCATCCGGACAAGATGCCACATCTTTATACATATTTTGAACCTGCGGTTGGTATTGTTCTAAAGCATTACTGCCTGCAACAGTTCTGT